>JAGPKZ010000020.1 GCA_018053665.1 Prevotella sp.
TTGCAGTTTAATGCCACTTTTAGCCCGATAATGTCACTTAATGTCACTCGCTCAGCCCTTATAAACAAAGGGTTTGTGACATTATGACATTAGTGACATTAAAAAAACTTTTTCTGGTAGAGTGTCTGTTCAAGCCCATTTATGAAGGATGTCCCCCTAAATTGACGAAGAACCTTTTTTTATCGAAAATTTGTTTCTACGACATAAAGTTTGCGTTAATACGTGGAAACGTTTTCGTTGTTACGACACCAAGTTTACGTTTCTACGATGTAAAGTTTGCGTTTCTATATAGAAACGGAAATGCCGTTTGACGTTTGCTCGACACTTTGTTTTTGCAAAAAGTGCATCTAACATACTGATAGCCAGCCAATAGACGTTTCGACGTTAGTTTATTTGCAAAACCTATGTACGATTTTCCAAATCCCAGAGTATTTGTCTTATCCGTAGTTGCATCAGGCATATTGCCGATATTATGGTTTTCAGCAGTCTCGGAACGCATCATTTCATAAAGAAAGAAATGCTCTGAAAGCATCTTCATTCTTGCTTTTTCTAATGTCAATTATTAAAAAAAACGAAACTACCACTAGGGTGTAAACTAAGAATCTTGAAAGGCACTAGTTTTACCTCATTTTCTTTCCAAATAGCTCACGTGTTTGTTCAGCAGTTATATTGCATATATATATCACACGACTATTCGCAACAAGCTCTCCTTTATTAAATGCTCTCTTTTTATCATTATATAACGGATACAGCTTTGCTGTCAATACTGAATTATTATTGGTAATATCTCCAAATGCCATTGTAGAATAGTCTGGAGTTATCACGCTCAAACAATCATCAATGTTCACCCATCGTGTATTCATTATGCGTAATCCAGATCCATCTGTAATAAAGCTATCATTTTCAGTTGAGAAATGACGTGATGTAGCGGTAAATGGGTCCATGCTTATCGCCAAAAGTCCAGAAAAATCTCCTGTTATTTCAACATCTCGCAATGCTATGATGCTATCAGAAAAGACTATTTTATCATCTATTGATGATACTATATTAAACTTATGAAGTAAGCTACTATCATTAGTCAACAATTGACCACTATAATTCCATCCTTTTCCACAAACAGGAATATCCACCTTTCCGTCGCAAGCAGGAATAGCATTTGTCTTGCGATTATTAACGTTTAACCAACCGATAAAATTTCCAGTATTATGCGCTGTAAATGGAACAACTATATTATTATGGGCACTGTCAAATGGAGCGAAATATCCCGTATAACTTTGCTTTCCAACACTCCAACTAAAACATGAAAAAGAAGAATTAGCATAAGAGCAAACAATATTTTGATTTGGAAAGAACTTACTTTTTGACTTTCCAAAGTTAGTCCACCATACACTCTCGTTCACATCAACATAACCAACGGGAAAACAATGATGAATAAGCCAAGTCATCATTAATCTGTGCGCCTCTACTCCCATACGTCGCGCTCCAACGTCAGCACGAAGAAGATACGAACCATCGGAAGTAGTATTCTGTCGGCGCAATATCTGTTTCAAAGCCTTTGTTTCAAGAGCCAACGCATTGATGTTATTATCAGGCAACATACAAGCCATTGTTGAATATGATGTTATCTGATCATAAAGAAACATGCTCCAGTCATTTCCATTCGGCATAGCCTGTTCACCATCACGAAGACTAAACCAATTCAGAACCTCATCATTTACTTTCTGACAATTATGCAATAAAGCATTAGTATGCCATTTCTGTTTTTTACCTTGAAACAATCTTAAAGCCAATGCAGCCTCGCCCAATTCCTGAATTACCACATTCTGATAACTAGTATGGAAGAACCCATGATTCTGCAATGTATAATCATCATACAGATTTTGCCCACGATATAAATCTTTTACTCTAGTTTGGTCATAAAGTGGATCAATAATTGTTTCATCTAGCGAATCTGAGGAATGAGAATAACTATTTATAGCAAACTCACGCATCCGGTTAAACCACTTCGGCGCAAGTTCGTCATCTGGAAAGAGCCCCAACGCAGCAGCAAGCACATCAACCTCCCATCCGTTTTCTTCAGCTTTCGTATCACCTATATATCCAGTTGGGATGTTGCGTTCTAGTTCATAATTACATTCAGCCTTCAATAGTTTATACACGTTCTCTCTTTCAATTGTAGAAAGATTATTCCACTGAAAATATGCTGAATAAGCAACAGACATAGCCCAGAGAGAACTTTCCCATTGATTATCTGATTTAGATGTAGAGCCCCAATACTTACCATCACGACAAGCTTTCAACCTAACAGCCTTGTGGGTAGATACAGCATAGTCCAAAGAACGTCTCGCCATATTTTTCAATTCAGGAGATGCATTATTATCATATTTGCACAAGAATGCTGAAATCATAGACAAATCAACATTAGTGCGCACCCCTTTTTCATCGCTAGCCATGGTGTTTTCACCTTTAAACACTCCATTATATTCATCAAAATCTGCAAGTATATATCTACTAAAATCAGACAATGATCTCATAATGTCAGACTTCAACCTATTTTCGTCGACAAATTTATTCTTTGCGCCCAAAATAAGTGGTACAAAAAACAGTATTATAATTAAATTTCTTTTCATATATTTATATTGCAAAAGTAACATTTTATTTTTACCTTTGCAAGCGATATGAAAATATACAGGAAAATATTTATACTGGTTTTGACTTTCTGCATCACAGCTCCAACTGCGGCGCAAAACATGAAGGCTCTAAACCACAGCACACAATATTCAGCTTTCACCGACAAGTACATCGACAGTATGGAAGCAGCCAAGAGTGATTTTGATTATTCATTATCACAATATGGCAACGACTCTCTATACATATCTTTCTACCCAAAAGCAAGCTATGCACCACTGTTCTTACCACCAACTTTTTACAAAGGTATATCACATAGAACACTGGCCCTTAGAAGCAATAAAAATGATCAACATAACGAGGCTCTTGACAATGTTATGATGTCACTATACCTCAAAAGACCAGACTTGATTGGCACCACAGAAAGTCGTCTTGACATTATTGGACCAACACTTGAAGTAAAACACAGGATAACACCTGATGAGCAGCAACTTACAAAACATATTTCTCCTAGAGCTATTGAACCTGAAATAGAAGATTTTGGCATTAGCATATACAAGCCTAACTTTTGGTCATACAATGGAGACTACTATATGCAATTTCTTCAAAACTATGTTTCAGACAACTGGTATAAAGGTGGCGAAAGTAATTACAGTATGGTTGGTGCTGCCACTTTGCAAGCCAATTATAATAACAAGCAAAAAATAAAATGGGAAAACAAACTTGAAATCAAATTAGGTTTGCAAACATCTCAAAGCGACAGCCTGCATACATTGAAAACAACAGAAGACCTCCTGAGGTATACTGGTAAATACGGATTACAAGCTACGAAGAAATGGTATTATACCGTTCAACTTCTCGCATATACACAATTTATGCGTGGCTACAAAAATAACGACTCATTCACATATAGTGATTTCGCAAGTCCACTAAACCTCAACCTATCTCTAGGTATGGATTACAATGTAGACTGGTTTGGCAAAAGACTTACGGGAACTGTTCATCTGGCGCCAGCCGCATATAACTTTAAATACGTAAGCCGACTCGCATTGAGTACAAGATATGGACTAAAGGAAGGCAGCCACACTTTGCATGACCTAGGTTCTGAATGTACATTGGACCTTTCATGGAAATTCAGTGACATGATAAAATGGAAAACTCGCCTATACGGATACACAACATATAAACGCACTGAAATTGAATGGGAAAACACCATAACATTCCAGTTTAACAGATATATCAGCAGCAATATATTCATATATCCACGCTTTGATGATGGAACCAAACGCGATAGCAAATATAATTATTGGCAATACAAGGAATATGCCAGTATTGGATTTTCATATTCTTTCTGAGAAAAACGCTTGCTGATATCGGAATTTAATCGTAAATTTGCATTTTGAATTTTATAAAATTACATTATCGTGGCTGAAACAAAGTATATCTTCGTAACCGGGGGTGTGGTTTCCTCTTTAGGAAAGGGAATCATAAGTGCATCTATCGGTAAGCTTCTGCAATCCAGAGGCTACAACATTACAATTCAGAAATTTGATCCTTACATTAACATTGACCCGGGAACACTAAACCCTTATGAGCACGGAGAGTGCTACGTCACAGTAGACGGAATGGAAACAGACCTAGACTTGGGCCATTACGAGCGCTTTACTGGTATTCAGACCACTAAGGCAAACAGTATGACAACAGGTCGCATATACAAGGCCGTGATTGATAAAGAACGCCGTGGAGATTATTTAGGAAAGACCATTCAAGTTGTCCCTCATATTACTGACGAAATCAAGCGCAATATTAAATTGCTTGGACAGAAAAGCCACTATGATTACGTTATTACAGAAATTGGCGGAACCATTGGTGATATTGAAAGCGCTCCTTTCATGGAGGCTATTCGACAGATGAAATGGGAACTTGGTAAACGAGCCATAAACGTACACCTCACTTATGTACCTTATCTGAAAGCTGCCGGAGAATTAAAGACTAAGCCAACACAACATAGTGTAAAAGAGCTTCAGAGTATTGGTATTCAACCAGATATATTGGTGCTACGAACAGAAAAGCATCTTGATGAAAACATACGTAAAAAGGTTGCCGCATTTTGCAATGTAGACTTTGACTGCGTAGTACAAAGCGAGGATCTACCTTCTATATATGAAGTTCCTGTAAATATGCAGAACCAAGGACTTGATACTGCAATTCTTCGCAAGACAGGTGAGCCTATTGGCGAAACGCCATCACTTGGTCCATGGAAGGAATTTATCGAGCGTCGTAAGAATGCCCAAGATACTGTAAACATTGGTCTTGTTGGAAAATACGATCTTCAGGATGCATATAAGAGCATCCGCGAAAGTTTGTCACATGCAGGAACATACAATAACTACAAAGTAAACATATCATTCATAAATTCCGAAAATATAACGGAAGATAATGTTGGCGAAGCATTGAAAGGGCAAGACGGCATCATGATTTGTCCTGGATTCGGACAACGTGGAATTGAAGGTAAGGTTATTGCCGCACACTATACACGCTGCCATGACATCCCTACATTTGGAGTTTGCTTAGGAATGCAAATGATGGTTATTGAGTTTGCACGCAATGTACTCGGTTACGCAGATGCAAACAGTAGAGAAATGGACGAAAAGACTCCACATAATGTTATAGACATTATGGAAGAGCAGAAGAATATATCAAATATGGGTGGAACCATGCGACTTGGTGCCTACGAATGTATCCTCAAACAGGGAAGTCGAGTATTTGACATCTACAAGAAGGAGAATATTCAAGAACGTCACCGCCACCGTTATGAGTTCAACAACGAATACCAGACAGAATTCGAAAAGAATGGAATGATGTGTGTTGGACGCAACCCTGAAAGTGATTTGGTTGAAATTATAGAGATACCTGGTTTGAAATGGTATGTTGGTACACAGTATCATCCTGAATATCAGTCAACAGTATTGAAACCACATCCACTTTTTGTTGATTTTGTAAAAACAGCAATTGCTAATAAGAAATAATAAATGGATAAGAATAACATTATCGGTTTTCTGTGTATAGCAGCAGTTCTAATAGGATTCAGTTGGTACAACCAACCATCAAAAGAAGAACAAGAAAAAGCTTTAGTACAGGATTCCATCGCTCAGGCACATAAAGTCGAGTCAGAAAAGACAGCTAAGCTGGCTCAGACTCAAAAACAGAAAGAGGTAAAGAAGAAGGTATTGGAAGATACCACTGCCCTATTTCACGACGCCCTTCAAGGTGATGCACAAAAGCTTGTATTGAAAAACAACAAGATTGAGATTACTTTTAATACAAAAGGTGCAACTGTAGAAAAAGCAGTCATCAAAAATTACGTAGGACACGACATCAAGAAGAAGGACGGTTCTAATGACAAGAAGGATGTAACTCTTTTTGATGGTGCAGATCAGAGTTTGAACTATACTCTGACAGCCAAAGAAGTGAACATAAGTACAAATGACTTGTATTTCCAGACATCTGGAGTTACCGACTCTACTGTTACATTTACTGCTCAAGCAGGAGCAGGAAAGACGATTTCTCTTAAATATGTACTTGGAAAGGACTATATGCTGCACATGCAAATGAGCGCACAAGGTATGGCTGGTCTTTTTGCTCCTAACACCCAGAATATGGATGTTAATTGGAAAGACAAAGCTAGACAGCAAGAAAGAGGCTTTTCTTTTGAAAACAGATATGCTACACTAACGTATCATAAGACTGATGGTGGAACAGACTACCTGAACGAAAGTAAAGAAAATTTAGACAAAAGTATAGAGGAAAAGACAGACTGGGTAGCTTTTAAGAATCAGTTCTTCAGTGCAGTGATGATTGCAAAGAATGATTTTCAGGAAAATGCCCTTATGACATCTATTCCACAAGAGAAAGGGTCTGGATATCTTAAACAGTACGAGGCAAAGATGAAGACATTCTTTGACCCTAGCGGTAAGACTCCTTCCAAATTTGATTTCTATTATGGTCCTAACGACTTCCGTCTTTTACAAAAAATACAAGGCGAAAGCAAATTCGGTAAAGACCTACAGATGGAAAGACTTGTATATCTAGGATGGCCTTTATTCAGAATAATCAATAGATGGTTTACGCTTTATGTGTTCGACTTCCTTACTGGCATGAACATCAATATGGGTATCATCTTGATTCTTATCACACTACTTTTGAAGCTCTTAACATATCCTATGGTTAAGAAGAGCTACATGAGTTCTGCAAAGATGAGGGTATTGAAGCCAAAATTGGATGCCGCGACAGCACAATTCAGCAAACCAGAAGACCAGATGCAAAAGCAACAGGCCATGATGGCAGAATACTCCAAATACGGTGTCAGTCCCTTATCCGGGTGTATCCCCATGCTGATACAAATGCCTATTTGGATTGCAATGTTCAACTTTGTGCCAAATGCCATACAGCTACGTGGAGAGAGTTTCTTGTGGATAAAAGATTTAAGTACATTTGACCCAATATTAGAATGGGACAAAAATATCTGGCTTATCGGTGACCACTTGAGTTTGACTTGTATTCTGTTCTGCATTGCAAATGTACTATATACTCTTATGACAATGCGTCAGCAAAGAGACCAAATGGTAGGTCAGCAAGCAGATCAAATGAAGATGATGCAATGGATGATGTATCTTATGCCATTGATGTTCTTCTTCATGTTCAATGATTACAGTGCCGGTCTTAACTTCTACTATTTCATAAGTTTGTTCTTCAGTGCCGCCATTATGTGGGCTTTGCGTAAGACTACAAACGATGAAAAACTTTTGGGAATTTTGGAAAAACGTTATAATACAAATCAAAATAATCCAAACAAGAAAACAAGCGGACTAGCTGCTCGTCTTCAAGCTATTCAGGAAATGCAGAATAAGCAACAGGATGGACTGCGTAAAAAGCAAGACGACTTGAACAAAAAGAAAAAAGGACTTTAATATAAAGATAACCACAGATTCAAAAGACTGCACAGATTTTAATATATACCTATTATATATTGGAAAAGATTAAAATCTGTGCTTTATGCTGAAATCTGTGGTTTTTTACTTTTAATTACATCAATGAATAAAACTATTGCTTTAGCAATGACAGCCACGCTGCTGGCTGTATCGCCAAAAATTGATGCCCAAACAATGATTGGACCAAACAACATCAAACTAGAATCAGACCTATTGACACCAGAAGCACTTTGGGCTATGGGAAGAATTGGTTCTTCTGAGGCATCACCTGACGGTAAACAAATTGTTTATCAAGTATCATACTACAGTGTTAAGGAAAACAAGAGCCACACAATGCTTTTCGTACAGAATGCTGACGGTAAGAACAAACGTCAACTCACTAAAGACGAAAAGAGTGAAAGTGACGCTACGTGGATTGAAAGCGGAAAGAAAATAGCATTTATACGCAGTGGTGAAATATGGAGTATGAATGCTGACGGAAGTGAACGTAAGCAACTTTCAAATACAGACGGAACTGTAGAAGGCTTTAAATTCTCTCCTGACGGAAAGAGAGTCGTCTTTATAAAGAGCATTCCATATTATGGTTCTATTAAAAAGAATCCAAATGATCTTCCAAAGGCAAGCGGACGTCTTATCACAGACATGAATTATCGCCATTGGGACCATTATGTAGAAACTATCGCACATCCTTTTGTTGCAGAAGTAACTAGTGATGGTATCGCTAATGCTAAAGATATTATGGAGGGTCAACCATACGAGTCACCAGTAGCGCCATTTGGTGGTATTGAACAGATTGCATGGAGCATTGATTCTAAGAGCATTGCATACACTAGTAGAAAGAAGGAAGGTGTTGAATACGCTATTTCCACTGACACAGACATATATCTTTATAATCTTGCGACAGGGAATACTGTAAACTTATGCAAGCCAGCAGGCTACAAAGAGCCAATAATTGATGCCACTAAGAGCATGAAAGACCAAGATGTGAATCATCAAAAAGGTGACATGCATGTTGGATATGACGTAAATCCTAAATTCTCGGCTGACGGTAAATATATTGCATGGCAAAGTATGGAACGTAACGGTTACGAGAGTGACCGCAATAGACTTTGCGTAATGGAAATTGCAACTGGCAAAAAGAAATACGTAACAGAAAGTTTCGATTCAAATGTAGACGACTACTGCTGGAGCAAGGATTCAAAGAATATATATTTCATGGGAGTTTGGCATGCAACAGAAATGCTATACCAGACAAATCTTGAAGGAAAGATAATGCAAATAACTGACGGTTGGTATGATTACGGAAGCGTACAGCTAGCTAACAATAGCAATTACCTTCTAGCAAGCCGTCATTCACATCAATATGGTGATGAACTATATATCGTCAAACCAGGTAAGGAAAAGAAAGCAAAAGTAGAACAAGTAACATTCGAGAATAAGCATATCTACGACCAACTAGCCTTGGGAAAGACTCAACAGCGTTGGGTTAAGACTACTGATGGTAAAGAAATGCTAGTATGGCTTGTCCTACCACCACATTTTGACGTCAATAAGAAATACCCTACTCTATTATTCTGCGAAGGTGGACCACAAAGTCCAGTAAGTCAGTTCTGGAGTTATCGTTGGAATCTTCAGATTATGGCAGCAAACGGCTATATTGTAGTTGCACCAAACCGTAGAGGATTACCTGGATTCGGAAGTAAATGGAACGAGGAAGTAAGCGGAGACTGGACAGGTCAATGCATGAATGATTATCTTAGTGCTATTGATGACGCAGCAGAATTACCTTTTGTTGATAAAGATCGTCTTGGATGTGTAGGAGCAAGTTTTGGAGGTTTCTCTGTATATTATCTTGCAAGTCATCACAACAAACGTTTCAAAGCTTTCATTGCACATGACGGAGCATTCAATCTTGAAAGTATGTACACTGATACAGAAGAGGCATGGTTCAGCAACTGGGAATATGAAGACGCTTTCTGGAACAAAAATGCTAGTGCAAACGCTGTAAAAACATATAATAATAGCCCTCATAAGTTTGTTGATAAATGGGATACCCCTATTCTTGTCATACATGGTGAAAAGGACTATCGTATAAACGCCAATCAAGGTATGGGAGCTTTCAATGCTGCAAGAATGCGTGGTATTCCTGCAGAGATGCTTTTATTCCCTGATGAAAACCATTGGGTATTGAAACCACAAAATGGTATTTTGTGGCAAAGAACATTCTTCAACTGGTTGGATAAATGGCTGAAAAAATAAAATAAAATAATATTATGGCAGAGAAAATAAGACAAATACTTAGTGATTCACCAAGAGCACGATGGACAGCGCTTCTGATAGTTTCATTTACTATGATGATGGGATATTTCATTACAGATGTGATGTCTCCATTGGAAGTTTTGCTCACAAAGACTACAGCAGATGGCGGACTAGGATGGTCATCTTCTGACTACGGTTTCTTTGCAGGATCATACAGTTATATTAACGTATTCCTATTGATGCTTTTCTTAGGAGGTATCATTTTGGATAAATTGGGAATTCGTTTTACCGGTTTGATGTCTTGCAGCTTTATGGTTATTGGTGTTATCATCAAGTATATTGGTGTATCAACAAACTTCGGTAATGAGCATTTCACTATAAGTGCAATCAACTTTGACATACCTATGTCTGTGGCAGTTGCATCTTTGGGATTTTCTATATTCGGAATGGGATGCGAAATATGCGGAATCACAGTATCAAAGATTATCACAAAATGGTTTAACGGTCATGAACTGGCACTAGCTATGGGCATTCAGGTTGCATTGTCACGTTTAGGAACAGCAGCAGCCATGATGATTTCATTACCTGTAGCGAAAGCATTTCATGACAAGGTAAGTGCACCTGTACTTCTAGGTGCCGTACTATTAATTATTGGTGCACTCTCTTTCTTCGTATACAACGTAATGGATAAGAAGCTCAGCAGATCAGTAGAAGAAGCTGGACGTAAAGAAAGTAATTCTCCTGAAGAACCTGACGAAAGTGAACAATTTCGTTTCAAGGATTTGGGCTTAATATTCTCTAACCCGGGCTTCTGGTGCATAACATTACTTTGCATGCTATTCTACAGCGGAGTATTTCCATTCCTCAAATTTGCAACAAAACTAATGGTTGCTAATTATGGTGTCAGCGAACGTTTTGCAGGTATTTTGCCAGGACTTATCCCATTCGGGACAATATTCCTCACACCACTTTTCGGAACAATATATGATAAGGTGGGTAAAGGTGCAACACTTATGCTTATAGGAAGTATAATACTTACAGTTATTCACATAATCTTCGCTCTGCACATTCTTCCTTACGGATGGTTTGCCGTTATTATAATGATTATATTAGGTATAGCCTTTTCACTTGTACCTTCGGCAATGTGGCCAAGCGTGCCAAAGATTATTCCGATGAAGCTTTTAGGAAGTGCTTATGCAATAATCTTTTTCATCCAGAATATTGGACTTGCCCTAGTACCTGTATTGATAGGAAAGGTCAACGACTATGACCCTTCATACACCACATCAATGAGCATATTTGCAGGATTTGGTGTAGCGGCAGTTATTGTAGCTACTCTTCTTTTGATAATAGACAAGAAGAAAAACTACGGATTGCAGAAGGCCAATATAAAAAAATAGATTAGACATAAATTATGTGGGGAAACAACAAGACCACCAGATGGACAGTTCTGTTAATCGTAGCGATTATTATGATGATGGGATATGTATTTTGGGATATTGTTTCCCCACTTACTACAAACCTTAAATCGCCCTTAGACAAGGGCGGCATGAATTGGACAACAGCTGAATATGGATTTTACGCAGGTAGCTACAGCATATTCAACATCTTTCTTTTCATGTTATTCTTTGGCGGCATCATCCTTGACAAAATGGGGATTCGTTTCACTGGTATTCTAGCCACAGGAATGATGTTTTGCGGTGCCTTAATAAACTTTATTGCCATTAAATACATCTCTGCACTAAATTATACAGATTTACAACTTACATTATTCGGACTTATTCCTCAGCATATAAAATTACAGGTACTGGTAGCAGCTTTGGGATTCGGAGTTTTCGGAGTTGGATGTGACATCACTGGTATCACTGTTTCTAAAGTTATAACAAAATGGTTTACAGGACATGAACTAGCATCTGCAATGGGAATACAAGTTGCTCTTGCAAGACTTGGAACCGCTAGTGCTATCAGTTTCAGTCCTATTATTGCCCTTAATTTCGGAGGTATTCAAGCATCATTATTAGTTGGCACTATCATTCTATTATTAGGTTTCTTTTTGTTTATTATATATAATGTGAAATTCGATGGAATAATAAAAGAAAGAAATATAAATACAGAAGAAGATAAGGAACCATATAATATAAAATCCATAACAACACTATTAAAGAATATAGATTTCTGGCTCATTGCCCTACTCTGCGTAAGCTTTTACAGCAGCATCAGGCCATTTCTGAAATTTGCAACAGACATAATAGTTGAGAAATATAACATGAATATAATCGCTGCCGGATGGATTACATCTATTCTTCCGTATGGCACAATTATTCTAACACCGTTATTCGGATACATAAATGATAAATATGGATATGCAAGAAAACTTCTTGTTACAGGTTGCCTTATCGTGGTAGTATCATTATTACTTCTCCTGTCACCTATTGGAGCAGGCACAGCATGGATGCCGATAATAATAATGATCATGATGGGAATAGCCTTTTCATTAGTTCCTAGTGTGCTTTGGCCTACAGTACCAAAACTTGTACCATTGAAGCAACTCGGTACGGCTTATAGCATAATATATTATATACAGAATCTAGGGCTGATGCTTGTACCAATGACCGTAGGGAATATTGTTACAAGTTATAATGGAAGAATAGATTATACACCAGGAATAATAATTTTTATTATCTTCGCAGTATTCGCAACTATTGTTGCATGCAGGATTAAGAAATAAAAAAATCCCAATGACATATTGTATCATTGGGACTATATTTATATTGAAGAATATCTTATTAACAAACCTTCTCCAACTTCTTCATTACGACGAAAATGAAAATGAAAGAAGCCAAACATAAAGTTACAAGAACACCCCATACATATACCAATGGAACTGCCTTCCAAAGGTATGCTGGTATCTGAACAAGGAAGTTGCCTATGGCAGTAGCACCAAACCAACATCCCATCATTAGACCCTTATATTTCTCAGGAGCAACCTTACTTACAAAAGATATACCCATTGGAGAAAGTAACAACTCTGCAAATGTAAGTATTAAATAAGTACTTACCAACCAGTTTGGAGAAACGCGCTGTGCATCTGTAAGATTATAACTCAAACCTATTGATGCCATTATCATTACAACATATCCTAAACCAGCAACAAGCATACCATAACCTATTTTGCGTGGAGCAGATGGTTCTTTACCCTTTGAAGCAAGCCATCCAAACAATGCCATGCTAATAGGAGTCAATGCAACTACAAAGCAAGGATTGAATTGCTGGAAGATTGGTGCAGAAATTTCAACACCACTAACAGGTAATTGACTGTAGTCATAGAAAAGATAACCAGCAGAAGCTAATATTACCAATACGGATATTAATTTACCACCAATTTTTTTACTCTGAAACAAAGAGAACAAAGAATAGATAATAAAAATTACAGCCACAAGATTTGTAACATTAAACATCATACCTTCAACACCAGTGCTGCTCTTTTTGACGAAGTCACGTGCGAAGTATGTCAATGTAAGACCATTCTGATGGAAAGCCATCCAGAAGAAAACTACAACTGCAAAGACTAGGAACAAAGCTACAAGACGAGATCTTGTGTCTGCGGCATCAACTTCTGTCTCAACTTTCTTATCTTCTACTGAAAAATCTTTTTCAGACACACTATTGTCTACATGAGCAAATGTCCAACGGAAACCATAATAAATAGCAATTGAAAGTATCAGAGAAATACAAGCTACTCCAAAAGCATAATGATATGCGGTCTGCTCTGTTGCACCAAGAGAAGTTTTAGCCCAATCTATAATTTTCAAGGCTGCTGTAGGTGCAAACAATGCACCAATATTTATAGCCATATAGAATATAGAGAAACCAGAATCTCGTTGACCAGAATATCTTGCATCATCATAAAGGTTACCTACCATTACTTGGAGATTTCCCTTGAATAAACTTGTTCCTATACATATCATAAGCAATGCTCCAGACATGACTACTATAGCTAATGTACCGGCACCAGCAGGTATCGCCAATAACAAATAACCAAGAAACATAACTATGATTCCAAATGTTACACATTTACCGTAACCAATTTTGTCAGCCATAGCTCCACCAACTATTGGAAGGAAATAGACTAACATAAGAAAAGTTGAATAAACTGTTCCGGCAAGTCCTTCTCCCCATCCGAAATTTGATTGCAAGAAAAGAACAAAGATAGCAAGCATGGTATAATATCCGAATCGTTCTCCGGTATTAGCCAATGCAAGGGCATACAGCCCTTTTGGTTGATTTTCAAACATAATGTTATTATTTAGATTTTAATATTTTAGTTTTCTTTGTTTTAGAAATATCAAATAAATAAGTAGCCTTTATAACTATATTTCCTATATTCGATTTTGAAAAATAATCACGCTTTGACGAACCATATATATTCGCCAATCCGTAGTAATATCGAGCTTCAAAAAGTATATGACCAATTTTAGGATGGCTATACTCAAGTCCACCGCCAACAGCGATTCCATAATCAAACTTATTTGCAACCTTCATTGTGTCTTGAGCAATTGCAGGATTCACTCGTGCTGTAGTATTACGTTTGCTTAACTCAAAATTCATATCAGTGCTCTCACTAATCATATAACCAAATTGAGGACCAAGATTTACAAAAAACTGCATGCCCTTGTATTCCTTTCCCCATGCTAAATGTGCAAGAAAAGGAACTTGAATATAGTTTAATGTTCGACTATATTTTTCAGCCAGTTTTGTTGTAGCATTGATTACAGGTTGATTATTAATATCCATGATATCTTCTTTCCACCCTATCTGCGAATAATTTATTTCAGCCATTATAGAGCAAATAGTACTGAAATATTTCTCACTTTTATAGCGTAAAGATATACCACCGGTAATTCCACCATGATATCCTTGATTAACTTTAGGCACGAAAGCCACATTACTCATAACATATCCCCCGTTTACACCTATGGAAAATTCATCTCGGTGCTCTCCTATCTGAGCGTGTAAAGGCAAGACCCCAAATAGGATTAGGAATACGCCTGACAGTATTTTTTCTTTAGTTTTCATATTCAGCCAATAATACATGGAGATTAATCTCTATTTATTAATATGCAAGACTTTCTATACTATGATTATACAAATAATGTATCAACATAAAACTTGTATTCACATATCCTCCTTTACCTATTTTTTCAAAACACAAAGGGGTTTGCAGTGAAGAATAAACATTTTGTGATTTACTACCGACAAACTTACTTCCAAATTTAGCAATACCTCTTATGAAATACTGAGCATGGTCATAACCTGTAATTGCAAAACGAGGTTGTGCCGGTTGCATTTCTTCATTAAACCAACCTCTATAGCTTTTCTCTAACGAAGTTGTTGCTGCTGAGTATGGATTATGATAAAAGACAGTTGGTATATAAGTATCGTATCTGCAGAAATTGTTAAAATCATAATTAGCATATATCAGCCATTCTGTATATCCAAACATACTAACCACAAATCCTGGATAAAGTGAAGACATTCTATCAAGTTTAGTTATAGCCAAACTAAGTTCCTTATAATGATCAGAATTAAGAATTACAACATTTTGTTTACTGCGGCTGAAGGCCTTTACAAAAGAGTCATCTGATGATTTGAGATTTGTAATATTATAAGATATTTTTTTAGCGTCAAGGATTTTACGAAGGCTTGACGTAAAATCACCCTTTCTACTAGTAGAATCATTACAATCTATAAATACAGGATGACTTTCGCCGAAGCGTTCTATATACGCATTAATAGTAGAAGCATTAACCCTTGCATTATCTTGATATACTTGATATATATTGGTATTGTAAGCTACATCATTACCTGTTATTGAGAATGGGATTACAAGTTTAATATTATATGCCTTGCAAAATTCAGAAAGAGGTTTTACTTGTTTTGAATAAAGTGGTCCGAAAATCAAATCACATTTATTTGCGTAACTATCCAATAAAGTCTGCTTGACATCTGCATCAACAGGTACATTCCATGAATGAATATCAATATGGAATCCTTCCGACTTCAATTGGTCACACGCCATAAGAAGACCACGATAATATTCTATCATCCTACGACCGTCACCATCAACATTATGCAGTGGCAGCATTACACCTACAGAGATAGAGTTCTTACTTTTTGGATTCTCCATAACATTATCGGCAGCCCAAATTATATTGCTTGACAACAACAAGACAATAAGTAGTATATTTCTGTAAAAATGACTCATAATCTTTAAATTTTAACTTACAAGTGCAAAAATACAAAAAATATGTCATTACACCACATCTGATGTGTTATCTTTTTAGTAACTTTGCACAAATATATATAATAGGAATGAAAATTAAGATATCAATAGTATTGTTTTTATGCATTATTACCGTCAACATGTCATTGGCGGATATTTCTCCTATTGTATCACCAACAGTAACTATAATAGATTCCGAAGGAAAAGAAACTACAGGAAACTATGACGGCTCTGCACCAGTAACAGCCACTTTTTACGCACAGCCCGAAAATACTGATGGGTGGACAACATATTACGAATGGAAATTCATGGCAGAAAATGATACCATCCCCTACTTAGTAAGATACGAGCAGGATACCAAATATACATTTACGAAATCTGGTACTCACAACATTGTACTTTATGCCAAATTCACCAATGGAAATAATGTTATAGAACAGACATCCGACCCTTTAACTATAACACTATCAACAAGTAAACTTGAAATGCCAAATGCCTTTTCTCCAAACGGAGATGGCATAAATGATATATATAAAGCAAAAAGCAACTACCAGAGTATTATTGATTTCCATGCATATATATTTAACCGATGGGGACAAAAACTATATGAATGGAATGACATAAATGATGGATGGAACGGAAAATATAACGGCAAGGACGTTAAGGATGGTGTATATTTTGTTTTGGTAAAAGCTACAGGTGCTGATGGAAAGAAGTATAGCATCAAACGAGACGTTAATATTCTTCGTGGCTATACGGAATCATCTGGCACATCAAATAACTAACAATCAGTAATTAATAGTATTAGCTCTTTATGAAAAGAGAAGATAAAAAGATAAATGTATGGGGAGCGAGAGTCCACAATCTTAAAAATATAGATGTAGAAATCCCCCGCAATTCACTAACTGTCATTACAGGTCTTTCGGGTTCAGGCAAGTCTTCACTTGCTTTCGACACGATATTCGCCGAAGGACAAAGAAGATATATTGAGACTTTCTCGGCTTATGCCCGTAATTTTCTCGGCAACATGGAAAGACCTGATGTTGACAAGATTACTGGATTAAGTCCTGTTGTCAGCATTGAACAGAAGACGACAAATAAGAATCCGCGTTCTACTGTTGGTACTACGACAGAAATATATGACTACCTAAGACTTCTATATGCACGTGCAGGAACTGCATACAGTTACGTTACAGGTGAAAAGATGGTCAAGTACACAGAAGAAAAGGTAATTGAAATGATTACCGACAACTATTCTGAAAAAAGGATTTTCATACTGGCTCCATTAGTTAGAAACCGTAAAGGTCACTATCGCGAACTGTTTGACAGTATGCGTAGAAAGGGATATCTGTATATCAGAATTGATGGCGAGATAAAGGAAATTGTCCGTGGAATGAAAACTGATAGATACAAAAACCACAGCATTGAAGTCGTAATAGACAAGATGAAAGTGGAGGACGTATCTCATGAAAGGCTCACTAAGAGTATTCAGACTGCCATGAAACAAGGCGATGGACTAATCATGATATTAGACAAAGACGCTGACGAAGCCAAATATTTTTCAAAAAGGCTTATGTGTCCTACGTCTGGTGTTTCATATAAAGACCCAGCACCCAACATATTCTCATTCAATTCTCCAGAAGGAGCATGTCCTCATTGCAAAGGTTTGGGATATGTAAATGAGATTGATCTCAAAAAGGTTATTCCCGATACGAAAATAAATATCCATGACGGTGCTATAATTCCACTTGGCAAATACAAAAACCAGATGATATTTTGGCAAATAGATTCTATCTTGCAAAAATATGATTGCAATATCAAAACACCATTTAAGGATATTCCAAAAGAAGCAGTAGATGAAATTCTATACGGTAGTCTGGAAAATGTAAAGATTGAAAAAAGTCTAGTACATACAACATCAGATTATTTCGTAAACTTTGACGGTATCATAAAATATCTTCAAACAGTAATGGAGAATGATGATTCAACATCAGGAAAGAAATGGGCTGACCAATTTCTTGCAACAACAGAATGTCCAGAATGTAAAGGACAAAGATTGAATAAAGAGGCTCTTTCATATAAGATTTGGGACAAGAATATCACAGAAGTTGCCAATATGGATATCAATGACCTAAAAGACTGGCTTGATAATGTTGAAGAGCATATGGAAGTGCAACAGAAAAAAATAGCAACAGAAATTCTAAAGGAAATCAGAACACGTGTGTCATTTCTCTTAGAAGTTGGACTCGACTATTTATCACTCAACAGACAAAGCGCTACTCTATCTGGAGGTGAAAGTCAAAGAATAAGACTTGCCACGCAAATTGGTAGTCAGTTAATCAACGTGCTTTACATACTTGACGAGCCTAGTATCGGTTTGCACCAACGCGATAACGACCGTTTGATAAAATCTCTTAAGGAACTCCGCGACATTGGAAATACAGTGATTGTTGTTGAACATGATGAAGACATGATGCGTGCAGCAGATTGGATTATAGATATTGGACCAGAAGCTGGAAGGAAAGGTGGTGAAGTGGTATTTCAGGGAACTCCTGAAGAAATGTTGAAGAAACATACAATAACAGCTGATTATCTCAACGGCGAACGACAGATTGAAATTCCTGCAATAAGAAGGAAAGGAAATGGAAAGAGCATTAAGATATATGGTGCAAAGGGAAATAATCTTAAAAACGTAGATGTAGAATTTCCACTTGGTAAACTTATTGTAATTTCCGGTGTATCAGGATCTGGCAAGTCAACACTTATAAATGAGACATTACAGCCTATCTTGTCTCATCATTTCTATAGATCTTTAAAAAAGCCGATGAAATATGATAAAATTAGCGGCATAGATAATGTAGACAAAATTGTGAATGTTGATCAAAGCCCTATCGGCAGAACCCCGAGAAGCAATCCGGCAACGTACACAGGCATGTTCAGTGACATCAGAAGTTTGTTCGTAAATCTTCCTGAGGCTATGATAAGAGGTTATAAACCTGGAAGATTTTCTTTTAATGTAAAAGGTGGCAGATGTGAGGCTTGTAGCGGTAACGGATACAAGACCATAGAAATGAACTTCCTTCCTGATGTAATGATACCTTGCGAAGTTTGTCATGGCAAAAGATATAACCGAGAAACCCTTGAAGTAAGATTTAAGGGAAAGTCTATTGCCGATGTACTTGATATGACAATTAACCAAGCAGTAGATTTTTTCGAGAATGTGCCTAGCATATTACCTAAAATAAAGACTCTGCAAGATGTAGGCTTGGGGTATATTAAACTAGGTCAAAGTTCCACTACCCTTTCTGGAGGTGAAAGCCAACGCGTGAAACTTGCTACAGAACTTGCAAAGAAAGACACAGGTAAGACGCTATATGTTCTTGACGAACCAACCACTGGACTTCATTTTGAAGACATAAGAATACTTATGGATGTACTTCAAAAACTCACAAACAGAGGCAATACGGTTATCATCATTGAACATAATATGGATGTGATAAAACTTGCAGACTATATAATTGATGTTGGTCCAGAAGGTGGTAGAAACGGAGGAATGATTCTGGCTACAGGAACACCAGAAGAAATTGTTAAAAGCAACAAGGGATATACTCCTAGATTTCTTAAACAAGTACTTGAGAAGAAGAATTAAATAATAAACAAAAATCCCCGGAATATAAAAACATATTCCGGGGATTTTTATAATTACTTTTATTCAGCATCCTTACGATCATCAACATTATCACCCTGAGTTGGTGACATTGCCTCCTCAAAGTTAGTAATACCAGCCTTGATTAGAATATTATACCATTGAATAAGCTTCTTTATATCACTATCGTGAACACGATCTTGATCAAAGTTAGGCAATATTTCAGCAAAATAATCACGAAGTTCCTTACTACTTGATTTCTTGTAATTCAAAGAAGACTCTTTAGAATCCTCTTTCTTGCTCAAATTGTCAAGCACATTCCACAATGGTACATCTTCATCAGCAGTGTACATAGCTATATCACCAAGACTTGTTACACGATCTGTAGCAAATGCAGGAATACGTTTATGACTTCCGTCTAATGTTTCAACTATAAGATTCATTTTACCACGAGAAACCAGCTTGTAAAGTCCTGGTTTTCCTGAGATTGAAAGAATTGTTTCCATTTTTGTTTAATGATTTATTGTTATAAATTATTTAATTATTGATAATATTCTGTCTATTTGTTCTTCAAGATTTGCTATGCCATCATTGACAATTTCAAAATCAGACATACTTAATATTTCTTTCTGGGGCATTTGTTTATTTATCCATTCCAAAGCCCTACCACGTGAAATGTTGTCACGCAGCATTATTCTTGAGATACGAACTTCATCTGGAGCTGTTACGCAAATGACTTTATCAAGAGCTATCCTCTTGTTGAATCCACTATCAAAGAGAATAGCACTCTCAAGCCAGTTATATCCACTACTAATAAAATCGTTTGCAACTGCTGGATGAATAATACTATTTACAGCAATTCTATTATCATCGCTTTCTAATAAGAATTGAGCCAAGACATGCTTATTAAAGATTCCATTAATAAATACATCCTTACCTAATAGTAAATTTAATTCTGCTTGAAGACTTTTGTTTTGGGCAATAAGATTTTTAGCCGCGGCATCACAATCATATACATGAATGCCACGAACATCCAAAAGAGAACAAACGTAACTCTTTCCTACACCTATGCCACCCGTTATGGCTATCTTACGATTATCTTTCACTATATTAAAATACCCTATTGCTGTTCTATAAGATAATCGACCTGTTTCATCTCCAATCGCGCCATTGTTACATCACGCGAATGCTGTCGTAATCTTAGAATGCACTTGTCTGAAGGATGAGCCAAAATATCATTATAATCCACTACAACCATAAATTGTTCGGGCTTGACATTTCTAAATAAGCTTGATCCAACCGTAAACTTAACATTAACTTTTGAAGGGAACGTGCGCAAGACCTTACCTTCTGGCATATTTACAGCGACAATAGGAACCTCTACACTCTCTTCCGTAAGAATATCAACATATAAGCCAATTTTGACAACAGAAGGAACCATCTTGACACCATTAATTGGGCGAAGTGGAACCCGTCGCATAACAGTATCCTCTACATTATTTAAATATAGAGCGTGAGTATATACATACTTAACACTGTCTAGTAATGCCTTGTTAGCATAAATGGTAACAGTAGAAGGCCAGAATTTAATACGCGATATATAATAACTTTTACCAGGATTCACATCACCTGCAAGACGAACTGGTACACGCTTTGATTGTCCATAATTAAAGAAGAATGGCAATGAATGAGACTTAATAGAGGTTATCTTTGAAGATCCAGAAAGCCTTTGCGATATCATTTTCTGCAAATCAGATAAAGGAACAACGCCTTTACCGTCATCCTTATCTGCATACGAATCAAAATCTATTAAAATAGGGGTAATTCTATTGGTATATAAATATGTAACAAGAGTAAAACCTTTATCACGAACCGTTACATATACAGTATCACTACAAGATTGAGTAACAACAACATTGTTTGGTACATCATCAAGACGTACTGGTATGGCTAGTTCTTCCTCGTAAGTTTCATTTAATGTCATGAGAAGCCAAAAAGTTCCACTCAAACCGAGAAAAAACAAAAAAATCAGAAACTCCCTATTCACCGAAGAAAAGAGGAAGTTTCTGACAAATTTATATATTTTAGCTATATTATGCATTATGCATCTTAGATGATGCGTTAGCGAATACATAACTTCTGTTTACTGTAATAACAACACCTTTTGCTATTTCAATATCAACAGATTCATCTTCCATATTTATACGCTTAACAGTACCATATATACCACCACCGGTAATAACCTTAGAGCCCTCTTGTAGAGAATTCTGGAACTTACGTATTTCCTTTTGTTTCTTCTGCTGAGGACGAACCATAAACAACCAGAAGATAACAAGGATAGCGACCATCATGATAATCATGCCCATACCACCACCCTGTGCTGCCTGAGCAGCCAATAGCATTGTATTCATATTAATAAATCCTTTTTAGTTAATATATTATTTACTTTCTTTATTTCTTAATGTTTTCATCATCATGTTATTATCAACGAAGAAATGAGCTATTGAATCCAACATACCGTTTATATATCCACCACTACGTGAAGTACTATACAATTTAGCCAAATCTACAAACTCATTTATTGTAACACTTGCAGGAATATTTGGGAATGTAAGCATTTCGGCAATAGCAATCTGCATTATTACGATATCCATATATGCAAGTCTGCTGAAATCCCAATTACGACTAGCATCACTCAAATAATGTTGATATTGGTCAGCATTAAGAATCGTTGCACGGAACAACTTACGTGCAAAATCCTTGTCTTCCTCATCACCATATTCAGGAAGTATTTCCTGCTTATTCTTGTTATCAGCTTCAAAGCGTTTAATTGTCTTCAACACGAATGTATCAACAACTTCCTTATCATCATTCCAATACAAGCTCTTTTCTTCTAACAATGAGTCCAAATCAGAATTATTCAGTATAAACAATTTATATAGTTTACGCCACAATTCTCTATCTGTTTCATAATCAGACTCTTCAGCGTTCATATATTCATTATAATCTTCACTGCTTTCTATCTGATTACATAGTTTACGTACAAATTCAATATCATCTGCCCAAGTCAGTTTTTGACTTTCAACAAATTCATTCAACATTTTATTCTCTTCCAGTTGTACTGCAAATTTGTTATAAACAAATTTTTGAGATGGCACCTCTGTACCTTCTCGTTGAGCACGTTGAGTAGCTATTTCTATCCTATGACGCTCCTCTCTAGTAATATCAACTATAAGCAGAAGCAAATAATTGTATAAATCATAAGCCTTTGAAAGACTAAAGAAGAGTTCCTTCTCTGCCGTATCAATATTCTTATTACCATTTTGATAATATGCGTAGGTTAACTGGACTACCTTAATTCTTATAAGTTCGCGATTGATCATTCTCTTAATTTGTTGTTTTCCTATATACAATAATATTTTTATTGTGCAAAAATATAGCTTTTCAACTGAATATGCAAGAAAAAAGAAGGATATTTCGACAAAAGCAGCAATTAATTTGCACGATAAACAAAAAAGGCGTAACTTTGCAGCGCTTTTTCCGGGAGGTTTTCCCGTGGTGATGGCGAATTAATAAAAGAACATTTAATTTAGAGTAACACAATTATGAAAGAGATTAATGTAACAGGTCAGAAGCGTGCAGACCTTGGCAAGAAAGCTTCTAAAGAAATTCGTAAGCAGGGCTTGGTTCCTTGTAATATCTATGGTGAGAAGAAGGACGCTAACGGCGTTCCTGAGGCATTTTCTTTCGCAGCTCCATTCAGCGAACTTCGTAAGATAATTTACACTCCTCACATCTACGTTATCAATCTTAACATTGATGGCGAGCATCATACAGCTATCCTTAAGGAAATTCAGTTCCACTCAGTAACAGACGCTCCTCTTCACGTTGACTTTTTCGAGGTTAACGATCAGAAGCCTATCACAATGGGTGTTCCTGTTAAGCTTGTAGGTCTTGCACAGGGTGTTCGTGATGGTGGTCGTATGAACCTTACTATGCGTAAGATTAACATAACAGCTCCTTATCAGCAGATTCCAGAGCATCTTGATATTGATGTAACTGCTTTGAAGATTGGTAAGAGCATCAAGGTTGGTGAGCTTTCATACGAAGGTCTTGAAATCGCTACAAGCAAGGACGTCATTGTATGTTCTATTAAGATGACACGTCAGTCACAGCAAGCTACAGATGACGCTGCTGAAGAAGGTGCTGCAGCTGCTGCAGAATAATTAAGTATGGACAAATATTTAATTTGTGGTTTGGGCAACCCTGGTGATGAATATCAGGGTACTCGACACAATACAGGATTTATGATATTGGACGCTTTTGCAAAAGCGTCCAATATTTGTTTTGAAGACAAACGCTATGGTTTTGTAGCTGAGACAAATATAAAAGGTAGAAAAATTATATTACTAAAGCCTACTACATTCATGAACCTTAGCGGAAATGCTGTTAGATATTGGCTTAACAAAGAAAATATCGACCAAAGCAGACTCCTTGTTATAAGTGATGATGTTGCATTAGCGTTAGGTGCTTTCAGATTAAAGAGCAGCGGAAGCAACGGTGGACATAATGGGCTTGGAAATATCCAGCAACTTATCGGTCAGAACTATGCGCGACTAAGAATGGGTATCGGAAACGAATATCCAAAAGGCGGTCAGATTGACTGGGTGCTTGGACGATACAGTGACGAAGACATGAAAGTGTTGCAGCCAAGTATTGATAACGCATGCGAAATAATAAAGAGTTTTGCACTTGCAGGTATTGATATCACGATGAATCAGTTTAATAAACTAGGTAAGAAATAATTTTTATGGCAGAAGTAGCGAGAATAGACAAATGGCTTTGGGCAACAAGAATTTTCAAAACGCGTTCTCTTGCTGCCGATGCATGTAAAAATGGACGTGTGACAATTAATGGTATAAACGTCAAACCAAGTCACACTATAAAAGCCGGAGAAACCGTAAGCGTAAAGAAATCTCCAATAACTTACTCCTTTAAGGTATTAAAATGCATAGAACACAGAGTAGGCGCAAAACTACTACCTGAAATATATAAAAATGTCACAGATGCAAAGCAATACGAATTATTGGAAATGAACAGAATAAGCGGTTTTGTTGACAGATCCAGAGGTACTGGCCGACCAACAAAAAAAGACCGCCGAGCATTAGACACTTTCGTCGACCCAGCAATATTTGGTTTTGGAGATGAAGACAACGATGAGTAAACAACTTAATTAACAGTGCAGATCAACATAATAGCAACATGAAACATTTAGCAATATTCGCCTCAGGTAAAGGAACTAACTGCGAAAATATTATTAATTATTTCGCTGATTCTGATATTGCCGAAATCAAGCTTGTTGTTTCTAACAAGTCGACAGCGCCAGTAATTGAAAATTCACAAATACAAGGCATCAAGACTATCGTGGTCTCAAAAAAAGAATTCAACGATGAGAATATTCTCATGCCTATTCTAAAGGAAAACAAGATTGATTTTATTGTCCTTTCAGGTTTTCTGCTTTTCATTCCAGATTTTCTTATAAATAATTTCAATAAACGAATAATCAACATTCACCCTGCCCTATTACCTAAATTTGGAGGTCCCGGAATGTATGGCATACACGTTCACGAAGCTGTCAAGGCTTCAGGAGAGAAAGAAACAGGAATGACTGTACATTGGGTAAGCAAGGAAATTGATGGTGGCGAAATAATATTTCAACATACAACACCAATAACAGAGAAAGACACCGTAGAAGATATCGCCGAAAAAGAACACAAACTTGAAATTGAGTATTTTCCAAGAGACATTGAAAAAATACTCGCTATGTGCTAAATTATGAAAAAAAGAAAACTTTTTGTAATCTAGAGTTTGCAAATATAGAAATAAGTATTATCTTTGCATTGGATTATATAAAACAAACTTATTCAAATATATGGAAGCTTTCTTTAGCACACACGCTTATCTTGTTGAGCATACAGATGCACCAGTACGTCGAACCCTAATGGACGAGATTGATTGGAATGATCGTATGATTGGCATTAAGGGTACACGAGGCGTTGGAAAAAGCACTTTCCTACTGCAATATGCCAAAGAGAAGTTCGGTCCTGATGATCGCCGTTGCTTATATATCAACATGAACAACTTCTATTTTCAGGGAAAAGGCATTGCTGAGTTTGCTGGCGACTTTGCCGCTCAAGGTGGAAAAGTATTACTTATAGACCAAGTTTTCAAGCAGCCTAACTGGAGTCAGGAATTACGCAAGTGCTACGACAATTTTCCTAACTTGAAAATTGTATTCACAGGAAGTAGCGTAATGCGTCTGAAAGAAGAAAATCCTGAATTAAACGGTATTGTTAAAAGTTATAATTTAAGAGGATTTTCATTCCGTGAATTTTTAAATTTGCAAACAGGAAATAATTTCCGTCCATACACACTAGACGAAATTCTTCAAAACCACGAACACATAATAAAGGATATTCTCCCGAAAGTTAGTCCTTTGAAATTCTTTCATGATTATATTCATCATGGTTTCTACCCATTCTTTCTTGAAAACCGCAACTTTTCTGAGAATCTGCTCAAGACAATGAATATGATGACCGAAGTTGATATTCTGCTTATTAAGCAAATTGACTTAAAGTATCTCACAAAAATTAAAAAACTATTTTACTTATTGGCTGTAGAAGGTCCGAAAGCTCCAAACATAAGTAATCTAGCACACGAAATAGAAACAAGCCGCGCCACAGTTATGAATTATATCAAATATCTAGCTGACGCACGCTTGATAAACATGATATACCCTGTTGGACAAGAATTTTCCAAAAAGCCTAGCAAGGTGATGATGCATAATACAAATCTGATGTATGCCATCTACCCAATACAAATCAATGACCAAGATGTCATGGAGACTTTTTTTGTAAATTCATTATGGAAAGACCATAAGGTAAACCAAGCATCCAAAGACCATTTCTTCATGGTTGACGGCAATATCAAATTCAAAATTTCAGATGCTCAAAGCGAGCACAAACAAAGATGTAATCCAGACACCATATATGCTCGATACAATACAGAAGTGGGAAAAGAAAACAGAATACCACTGTGGTTGCTTGGATTCATATATTAAAGTTCTATATAGAAAGCAAATAAAAAACTAGATATAGAAAACATTAATTAATAATTTTATCAATAAATAAAATGGCTAAAGAAAAAAAATTTATCACATGTGATGGTAACACAGCTGCGGCTAATGTAAGCTATATGTTTACAGAGGTAGCTGCCATCTACCCTATCACTCCGTCTTCTCCAATGGCGGAGCATGTAGATGAATGGGCTGCCAAAGGTCGCAAGAACCTTTTTGGTCAGACCGTTTCAGTTCAAGAAATGGAGTCTGAAGGTGGTGCTGCAGGTGCAGTTCACGGTTCTCTTCAGGCTGGTGCACTGACAACTACAT
Organism: Prevotella sp.; assembly: GCA_018053665.1. Taxonomy (GTDB): domain Bacteria; phylum Bacteroidota; class Bacteroidia; order Bacteroidales; family Bacteroidaceae; genus Prevotella. The sequence continues at coordinate 27,255 of JAGPKZ010000020.1, forward strand.
TTACAGCATCTCAGGGTCTTCTTCTGATGATTCCTAATATGTATAAGATTGCAGGTGAGCTTCTGCCTTGTGTATTCGACGTTTCTGCCCGTACATTGGCATCACACTCTCTTTGTATTTTCGGTGACCACCAAGATGTTATGGCATGTCGTCAGACAGGTTTCGCAATGTTCTGTTCAGGTTCTGTTCAGGAGGTTATGGACCTTACAGCTGTTCCACATCTTGCAACATTAAAAACGAGTGTTCCTTTCATCAACTTCTTCGACGGTTTCCGTACATCTCATGAATATCATAAGATTGAAGAGATTGATCAGGAGGCTATAAAGGCTCTTGTTGATCCTGCTGACATCAAGCGTTTCCGTGACCGTGCTTTGTCACCAGAACGTCCTGTAACACGCGGTACAGCAGAGAATCCAGAGACATTCTTCACACACCGTGAGGCAAGCAACGAATACTATGATAGAATTCCTGCTGTTGTTGAGGATTACCTTGGCAAGATTTCTTCTATCACAGGTCGTGAGTATCACTTGTTCAACTACTATGGTGCAAAGGATGCAGAGAACGTCATCGTATTGATGGGTTCTGCTACAGAAGCTGCACGCGAGGCTATCGACTACCTTGTTAAGCAAGGTAAGAAAGTTGGTATGGTCGCTGTTCACTTGTATCGTCCATTCTCAGTTGACTTCCTTAAGAAGACTCTTCCTGCTACTGTTAAGCGCATTACTGTTCTTGACCGTACTAAGGAGCCAGGAGCAGAAGGTGAGCCATTGTATCTTGACGTTAAGAGTGCACTCTATAACGACGAGCGTAAGCCTCTTATCGTTGGTGGTCGTTATGGTCTCGGTTCTAGTGATACTACACCAGCTAAGATTATCGCTGTATTCAAGAACCTTGAATTGCCAGAGCCAAAGAATCACTTTACTGTAGGTATCGTTGATGACGTTACATTCACTTCTCTTCCTGAAGAGGAAGAAATCCCTATGGGTGGTGATACATTGTTCGAGGCTAAGTTCTATGGACTTGGTGCTGACGGTACTGTAGGTGCAAACAAGAACTCTGTTCAGATTATCGGTAACAACACCAATAAATACTGTCAGGCATATTTCAGCTACGACTCTAAGAAGTCTGGTGGTTTCACATGTTCTCACCTGCGTTTCGGTGATGATCCTATCCACTCTACTTATCAGGTAAACACTCCTAACTTCGTAGCTTGCCACGTTCAGGCTTACCTCCACATGTATGACGTTACTCGCGGTCTTCGTGACAACGGTACATTCTTGTTGAATACAATCTTCGACGGTGAGGAACTTGTAAACTTTATCCCTAATAAGGTTAAGGCTTACTTCGCAAAACATAATATCAAGGTATATTATATTAACGCAACAAAGATTGCTCAGGAGATTGGTCTTGGCAACCGTACAAATACGATTCTTCAGAGTGCATTCTTCCGCATCGCAGAGGTTATTCCTTTGGATCTTGCTGTTGAGCAGATGAAGGCATTTATTGTTAAATCTTACTCTAAGAAGGGTCAAGATGTCGTTGACAAGAACTTCGGTGCTGTTGAACACGGAAACGAATACAAGGAACTTACTGTTGATCCATCATGGGCTAACCTCAGTGATGAGGCTGATAAGGAAGATAATGCTCCAGCATTCATCAAAGAACTTGTTCGTCCTATCAACGGACAGAGCGGTGACCTTCTTAAGGTTTCTGACTTTGTTAACCATGATACAGTTGACGGTACATGGCAGAATGGCACAGCAGCATTTGAAAAGCGTGGCGTAGAGGCTTTCGTTCCAATTTGGAATTCAGAAAACTGTATCCAGTGTAACAAGTGTGCATATTCTTGTCCTCACGCTGCTATACGTCCATTCGTTCTTGATGAGAATGAAGCTAAGGGTTTCGATGCAACTACTCTTGATATTAAAGCTCCTAAGTCTCTTGCAGGAATGCAGTTCCGTATTGAGGTTTCTGTTCTTGACTGTCTTGGATGTGGAAACTGTTCAGACGTTTGTCCTGGTAAGAAGGGCGAGAAGGCTTTGTCTATGATTCCATTCAACATTGATTCACCAGACATGATTAAGGAAGCTAAGAACTGGGAATACCTAGTTAAGAAAGTTGCTTCTAAGCAGGATCTTGTTGATATCAAGCAGAGTGCTAAGAACTCACAGTTCGCTCAGCCATTGTTTGAATTCTCTGGTGCTTGCGCAGGTTGTGGTGAGACTCCTTATGTTAAGTTGGTTTCACAGCTCTACGGTGACCGTGAGATGATTGCTAACGCTACAGGTTGTTCTTCAATCTACTCAGCTTCTATCCCAGCTACTCCTTATACAACAAACGCTAATGGTCAGGGTCCTGCATTCGACAACTCATTGTTCGAGGACTTCTGCGAGTTTGGTCTTGGTATGACTATGGGTAACAAGAAGATGAAAGAGCGCATTGTTAAGTTGCTTAACGACGCCATTGCAAACGGAGCTACAGAAGAGTTCAAGGCTGCCGCTGAAAAGTGGATTGAAGCTAAGGATGATGCTGATGGTTCAAAGGCTGCTGCAGCAGAACTTAAACCTCTTATTGCTAAGGGTGTTGAGGCTGGTTGCGAAATTTGCGCAGAGCTGAAGACTCTTGATCATTACTTGGTTAAGCGTTCACAGTGGATTATCGGTGGTGACGGTGCTTCTTATGATATCGGTTACGGTGGTCTTGACCACGTTCTCGCTTCTGGTGAAGATGTAAACATCCTTGTTCTTGATACAGAGGTTTACTCTAATACTGGTGGTCAGAGTTCTAAGTCTACCCCACTCGGCGCTATCGCACAGTTTGCTGCTCAAGGTAAGCGTATATGCAAGAAAGACCTTGGTCTTATGCAGACAACATACGGTTACGTATATGTAGCTCAGATTGCTATGGGTGCAGACAATGGTCAGACATTGAAGGCTATCCGTGAGGCAGAGGCTTATCCAGGTCCATCATTGATTATTGCTTACTCTCCATGTATCAACCACGGTTTGAAGCGTAAGGGCGGTATGGGTCGTTCACAGCATGAGGAAGAACTAGCTGTTGAATGCGGTTACTGGCACTTGTGGCGTTTTAACCCACAATTGGCTGAAGAAGGAAAGAATCCATTCATCTTGGATAGTAAAGAACCTAACTGGGCTAACTTCCGCGACTTCCTACTTGGTGAGGTTCGTTATATGAGTGTTCAGAAGGCTTATCCTAACGAGGCAGACGAATTGTTCTCTCAAGCAGAAAAGATGGCGAAACGTCGTTATCAGAGCTATGTAAGAAAGAGCAAAGAAGATTGGAGCGAGGCTATTGACTAAAAAATAGTTTTAAACTAAATATTTTAAAGGGCTGGTACTTTTG
>JAGPKZ010000021.1 GCA_018053665.1 Prevotella sp.
ATATTGAAAATCTCAGGAATGTCCTGTTCAAACTCATGACGACGCTCACGAATAGGATCAAGCATACGATTGATAACGCTATTCAGCAACTTCTTGCAATTCATATCACCTACTCCACCATGTGTGTAAGCATCTTTGAGTGCATCAAGATTATTATATTCAGGCCAAAAGTCAGCAAAATCCTGATCTGTTGAGAATGCGTCAAGATATGTAAATACAGCATTTCCCTCTACATGTCCAGGATCACTTAGATTGAGATGAGTCGGGTCTGTGTACATACCCTTTACTTTCTTCCAAACAGTATCAGCATCATCACTAAGGTAAACGCAGTTACCAAGACTTTTACTCATTTTTTCCTTACCATCGGTACCAGGAAGACGACGAGATATAGCATTTTCTGGCAACATAATGTTTGGCTCAACCAATACCTCGCCATAAGTCTGATTAAAGCGACGTGCAAGTTCCCGAGTAATTTCTATCATTGGTTCCTGATCCTCACCAGCAGGCACTGTTGTTGCTTTGAAAGCTGTAATATCAGCAGCCTGTGAAACTGGATAACAGAAGAAACCCATAGGAAGATTAGCCTCGAAATTACGCATCTTGATTTCAGTCTTCACTGTTGGATTGCGCTGCACACGAGATACACTGACAAGATTCATCAGGTAAGTTGTAAGTTCTGCCAATTCAGGAATCTGACTCTGAATGAACAGGGTACACTTTGCTGGATCAAGTCCGGCAGACAAGTAGTCAAGAGCAACTTCAATAATATTCTGGCGAATCTTCTCGGGATTATCAGCGTTGTCTGTCAGTGCCTGAACATCAGCCATAAACACAAACATGCGCTCAAAATCACCCGAATCCTGAAGTTGTACTCTACGACGGAGACTGCCTACATAATGTCCAAGATGGAGCTTTCCTGTAGGACGGTCACCGGTTAGTATTATTTTTCCCATTTTAGAAATCTGCAGTTTTTGGAGTACGAGGGAAAGGAATCACATCACGGATGTTCTGCATTCCTGTAACAAATAGAATAAGACGTTCGAAACCCAATCCGAAACCAGCATGAGGGCAACTTCCATACTTACGAGTATCAAGATACCACCACATATCCTTCATAGGAATCTGTCTGCGCTCTATTTCACTTACTAACTTATCATAGCTTTCCTCACGTACAGAACCACCGATTATTTCACCAATCTGTGGGAAAAGAACGTCAGTGCCCTGAACAGTATTATCGTCCTCATTAATTTTCATATAGAACGCCTTGATATCCTTAGGATAATCTGTCATGATGACAGGCTTTTTGAAATGCTGTTCTACAAGAAAACGCTCATGTTCACTCGCAAGGTCGACACCCCAAGAAACTGGATTTTCAAACTTTTGACCATTAGCTACGGCCTCTTCAAGAATCTTTATACCTTCTGTATATGGAAGACGAACAAAGTCCTGCTTCAACACATCCTCAAGTCTCTCGATAAGTCCCTTATCGATCATCTTATTTAGAAATGCCAAATCGTCCTTGCAATTATCCAGAGCCCAACGTATACAATACTTGATGAAATCTTCCTCAAGATCCATAAGTCCTTCCTTTTCAAGAAAAGCAACCTCTGGCTCAATCATCCAGAACTCTGCCAAGTGACGAGGAGTATTACTGTTTTCTGCACGGAATGTAGGACCGAATGTATAGATAGAACCCAAAGCCGTTGCACCAAGTTCACCTTCGAGCTGACCAGATACTGTTAATGAAGTCGTCTTACCGAAGAAGTCATCATCATATTTGATTTTGCCATCAGCGTCTTTCTCAAGATTGTAGAGATTCTTTGTAGTAACCTGGAACATTTCACCAGCACCCTCACAATCACTTGCTGTGATAAGAGGAGTGTTGAAATAGAAGAATCCATGATCATGGAAATATTTATGTACGGCGATTGCCATATTATGACGAATTCTGAACACTGCGCCAAATGTATTTGTACGCAGACGCAAATGAGCATACTTGCGCATATACTCAAAACTCTGTCCCTTCTTCTGCATTGGATAGTCTGAAGGGCAAAGACCATAGATTTCTATGTTCTTACATTGAACCTCTACAGTCTGTCCGGCACCTTGACTCTCCACGACAATGCCATCAACACCGATGCAGGCACCTGTAGTGATGCTTTTTAGTTGCTCTTCATCCATTATAGATGGATCTACAACTATCTGAATATTGTTAATGGTAGAACCGTCGTTGAGTGCAATGAAATCAACAGCTTTGCTACTACGATGAGAGCGAACCCATCCTTTAACGTTAATGTCTTTGCCATATTCGATGCTTTTAAGGGCATCGATAACTTTTGTTCTTTTCATTTAAATTTTGTTCTATTATTCAAACATACCACTACGTAGCATTTCAACTTCCTGTTCTGTAAGGAAGCGCCAATCACCACGACGTAAGTTTTTCTTTGTTAGACCAGCAAACTGTACACGATCAAGTTTAACAACGCGATAGCCTAGGCTCTCGAAAATACGACGTACGATACGATTCTTACCACTGTGTATTTCGATACCTACCTGACTCTTGTCACTATCGTCAGCATATTCTATTGCATCTGCATGAATCTCTCCATCTTCAAGTTCTATACCGTCTACAACCTTCTGTAGATCCAGTTCGGTTACGTTCTTGTCAAGATAAGCGTGATAAACTTTCTTCTTAAGGAACTTAGGATGAGTTAACTTACTAGCTAAGTCACCATCATTTGTAAGAAGAAGAACACCAGTGGTGTTTCTATCAAGACGACCTACAGGATATATTCGCTCAGGACAAGCATCCTTTACCAAGTCCATTACAGTTTTGCGTTGCTGTGGATCATCGCTTGTTGTAACATAATCCTTTGGTTTGTTAAGAATTACGTAAACCTTCTTTTCAAGAGAAACAGCCTGCTCATGGAATTTAACCTCATCAGCACGCAATACCTTTGTTCCGAGTTCTGTAACGGCCACACCATTTACGGTAACAACACCTGCCTGGATAAATTCATCAGCCTCACGACGTGAGCAAACTCCAGCATTGGCAAGGAACTTGTTAAGACGAATTGGCTCGTTAGGGTCGATATTCTCTTCCTTATACTCAATACGTTTCTTAAGACTGTACTTTGCATTTGGATCATAATCATCTGTACGAGGGCGATAGCCACCTTGCTGACCATAACCACCCTGCTGGCCATAACCACCACGGTTGTTATTATATCCTCCACGGTTGTTGTAACCACCCTGCTGGCCATAACCACCACGGTTGTTATTGTATCCACCACGATTGTTGTTGTAACCACCTTGCTGACGTGGCTGATAACCACCTTGCTGGCGTGGTTGATAACCACCTTGCTGGCGTGGCTGATAACCACCTTGATTATCATCATTATTGTAACGAGGACGATAGCCACCTTGATTATCATCATTATTGTAACGAGGGCGATAGCCGCCTTGATTATCATCGTTATTGTAACGAGGACGGTAACCACCCTGATTATCATCATTATTATTGTAACGAGGACGATAGCCACCACCTTGCTGAGGACGATTATAACCACCACGGTTGTAACCGCCTTGGTTGTCATCGTTGTTATAACGTGGGCGATAGCCACCACCCTGCGGACGTGGTTGATAACTGCGCTGTGGACGATCTCCACTTGGCATACGATTACCTGGCAGAGCTGAACCAAAGCCTTCAGGGCGGAAACCACTATCATTGCTATAACTACGATCATTGTTATAACTGCGATCGTTGCGCTCTGAGCTATAAGTGCGCTGACTGTGAATACGTGGACGCTGTGTGCGACTTCCAGTTTCATGATAATTGTTGGAATAATTTCCTGATGTTCGTGAGTAGCCCTCACGGGTGCCCTCATTCTGTTCTGTTGACAGATTCTGAGATTTGTTTTCTAATTCTGAATCCATTTTCTAAAAAATTTAGTTAGCCTCGCGGCCTGGTTATTATTTTCAAATTAATAATTAAAATCTTATAAATCTACACTTGGTTTTTAAATACCAGTATAGTTATGTGGAGTAATAGCCATTAGTTCGGCCTTTACACTTTCACTGACATTCAATCCATTGATAAACTCATGGATAGTTTGCTCAGTCATCTTAGCATTTGTACGCGTAAGTGATTTCAAAGCCTCATAAGGATGTGGATAAGCCTCACGGCGAAGTATCGTCTGAATAGCCTCAGCCACGACAGCCCAAGTGTTGTCCAAATCTTCAGCTATCTTGTCTTCATTCAGGATGAGCTTGCGCAATCCTTTCAATGTACTTTGAATCGCAATGATACCATGTCCCAATGGAACTCCAATATTACGCAACACCGTGCTATCGGTAAGATCTCGCTGTAATCTGCTAACTGGAAGTTTCTGAGCAAGGAACTGAAGTATTGCATTAGCAATTCCAAGGTTACCTTCACTATTTTCGTAGTCAATTGGATTAACCTTATGTGGCATTGCACTTGAACCAACCTCTCCTGCCTTGATTTTCTGCTTGAAATATTCCATTGAAATATACATCCAGAAATCACGATCCAAGTCAATGATTATTGTATTTATTCGGCGAATAGCATCAAAAATAGCACCAAGATAGTCATAATTGCTAATCTGAGTTGTCCATTGTTCACGCTCCAAGCCTAATTTATCGCTAACAAACTTGTTACCAAATGCTTTCCAATCATATTCAGGATAAGCAACATGGTGGGCATTGTAGTTGCCTGTTGCACCACCAAATTTAGCGGTAATCTTACAATCCTTCAAACTGTTAAGTTGTTCGGTAAGACGATATACATAGACCATAATTTCCTTACCCAATCGTGTAGGGGAAGCAGGCTGTCCGTGTGTCTTAGCAAGCATTGGAACATCTTTCCATTCGTCAGCATATTGTTGTAATACGCTAATAAGTTCTTCTACCTGAGGATAATATACATCTTGTAAAGCTTCCTTAACAGTAAGAGGAACACTGGTATTGTTGATATCCTGAGAAGTCAATCCGAAATGTATGAATTCCTTGTAGGCATCCAAGCCGCCAATCTTATCAAATTCTTCCTTAATGAAATACTCAACAGCCTTTACATCATGGTTGGTTATTTTCTCTATGTCCTTTACACGAGCCGCACATGTCTCATCAAAGTTGCGATAGATATCACGAAGTCGCTCAAAAATAGAGTTATCAAATGACGCAAGCTGCGGCAAAGGCAACTCACACAAAGTGATAAAATATTCGATTTCTACACGTACGCGATAACGTATCAAAGCATACTCTGAAAAATAGTTTGCCAGCGGTTCTGTTTTACCTCTATAACGACCATCGATAGGTGATATGGCAGTCAATAAATCAAGATTCATAACTATATTACGTAATAATATTATAATAATGTTGCAAAGATAAAGATTTTATGCGAGACAAGACAACTACAAAATGATAAATATCATTAAAAAAGGCGGTTCTTGGATTATTTAAATGATTAACATTAAATACAAATTAGACATAAACAAAAAAAGACTTAGGAATATCCTAAGTCTTGTAGTGGGCGTTGACGGATTCGAACCGCCGACCCTCTGCTTGTAAGGCAGATGCTCTAAACCAGCTGAGCTAAACGCCCCTAACTTTTGTTAAGCGAATGCAAAAGTATAGATATTTTTTTAAAGTACCAAATAACACTGGTTCTTTTTGCATTTTTTAATATTTATCACAGCTTAACAAAAAAAATCCTTGCAATCTCAAAAGACTACAAGGAAACTTATCTAGTGGGCGTTGACGGATTCGAACCGCCGACCCTCTGCTTGTAAGGCAGATGCTCTAAACCAGCTGAGCTAAACGCCCTTACTTCTGTAAGGTGAGTGCAAAAGTAACACTATTTTTTTATAACGCCAAATATTAATCATGTTTTTCTTAAAATTATATCACATAATAACAAGACCGTCAACACCTATAATTTATAAGCACTAAGCAACAGACATTAACCTAGCGTGGCAGCTTATCAAGGCTTATATCATTGGAAATCAGCAACATTACTAACATTACAAGACTATTACCAGTCTACGACATCCCTGATTTGACTAATGTCAAGAAATAGGCATAATTCATAAAAATGGAATATATTTGTATTTCAAATGTCAAATAACAGCAGTATCTTTGCATCGTAAATAGAGAGATACAGATAATAAAAGGATAACAAACGTGGGAGCAAAGTTACACCCACAAAATTTATGAAAGGAAAAAAGACATGATTACATTAATGATTGCATTGGCGATTGTAATCGCCGTTGTTGCTCAAGCAGTAAACGTGAACAACAAGATCCAAATGGGAAAATAAATTCCCTTTGGAGTTTTTGAGACAAAGAAAGTAATAATCACTAAATTAGAGAGAAAGGAAAAAAATTATGAGAAAGATTGTAGAGAACATTAAAAAAGCGATAACAAAATTCATTAGAGGATACATGAACTGTATGAAACTATATGGAGAAGCTCTCCTTCGCGGAGGCTCATGCGGATGCGTTTAATATAGAATTAAAAATAGGCTTTAAATAAGAAAGGGCTGCAAACCGAATTTGATTCGGTTTGCAGCCCCTTTTATTTTTATGACTATTATTTTATTCTGTAATCTGAACCGTTGCACGACGATTGAATTCAATAGGCTTAAGAGTTTCAGATCCACCGAATACGGCTATATTAATCTTGCTGCGAGAAACGCCCATCTGTACAAGTTGGTCTACAACAGTATTAGCACGCTTAAGAGAAAGTGACTTATTAATTTCAGGTGTGCCTGTTGCAGAATCAGCATAACCTGTAACAAGAATGTTAGAGCTATTCTCTATTGCATATTTTGCAAGAGCACGAACATTTACCAAATCCTTCAAAGAAGATATATCAATCTTACCTATATTGAAGAATATAGAAATAGGAGTTGTAACAAACTCTTTTACGCTCTTAATTTCGGTAACCTTAACAGTTGTAGTATCTTTCTTTGCATTATCCTTGCGAAGTTGTTCATTCTCACTTGTCAAGTCAGCCAACTGAGCATTTAGAGCGTCAAGCTGTGACTGAGACATTGAGTTGATGGCATCTGCGTCAAGAGACTTGCTCCACATAGCCTTACCTAAGTTGAAGGTGACACCAACTTCGGCATAGAGATTATTATCTTTGGCATTCCATCCACGGCTGTTATTCTTTCCGCCAGTCTGTACACCGTCAAAATCATTTTCCAATCTGTTATATCCTAGCTCAGTATAGACACTCATCTTATTACAAATCTTCCAAGATGAATTAATACCAGCACTTAGCTGCATAGCAAAAAGATTTGAAGTGCAGTTACGTGAAATACCACCACCAACAAACGGAGTTAGATTCCAAACACGATTTGGGTTATATCCATAAAGCATATTACTCAAGTTGAACATAATATGTTCATTAAGCATCCAATAATTAAACTTATTTGAAGAGACCTGTGGACCAACCTGCTTAGCTTTCCACATCTGTAATTTTGTACGCAATCCGATACTTGGAGTAAACCATTTACCAACAGCAATGGCACCACCGAAAGTTGTGCGTTCACTATCAAACAATCCATAGCTATCGCCACTTTTCAATCCAAGCCCATGTTCCTGGTTTGAAATCCAAGAGTTGTAATCACCACCTAGTTGTACAAACCAGTTACTCCAAAACGAATTAGTTGAAATGCTATGCTTTAATACAGGTTCTGTCTCCTGTGAAAAAGAAGCCAAGGAACATCCTACTAAGGCTAAAGTCATTAATAATTTTTTCATAAGCCGTATTATTTGTAATTAATAAGTTTACATGGCAAAGATAATATAATTTCTATATAATTATATCTTTTTTATCAAAAGTTTTACAATTTATGAAAAAACGTTCTATCCCAACAAATGTTCTATCTCACTCTGTTTCAATATACATAGGATATTTTTACCGTCAGGAGTATAGTTCGGATTTGACGAGGCAAAGAGACTATTGAATATATTTTCCATTTCATCATTGCTCAACACCTGTCCAAAAGGTATTGACGCATTACGCGCAAGAGTCAAAGCTAAAGAACGGTTTGTTTCCTCTGTTATATCACCGGCCCTTTCCTGTGCCGACACAATAATATCGTGTACAAGTTCAACGACCTTTAATCCCTCTATACCTGAAGGGATTGCATTTATTGCATAACTTCCACCACCAAGAGCTGTAATCTCAAAACCGAGTTTAACCATTTCAGGTTCTATCTTATTAAAGGTAACATCTTCTGTTGCTGAAAGATGAATACTTTCTGGAAATAAGATTTTCTGTGATGGTACGTCCTTATTTTTCATCTGCTCAAGATATTTATCATAGAGTATTCTCACATGAGCACGATGCTGGTCGACAATCATAAGACCAGACTTTACAGCTGTCATGATATAACAACCCTTATACTGATAATGCGCAGGTGATTTCTCGGCTATAATATTTTCAGTTGGAGCATTATCCTGATCTTGAGAAGGCTGCGTCATCTTTGATGTGAAAAGATCAGTATCCTGACTAGCCTGACTTTTCAACCCATTGTAAAGGCTTTCCCATTTGTCAACCGACTTTGTCTGCGGCTGCGCACTGGTGCCAGTATTAAAAGGATTATATGTTGGATTGAACTGCACTTTAGGAGCAGCTACATTATTTTCTGGATTATAAACAGGAATATCCGGACGCCCCTGAGTATCAAAATCAATAGAGGGGACATCATTAAACATGCCTACAGACTCTCTTACAGATGCTGAAAGAATTTGCCATATAGCCTGCTCATTCTCAAACTTAATTTCAGTCTTTGTAGGATGAATATTAACATCAATGTCCTCTGCATTAATATCAAAGTAAATGAAATAAGGCACTTGTTCACCCATTGGAACCAAACGGTCAAAAGCATTCATAACAGCCTTGCTGAAATAAGGATGCTTCATGTATCTGCCATTGACGAAAAAATACTGATGTGCTCCCTTTTTACGTGCAGACTCCGGTTTACCAACATATCCTGCTATCTTGCACATTGAAGTATCAACCTTTACTGAAAGCAAATCCTGATTAAGGCGTTTACCGAATATATCAATGATACGCTGGCGCAATACCCCAGCCTTGAGATTAAACATTTCAGTACCATTGCTATGCAATGTGAAAGATATGTCTGGGTAAACCAATGCTATGCGCTCAAAAGCCGTTATAATATTATTGAGTTCCGTGGAGTTTGATTTAAGGAACTTACGGCGTGCAGGAACATTATAGAACAAATTTTCTATCGAAAAATTACTTCCCACAGGACATGAACATGGTTCCTGACCAGTAAACTTACTACCAGAAATAGACAGAAGTGTACCTATTTCATCTGAAGCTTGACGAGTCTTCAACTCTATCTGCGCTACTGCAGCAACAGAAGCTAAAGCCTCACCACGAAAGCCCATTGTATGAAGAGAGAATAAGTCCTCTGCACTACGAATCTTTGACGTAGCGTGACGTTCAAAAGATAATCTGGCATCAGTTTCAGACATACCTTTACCATCATCAATCACCTGTATTGAAGTTCTTCCGGCGTCAACGACAAGAACATTAATATTCTTAGCTCCGGCGTCAACAGCATTTTCGACCAGTTCCTTAATAACAGAAGCTGGACGCTGAATAACCTCACCAGCAGCAATTTGATTGGCTACTGAATCTGGCAACAACTGTATTATATCACTCATAGAATGTCGTTAAAGTAAAAATATATTAAAAAGACAAAACAGCACAAGAAGGAAAACAAGCATCACCATATAGGCAACATCATTTAATATTCCTTTCTTCGTGCATGATGAGATGAATGTGCATTGCTTAAGAGAACACCTTATATAACTTTTCTTTTTCAATACTGCATGAGAACAATTCCAAAGCCGCCACTAACAGACTATGATACCTATTGAGTTGCTTGAATAAACTATTTCTCAGTATTGTCTATCTGCTGTAACGGTGCACTTTTGCGACTTAACGGTTTCAACTTATTATTGTCACCTTTTCCTCGCCATAAGAAAACATCATCTGGACCTGTAGGACGCAAGTTATCAAACCATGCGAATTCAGGAAGTTTGTATTTATTTGGCGGAATCTGAGTCATTGGATACATGACACTTTCATTCTTCGGAGTCCATATTTTTTGCAGTTTTCTTTCTGGAGAAATATAAAGCTTCATTGTATCTGTCTCAGTATAAACTAATCCTTGAAGTGTGGAATCCTTATCATCGACAGGATAATATATTGTCTTCACATTTCCGAAAGCGACCACTCTACGTACGTTTCCTTTTACAAAATAAGTTGTGATCTCCTTACTTGACAGTTGATTATAATGTTTCTTGTCAGGCATTAGTTCTATACTGAGTGCCTGACCGACTACATGTGCCTCACGTACAGTACTATCTTGCAAATATACTTTTATTACTTCACCCAATATCTGTCGGTCGGTATTCCACGCAATAGGATCTTTATACATGGTCATACATGAATCTTTGGAATTGTAAACAAGAGAATCACATATAGCCTGAACATCATTGCGAAATACCTTTGCATGCTTAAAGCAATGTACCTTGCGATATACAGAATCAGTATTTATATTAAATGTATAGATTTTCATTGAGTCAGCATGCATGTAAAGAGTATCCTTTTGGGAATATTCTTTTGCCAACGCATGGCCAGTAGCCCATCCACGACCGGTCTTCTCATTATATACAAGACGATGACCTAAAAGTTGGTTTTTGTTTTTTTTGTCTACATATATCGCATTGCCATATCCACGTGCGAGTCCGATTTTCTTATTATAGAAAAGGCTATCTCCTGTAATTTCTTTATTCTTGTCGGTAACAGTTGAACGACTATACATCTCTGCCTTATCGGTCATACTGTTGAAATATCCATCCGTAGTATTTATGACACTACCTTTTTGAATAATCTTACTTGGACCTACCACATGCGCGATAGACTTCTTTGTATCATAATGCAATTCATCTGTGGTGATAATACGATTAGTGCTATGCATCCTCACATTATACCAAAATACAGCCTCACGAGTTTGTGTATTATAATCTCCCCAGTCTGAAGACAAGCGATCTTTTCCGTCAACAAGACGACCACCCTCAAAGAAATAAGCATAGTTATTAAAACGGTCGAAATCAAGACTATCCGTATAAAGAACCTTACTCCCATGATGAAGGACCACATTGTTTCGAGCCTCTAATAATTGGCGCATACCATCATAAGAAGCACGTTTCGCAACCAATGATAGTTCACGTCCCTGAACATAGCGCACATGTCCAAAAGCCTTTACAGAATTAGATTCCTGAAAAAAATATGCACTGTCGCACCAGAGGCTTGCACCTTGATGAGTAAAATGCACATGCCCTTTTACAATTTGCGCATCAGGGTTAGGACCAAATTGATCAAATTTCAGGATATCTGCATGAATAAGATACACCCTGTCATCCATATTCACGCGCTTTCCCTTACGACCAGCAGCACCGATAGTTTGGAACATGCTTAGTCCAAACAGGCACAAAATCGCCGGAACGACGATTCTATGCCCTAAGATATATCGTATTATATTGCTAAACTTCATTTATTTAACCCATCCTTGATATTCAAAATCACAATCCTTATATCGTGGATTCATGCGGACATAAGTCTGCTTAATCTTATTTACAACCCAATTGTGGAGTTTCTTCTCACGTTCCTTAGCCTCAACGACATCTTGCATGGTCTGGAAGTCTTCAGTTATCTTAGCACGATGACCTTCTACCCTACTTTTCAGTTTAACGATAGCAACAACCGTCTTTCCTTTTGCATTTATCATCTTGAAAGGAGTTGAAACCTCACCAACTTTCATTGTGTCAACAACGCCTGCTACCTCTGTAGAAAGATTCTTCATCTGAAACTTAGAAGTTACCTTACCAGTCTGATTGTCGCTATATGCCATGAGTCCATGGTTATTGCGAGTATCCTTATCTTCTGAAAGATATGAACATGCCTCTTCGAAAGTAAATTTCTTAGTCTTAATATCATTATTTATTGAGTCCAAACGGCCTATTGCCTGATTGATTTCCTTATCAGAAACTTTTGGCTTCAGAAGTATATGTCTTACCTTTATCTTGTCACCTCGTTTGTCGATAAGTTGGATAATATGATAACCAAACTCAGACTCTACAATTTTTGAAACTTTCTTAGGATCAGTAAGATTAAAAGCTACATTTGCAAAAGCTGGATCCAAAGTTCCACGACCAGTATAATCCATCTCTCCACCCTGTCGTGCAGAACCTGGATCTTCAGAATATAAACGCGCTAGAGTTGCAAAAGATGTTTCATTTTTTGCAACGCGGTCTGTGAAACTGCGAAGTTGGTCTTTTACCCTGTTTATTTCTGATAGAGGAATACGTGGCTGGCGAACAAGTATCTCTACCTCAACCTCTGTAGGAACAAAAGGAATACTGTCTTGGGGTAAATCCTTGAAATATTTACGTACGTCAGACGGTGTTACTGATATATTCTCAACAAGTTTACGACGCATCTTTTCTATGAGCTGACGATTTTTAAAATCATCATGCAAGTCTGAACGCATCTGACTTACAGTCTTGCCTTGATATTCTTCTAGCTTCTCACGTGAACCAGCTGAACTAATCCAAAAATTAATCTGTTGATCTACACTACTAGCGATATCTGATTCTGTCACTTCTAAAGAGTCTATCTCAGCTTGATGAAGATACAATTTCTGTACAGCAAGTTGTTCTGGAATAGTACAGTCAGGATTACCTCCCCACTTAACACCCTCCATTTCACCTTGCAAACGCATCTGCTCTACATCAGACTTCAAAATAGGTTCATCACCTACAACCCAAACGACTTCATCGATGACGCTATGTTCAGGAGCTTTCTGTAAAGATGGTTTAACCTTAACAGAATCCTCGGCACCAGACATTGCACCATCTGTCTTATTAGCTTTAGCTGACATTCCGGTAAGGAGCAGTAGTCCAAGGAAGCCGGAAAATATTTTATATCCCTTATTCATAAATTCTATTTTATTTCAATATTATATTAAGATATTCAAAGACTAATGCTTATTAACCGTAGCGAGAACTGAATGATTGACGCTAACAGGGTATTTCTTGCGTAAAGTTTCGACCCATCCCTTTTCAAGATATTCCTGATAATCATTGATTACCATTTGACGAACATCAGACAAGTTTTCTGGAGACTTCAATTTCTTTCCATAAACATTTTCGTAAGGATAGTCTACAAGATGCTTATCTGGTTTATTCTGTTTGAACACAAAATTATCTATTAACAAGTTATCTCCCATTTTAAAAATACCCTTGTCAGCAAGTATTCGTACGCTATCTTTATTAAATGTTTTTTTCAACACATCAGACCATTCAGAAAAATCCTTTTTGTGCAGGATTTTCTTAACAGCTTTCAAGTCATCCTTATATTTTGTATGGTAGGCAATACCCTTAAATCTAGGTTGCTCCCATTTATATCTCTTTTTATTTTTATTGAAATACTTAGAAAGTGCATCTTCATCTGTTGCCGCTTTCTGCCAAACAGTACGATTACTGATTTCATATAACAGCAATCCATCATGATATTCCTTTATAAGATATTTCAAAGAAGAGTCTTCAGACTCCATTTCTTGTGTTTTTTTTTCAAGCACATCCGACACCGTTACATGCTCTGATTTTGATATAGAATCCAAACGTGCATTTATAATGTTTTCACGAATGCCTCGTTGTTCTATAAATTTTATGATATCAGTGCGCAAAGAATCATAAGGGAAAAAATTGCGGCTATCTTTCTTCAATATAATATGGTAACCAACAGGCGACATAAAAGGTTTGCTCATCTGCCCATTTTTCAGAGCATAAGCCTGTTTCTCAAATTCAGGGAAAGTCTGTCCATATTGTATCCATGGCAATTCACCACCATTAACAGCGGATTCTTTATCATCGGAATATTTCTTTGCCAACTGTGCAAAATCAGCTCCATTGAGCAATGCGTTATATATAGAATCTATACGCAGTTTTGCAATTACATCCTTTTCCTGTGGAGCACGTTGATTAAGCCTTAACAATATATGAGCAACCTTTACAACACCACCATGTGAGTCTATTCGCTGTTGCGTCTCCTTGTATATGTGATATGCTTCTTTTTCTATATCAGCATCCGTTATTATAGAAGGTCTAATCTGCTTATCACGATAAGAGGCAAACTCATTTTGATACGACTTCATCGTATCTAGATGTGCATCAAGGGCAGCCTCAACCTTAAGCTTATAATTGATGAAAAGATCAACATACTCATCAACAGATTTTCTATCAATAACTTCGTTTGAATTATTTTTGTTGTAAGAATACTCAAACTCGGAACGCAATACCGGCTTACCATTAACAGTCATGATAACGGGATCTCCAGACTGCGCAAAAACCATGCTCCAATTAAGGAACATGGTAATTAACACTGATATAGTTTTTTTACATTTCATTATTATTCAGGTCGTGAATAGTTTGGAGCCTCACTAGTGATAGTGATATCATGTGGGTGACTCTCTAAAACACCTGCATTTGTAATACGAGCGAATTTCGCATTATGCAAAGTATCGATAGAGTTTGCACCACAATAACCCATACCTGAACGCAACCCACCGATAAGCTGATATATAACCTCTTGAACAGTTCCCTTGTAAGGAACTCTACCAGCTATACCTTCTGGGACAAGTTTATTTGCTTCCTTTATATCATTCTGGAAATAACGGTCACGAGAACCATTCTTTTGTTCCATGGCTTCCAAAGAACCCATTCCACGATAACTCTTAAACTTACGACCATTAAAGATTATTGTCTCGCCTGGACTTTCTTCAGTTCCAGCTACAAGTGAACCTATCATAACACAACTTCCGCCTGCGGCAAGAGCCTTAACAATATCACCAGAATAGCGAAGTCCACCATCTGCAATCAAAGGAACACCAGTTCCCTTAAGCGCAGAACAAACATCATACACTGCACTAAGCTGTGGTACACCGACACCTGCAACAACACGTGTGGTACAAATTGAACCTGGTCCAATACCAACCTTAACGGCATCAGCACCATTATCAACAAGATATTTGGCAGCTGCACCAGTGGCAACATTGCCAACAATAACATCAACGTTAGGGAAAGCAGCTTTAACCTGCTTAAGTTTTTCAACAACACCCTTTGAATGTCCATGAGCAGTATCAATGACAATGGCATCAACACCAGCTTCAACCAAAGCCTTTGCACGATCCATGGTATCAAGGGTAACACCAACACCGGCTGCTACACGAAGACGACCCTTTTCGTCTTTACAAGCCATTGGCTTATCCTTTGCCTTTGTAATATCCTTATATGTAATAAGACCAACAAGATGATTATCATTGTCAACAACAGGAAGTTTCTCAATTTTATACTTTTGCAATATCTGTGCGGCAGCAATAAGGTCTGTCCGCAAATGTGTTGTTACAAGATTCTCTTTAGTCATAACGTCATCAATCAACTTATCCATATGACGTTCAAAACGCAAATCACGGTTTGTAACGATACCTACTAGATGATTATCTTCATCAACAACAGGAATACCTCCAATATGATATTCATGCATCATATCAAGTGCATCTTTTACTGTACTACCACGACGAATCGTGACAGGAGCATAAATCATTCCATTCTCGGCACGCTTGACAATAGCAACCTGACGTGCTTGGTCTTCTATTGTCATGTTCTTATGAATAACACCTATACCACCTTCACGAGCAATAGCTATTGCCATAGAAGCTTCAGTAACGGTATCCATAGCTGCGGTCACAAATGGAACATTCAAACTGATGTTACGTGTGAACTTGGTTTTCAACTCTACCTCTTTGGGTAGTACCTCTGAGTAAGCAGGGATTAGTAGGACGTCGTCAAAAGTAAGGCCGTCCATTACAATTTTATCTGCAACAAATGATGACATATTGTAACTTTAAAAATTTATTGCGTGCAAATATAGTAATAATTTTCCACATGAATACTATATGTTCAC
Source organism: Prevotella sp. (assembly GCA_018053665.1). Taxonomy (GTDB): domain Bacteria; phylum Bacteroidota; class Bacteroidia; order Bacteroidales; family Bacteroidaceae; genus Prevotella. The sequence goes on from JAGPKZ010000021.1 coordinate 16,096, forward strand.
CATTTTATTATTGAATTAATGCTATTTAACGTCAGATTTAGTTTGCCATTTCAGATAAGTATTTAATCCTGACAAGACGAATGTCATTTTCTGAATATTCCTCGCCCAACTCTTCTATTGCATCTTCAAGGCTGTCGGTTTCACTCTCATTGAAATAATCATAAATATCGTCTACGTGGTCATCGTCTATGACATCCTCTATGAAATAATCAATATTTATTTTAGTTCCACTATATACTATTGCCTCAATTTCATCAAGGAGTTCAGGAAATCCCATACCTAAGGTGGCAGCAATATCATTAAGTGCAACCTGACGATCTATACTCTGAATAATCTTTACTTTAGTAACGCTTTTTTTTGCAACTGTACGAACACGCAGTTCCTCAGCGCGCTCAATACCATTCTCCTCACAATGGCATTTTATCAATTTAAGGAAATCCTTACCATATCGTTTTGCCTTACCAGCTCCTACACCTTGTATCTGTTGCAGCTCTTCATTTGTAACAGGATACATTGTAGCCATTTGTTCCAGAGACTGGTCCTGAAAAATAACATATCCAGGTATATTCAGTTTCCGAGCCATACTCTTACGAAGATTCTTCAACATTATAAAGAGTTCGGGATCAAGAGCTGTAGCAACAGAATCTCCGTTTTCTTCCTCATAGTCATCCTTAAATTCATTATCCAATACGACAAAGAATTTATCTGATTTTTTTACAAAGCGCCTACCAGCAGCGGTAACCTTTAGTAATCCGTAGTTTTCAACATCTTTCTTGAGATAACCGGCTATAAGAGCCTGTCGGATAACAGGATTCCACAATTTAGGATTTTCATCCTCACCAGAGCCAAACTCTTCCAATTGGTCATGGTGATGGGACACAATGTCATCTGTTCCCCGTCCTTTTACAAAATCTATAATATATTCTTGACGGAAGTTTTCTTTGATTGCCAGTATTGACTTCAACACGACTAATAGCACTTTGCTAGCTTCTATTTTTTCTTTCGGGTGAAGACAGTTATCGCAGTTATGACAGTTTTCATGGTTGTACTCCTCTCCAAAATAATGAAGCAACATTTTGCGACGACATACAGAAGATTCTGCATAAGCAGCTGTTTCCTGAAGTAATTGCCTACCTATATCCTGTTCTGCAACAGGCTTACCTTCCATGAACTTCTCCAGTTTTTTAAGATCTTTCTGTGCATAGAAAGCAATACATAAGCCCTCACCTCCATCGCGTCCAGCACGGCCTGTTTCCTGATAATATCCCTCTAGGCTCTTGGGGATATCATAATGTATGACAAAACGCACATCTGGCTTATCTATACCCATTCCAAAAGCTATCGTGGCAACTATTACATCAATACGTTCCATAAGGAAATCATCTTGAGTTTGCGAACGTGTTGAACTGTCTAGTCCTGCATGATATGGAGAAGCTTTTATTTCATTCGTCTTGAGGACCTCAGAAAGTTCCTCAACTTTCTTTCTAGAAAGACAATATATAATGCCACTCTTACCTTCATGCAGTTTGATAAATTTGATAATTTGCTTATCAATATCCTGCGTTTTCGAACGTACCTCATAATACAGGTTAGCTCTATTGAAAGAACTTTTAAATTCCTTTGCATCAGAGATTCCTAGATTTTTCTTTATATCAGTACGCACTTTATCTGTTGCAGTTGCAGTAAGTGCTATAACAGGCGCATTACCAATTTTCCCTATTGTCGGTCTGATGTTTCTGTATTCTGGGCGAAAATCATGCCCCCACTCAGAAATACAATGAGCCTCGTCAATAGCATAAAAAGATATCTTCACAGATTTAAGAAACTCAACGTTTTCTTCCTTATTAAGAGATTCAGGCGCAACATACAACAACTTAGTGACACCACTTCTTACATCATCCATAACCTGTTGTATAGATGCTTTATTTAGTGATGAGTTCAAATAATGTGCGACACCTGATTCCTCACTCATTCCATTGATTACATCAACCTGATTCTTCATCAATGCTATAAGAGGAGAAATAACAATAGCCGTACCTTCCATAATCAAAGAAGGTAATTGATAACATAAGCTTTTACCTCCACCGGTAGGCATAAGCACAAACGTGTCATTACCATCCAATAGATTATTAATAATAGCTTCCTGATCGCCTTTGAACTTGTCAAAGCCGAAATAATGTTTAAGTTGCTGTGTAAGATTAACTTCCTTTGTCATATAACAAGTAGTTTCTTAATCCACTATATTAGATTTTGTTTTTAATCTAATTGCAGTTGGCAATATCTATTACCAACTGCAATCAAATTTTATATATATTATGCAGTTTCCAATTTCTGCAAATGCGACTTGTCAAGTTGAGCCTTGGCATAGTCCAAAGTGACTGTAAAACTCTTAGTTCGCTTTGAAGGTATCTCAAACATAGCGTCCATCATTATAGACTCTACGATAGACCTCAAGCCACGTGCACCCAATTTATATTCTACAGCTTTTTCAACTATGAAATTCAATGTATCTTCATTAAATGCCAATTTTATACCATCCATATCAAAGAGTTTCTCATACTGTTTGATTATAGAGTTTTTAGGTTCTACGAGTATACGTTGAAGCGCATCATGATCAAGCGGATTAAGATATGTAAGAACAGGAAGACGACCTATTATCTCAGGAATAAGTCCAAAAGACTTCAAGTCCATTGGCTGGACATATTTCATAAGATCGGCCTTATCAATCTTGCTAACATTCTGCACTGAATTATATCCCACTACGTGAGCATTCATTCTCTGTGCAATCTTACGTTCTATACCATCGAAAGCGCCACCACAAATAAACAAGATATTCTTTGTATCCACATGGATATAGTCCTGATCTGGATGTTTACGACCTCCCTTTGGTGGAACATTCACCATAGTTCCCTCTAGAAGTTTCAGCAATCCTTGCTGAACGCCCTCACCACTAACGTCACGAGTTATTGAAGGATTATCGCTTTTACGCGCAATCTTATCTATCTCATCAATAAAAACGATTCCGCGTTCTGTTGCAGCTACATTGTAATCGGCAACTTGAAGCAGACGGCTTAAGATACTTTCCACATCCTCTCCTACATATCCTGCTTCTGTAAAAACAGTCGCATCAACAATAGTGAAAGGTACATCAAGCATCTTTGCGATTGTACGTGCCAAAAGAGTTTTACCAGTTCCAGTACTTCCCACCATGATAATGTTACTCTTTTCTATTTCCACGCCATTATCATCTACAGGTTGTTGCAGACGCTTATAATGATTATATACGGAAACAGAAAGAAAGCGCTTAGCCTCGTCTTGTCCAATAATATACTCATCAAGATATTTTTTTATATCTTTCGGTTTAGGAACCTTGTTAATTTTGAAAGAGCTGTTTTTTTCGCCATTATGCTGTTCTTCTTCCGCCAAACCCGCACTTTGTACTATTTCATAAGCCTGATGTGCGCAATTCTCGCAGATATAACCGCTTAGTCCCGTTATAAGCAGCTTAACTTCGTTTTCACCTCTTCCGCAGAAACTACAAACTTTTTTTGCCATATTATTTCTTACGTATCAATACATCATCAATCATACCATATTCCTTAGCTTCGTCAGCAGTCATCCAATAGTTTCTGTCACTATCTTGCCATACCTTATCAAAAGGAGTATGAGAATGATTTGAAATGATTGTATAAAGTTCTTTCTTGAATTTCTGTATTTCCTTAGCTTCTATCTCTATATCAGAAGCCTGGCCTTGAACACCACCCAGCGGCTGATGAATCATCACACGACTATGAGTGAGGGCAGAGCGTTTACCTTCTTGTCCAGAAACCAATAACACAGCAGCCATTGATGCTGCCATACCTGTACAGATTGTAGCCACATCACTACTAATAAACTGCATTGTGTCATAGATTCCAAGTCCAGCTGTAACACTACCACCAGGACTGTTTATATAAATAGATATATCCTTACCACTGTCTACAGAGTCCAGATAAAGGAGTTGCGCCTGAAGGGTATTGGCTGTATAATCATCAATCTCTGTTCCGAGGAAGATTATACGATCCATCATAAGGCGTGAGAACACATCCATTTGGGTAACATTCAACTGACGTTCCTCAAGAATGTATGGATTCAGATACTGTGACTGTGATTTAATCACGCCATCAAGTGCCATACCGTTCATGCCTAAATGCTTAGTAGCATATTTTCTAAAATCATTCATAATATAAAATATCGTTCATTTAAAGATAAAAAAAGAGAGGCTATCGCCCTTTTATAATATCCATCTTGCAAATATGATGCCAACGCTGAAACGTCAGACAACCTTTACATAGACAAAGATAATAAAAAAAGACGATAACCTCTTTATAAAAGAAGTTTTTTTTCAAAAAAACTATTATTCTTGCATCATTTTATTGAAGTCTTCAAGGCTTATTTCCTTTTCGTTAAGTTTTACTGAATCTTTCAATGCAACAACAAGCTTGCGGTCTACAGCACGATCAACAAGTCCGTCAACATTTTCATTCTTCTTAAGGATTTCCTTTGCGTAGTTCTCAACATATTCGTCAGGAACATTATTCATGCCATACTGAGCAAACTGAGTACGAGCTGTTTCTTTTGCTGCATCCAAGATATCAGCATCTTCAACCTTTATATCACGAGCAGAAACCAACTGTTCCTTAATCATGTGCCATGTAAGTTCATTGATGCTCTGTTCGTAGTTCTTTTCAACAAAATCCTCACCCTTATCTTTGTTGTTATTCAACATTATGCGCTTTAGCAATGCATCTGGGTATTCAAGTTTACCGACCTTCTTCTCGCAATAAGTACGAACGTCAACAATAAACTTATAGTCTGCATCAACAGCAAGCTGCTCTTTAAGTCCTTCAGCAATCTTGTTGCGGAATTCTTCTTCGCTCTTTACAGTATCCTTACCGAACAACTGATCAAAGAGTTCCTGGTTTACATCATGCTTTTTGAAGCGTTGGATCTCTGAAATCTGATAACTGAAATCTGCAGTAAGATCCTTTGCAGCCTCACGCTCAATCTTCAACAATGAAGATATTTCTGTATCATTTTCAGGATAAGCCTTCTTAGGGTTGAATGTTATTACATCACCAAGCTTAGCACCTTCAAAAAGTTTTTTCTGATCATCTACCTTAATGTACTCTGGCATCAAGACAGCAGCTTCTACAGTGATACCACCTTCTTTTGTATTGCCATTCTCGTCAAGTTCGCGAATGTCACCCTTCAGCATATCATTGCCTTCGAAAACCTCTACCTTATCATAACTGCCCGCACGTGAAGCAAACATGTCAATTTGGCGGTCAATAAGTGCGTCATCAACAGTAATTGTATAATGATCAAGTTTATTGTGCCCATCAAGAACCATCTTGAATTCAGGAGCAACAGCTATATCAAAAACGAAAGTGAAAGTAGTACCCTTTTCCAAATCCTGTGGCTCTTGCTTATCTGAAGGAAGAGGATCACCAAGCATCTGAATCTTATTATCGTTTACATACTTGTAAATCTGCTCACCAATAAGTTTGTTGATAGCATCCATCTTTGCAGATGTGCCAATCTGTTTTTTTACCAAGCCCATAGGAACCATACCAGGACGGAAACCAGGGTAATTAGCCTTCTTACGATAATCTATCAATGCCTTCTCGACATTCTCTTTGTAATCAGCTTCTTCGACAGTAATAGTCAACAGACCATTGATCTTGTCAGGATTTTCAAATGAAATATTCATCTTCTGATGTTTTGTTATATTATTATTTTTTATTTCGCAATTTTCGGAGCGCAAAATTACTGATAATTAGCGAATATACCTAATATATAAAAGAAAAATTTGTTTTTTTAACCATATCAACCTTTACTTTCTTCCAGTCCGGAAAAAGTATTATTTGATTCAGCATTGGTTTTTATCGTATTTTCTTCTTCTATCAGATCTTCCAAAGCCTCGTCTTCCTGATTTGGTTTGAATCTGCGATATACGAAATTTTCACTAAGATAATTTTTTCTTACTATTGGATTTGCAGCCAATTCCTCTGAAGAACCATGGAAAAGGATTCTACCTTCGAAAAGCAGATAAGCTCTATCAGTGATAGACAAAGTTTCCTGTACGTTATGATCGGTAATAAGAATACCGATATTACGATATTTCAGACGCCACACAATATGCTGTATATCTTCTACAGCTATCGGGTCTACTCCGGCAAAAGGCTCATCAAGCATAATAAACTTGGGATTTATTGCAAGACAGCGCGCTATTTCAGTACGACGGCGTTCTCCACCAGATAGTTGGTCACCTTTATTTTTGCGTACCTTTGTAAGACGGAATTCCTTTATCAGGCTTTCCAGTTTTTCAAGTTGTTGTTCATGAGACAGTTTTGTCATTTCTAATACAGACATTATGTTGTCTTCCACGCTCATTTTTCGGAACACACTAGCTTCCTGTGGCAGATATCCAATACCAGCACGGGCACGCTTATATACAGGATAATCAGTAATCTCTGTATCATCCAGATACACATGTCCCTCGTTTGGAACAACCAGACCTGTTGTCATATAGAAAGAAGTAGTTTTTCCTGCACCATTAGGTCCAAGAAGTCCAACTATCTCACCTTGTTTAACATTTATGCTCACGCCATTAGCAACAGTACGCTTGCCATAACGCTTCACAAGTCCTTCCGTACGAAGGGTCGTAAGCTTTGTTTCGTCCATAAATTCATGAATTTGGTTGCAAAGTTAATTTAAATCGGCATGAATACAAAATAAAAAAACAAAAACTATTCTTAATATTGCAGTTTTTTAGAGAATTTTGGTTACTTTTGCAACAAACAATAAAGGATAATAACATGTTTATAATTAAATTATTATATAAATATCTCACGACATTTGGCAACTACATTATTCTTATGAGACATTCTTTATCTCGTCCTGAAAGAATGAGGATGTTTTTCAAGCAGTATGTCAAAGAGATGTCTCAACTTGGTGTCAATTCTATAGGTATCGTTTTGCTTATCTCTTTTTTCATCGGTGCAGTTATCTGTATTCAGATGAAAGTTAACATACAGAGTCCATGGATGCCACGCTGGGTTTCTGGATACACCACTCGTGAGATAATGCTTCTTGAGTTTTCCAGCAGCATTATGTGTCTTATCCTCGCGGGAAAAGTTGGTTCAAACATTGCATCAGAATTAGGAACTATGCGGGTCACACAACAGATTGACGCACTTGATATAATGGGGGTCAACTCGGCAAGTTATCTTATTCTCCCCAAAATAATGGGATTAATGACAATTATGCCATTCCTTGTGATTTTCAGTTCTGCCATGGGTATTATCGGAGCTTATGGCACGGCATACATTGGTCACACGCTTTCTCCAGACGATCTAACACTTGGAATACAGCATTCTTTTAATTCATGGTTCGTATGGATGAGCATCGTTAAGAGTTTGTTTTTCGCATATATTATTGCCAGTGTATCATCGTTCTTTGGATATACTGTCAAAGGTGGATCCTTTGATGTTGGAAAAGCCAGCACTGATGCTGTTGTTTGTAGCAGTGTCTTGATTCTATTCTCAGACGTATTCCTCACACAATTATTATCATGATTGAAGTAAAACATTTATATAAGTCTTTTGAAGGCAAGACTGTCCTTCAAGACATCAATGCAGTATTTGAAAACGGAAAGACCAATCTTATCATCGGACAGAGCGGTAGCGGAAAAACTGTTTTAATGAAAAATTTAGTGGGGCTGCTTACTCCAACAAGTGGAGAAGTACTATACAACAATCGCGATTTCATAACAATGAGTAAAAACGAAAAAGTAACGATGAGACGCGAGATGGGAATGATATTCCAAAGCGCAGCCCTCTTCGACTCTCTTTCTGTTTTGGAAAACGTGATGTTCCCATTGGATATGTTTTCTAATATGAATTACAGGGAACGTGTAAAAAGAGCACAAGAATGCCTAAACAGGGTCAATCTTATTGATGCACAGCAAAAGTTACCTGGCGAGATTTCAGGGGGTATGCAGAAGCGTGTTGCAATAGCAAGAGCTATCGTGTTGAATCCAAAATATCTTTTCTGTGACGAGCCTAACTCTGGACTTGATCCTAAAACGTCCCTTGTCATTGACGAGCTATTATCTGGCATAACTAAAGAATACAGCATGACGACAATCATCAACACACATGACATGAATTCTGTTATGGGCATTGGTGAAAACATTTTATTTATCTATAAAGGTAATAACGAATGGCAAGGCACTAAAGACGATATAATGAGCAATACAAATGAAAAGCTCAATGACCTTGTCTTCGCTAGTGACTTATTCCGCAAGGTTAAGAAAGCCGAAATGGCTGAGGAAAAAGAATAATCTATCGCATATACCAAACGCCCTTGCGCTTAACCATTGGCACAGCAACATGTTCTGTAGTTTTGTCACCGTAAGTCAGCAAAAGAAATGCATCACCCGTATTATGAATGGTATCTGCTTTTGCGTCAGAGACTCCTACCTTCTTTATTCCTCCATGTTCTTCATTTTGCTGTTCTATAAACATCTTGGCATTTGCAACTAACTGCTCACGGTAATTATCAGGGATACGTTCTGGCTGATTCATTCCAGCGACGAAAGCATCATAATTACCATCCACCAAATAGTCATAGTATATCTTAGCGGTTTTTCCGACAATCTCACCTGGATCATTCTTCTTTGACCCACAAGAAAATAATACTGTTACAAGCAATAATGTATATAATATCTTTTTCATAATACAAAAAATATCCCTCATCATAAAAGATGAGGGTATTTGTTTTTTTATTTCTGTCTGATAAAAATATTCATTGGACATCCGTGCATACTCCAATTCTCACGTATTTTATTTTCAAGGAAACGACGATAATTTTCCTTTACATACTGAGGTAAATTAGCATAGAAAACGAATGACGGAATCTGGGTGTTTGGCAACTGGGTACAGTATTTTATCTTAATATACTTACCCTTTACACTCTGAGGTGGATTCGCCTCTATTATTGGCAGCATTGTCTCATTGAGCTTAGATGTTCCAACATGAGCTTTACGGTTAAGATATACTTCCTTGGCAATTTCCAAGACTTTGAATATTCTCTGTTTTGTTGTTGCTGATACGAATAATATCGGGAAGTCACTGAATGGAGCCATACGCGAGCGAATCGCAGCCTCAAAAGCGTTTATCACCTTTTGGCTCTTGTCTTCAACAAGGTCCCATTTATTTACAACCAAAACCAAACTCTTATTGTTCTTCTGTATAAGTTGGAAGATATTCATATCCTGAGCCTCTATACCACGAGTGGCGTCTATCATAAGTATGCAGACATCACTGTTTTCTATAGATCGGATAGAACGCATGACACTATAAAATTCCAAGTCCTCACTTACTTTGTTCTTCTTACGGATACCTGCGGTATCAACAAGATAGAAATCAAAGCCGAACTTGTCATAACGTGTATATATGCTGTCTCTAGTAGTACCAGCGATCTCTGTTACGATATTTCTATCCTCACCGATGAAAGCATTTACTATACTGCTTTTACCAGCATTAGGTCTGCCGACGACAGCGAAACGTGGAATATCATCCTCTATAATCTCAGGATTATCCTGAGGCAATTTATCAACAACCAAATCCAATAAATCGCCAGAACCACCACCAGTTGCAGCGCTTATACACTGAGGTTCGCCTAATCCCAATTTATAGAATTCTGCTGCCTCATAGTATTCTCCACTATTGTCAACCTTATTAGCAACAAGGATAACAGGAAGTTTTGCACGACGCAAAATTGTCGCTACATCCTCATCCCAGTCTGTCACTCCTGTTGTTACGTCAACCAAGAATAACACAAGATCTGCCTCTTCAGTAGCCACCAAAACCTGGCGACGAATGGCATCCTCGAAGATATCATCTGATTTTACGACCCAACCACCTGTATCTACTACGGAGAATTCCTTTGCATCCCATGTGCACTTACCATATTGACGGTCTCTTGTAGTACCTGCGGTATCACTAACGATAGCGCGGCGCGATTGTGTCAAACGATTAAAAAGCGTAGACTTGCCTACATTAGGGCGTCCTACGATTGCAACTAAATTTGCCATAAAATTGTTATATTTCTGAAGTTATACATTCTTCGGCTCTCCTAAAGGAGAGTTTGCTCTCATTCCATTCAGAGCCAAAAGTAATATTATTTATCTGCTCACTTATGAGCCTATTATAATTATTCTGGATTATATCCGAAATTTTCAAGTTCTTTCTGCGATGATCGCCAGTCTTTGTCAACCTTGACAAAAGTCTCAAGATAGATTACCTTATCAAAGAATCTCTCCAAAGCCTTACGCGACTCAGTATTCATCTTTTTCAAAGCAACGCCTTGATGACCGATGATTATACCTTTCTGACTGTCTCTCTCCACGTATATCACTGCATTGATATGTATCTTGCGTTCATCTTCCTCAAATTGCTCCACTCTAACTTCCACACTATAAGGAACTTCCTTATCATAATAAAGTAGAATTTTCTCACGGATAATTTCACTTACAAAAAATCTAGCCGGTTTATCAGTCAGCTGTTCCTTATCAAAGTAAGCAGGAGATTCAGGGAGTAGTTCCTTTATACGTTTTAACAGAATATCCACACCAAACTTGTTTTTTGCCGAAACAGGCAAAATTTCCGCATTTGGTAAAAGAGTGTGCCATTTTTCAACTATGTCGCCAAGTTTATTCTGGTCACTCTCATCAATCTTGTTTATAAGCAACAATACAGGAATAGAAATTTTCTTTACCTTTTCTAGAAAGTCAAGGTTTTTCTCAGGACTTTCCACAACGTCGGTTACATAAAGCAAGATATCTGCATCAGTAAGAGCTGATACCGAAAAAGCCAACATCATTTCCTGCATCTTGTAGTTTGGCTTCAAGACTCCAGGAGTATCGGAAAACACAATCTGGCAATCGTCTGAATTTACGATGCCCATAATACGATGACGAGTTGTCTGTGCTTTGAATGTAGCGATGCTTATGCGCTCGCCAACTAGTTGATTCATCAGAGTACTCTTACCAACGTTAGGATTTCCCACTATATTTACAAAACCTGCCTTATGCATACGATTTACTGTTTAAAACAAACAAAAGAAACGCATTCTTTCTTAAAAATGAGAAGGATGCGTTTCATTATCATTTTGACTTAAAGTCGTTATTTCTTTGCCGCTGAAGAGGTTCCGCCATCATAAGCCCACTTATAATAAGATGCACCATGAACGAAACCGGCTCCAAATGCCGTAAAGATGACATTGTCACCTTTCTTAAGATTGCTTTCATGATCCCAGAGAGCCAAAGGAATTGTTGCAGCACTGGTATTACCATAATGCTCAATATTCACAACGACCTTCTCCATAGGAATTCCAGCGCGTTTTGTTACAGCCTCAATAATTCTCAAGTTTGCCTCATGAGGCACAACCCAATCAACATCGTCTGCTTTCAAGTTATTCATTTCCAGTATCTTTGTAACGTCATCACTCATATCAGTAACGGCATAGCGGAATACCGTACGGCCTTCCTGATAAAGATAATGTAAACGGTGATCTACTGTAAAATGAGAAGGAGGACAAACAGAGCCACCAGCCTTCATATGTAGGAAAGGAAGTCCCTGACCATCTGTACGAAGGAATGAATTCTGAACACCATAGCCATCCTCTTCACTGGCTTCAACCAATACGGCTCCCGCACCATCACCAAACAGAACACAAGTCTGACGATCAGTATAGTCAACCAAAGAAGACATCTTATCTGCACCGATAACGATAACCTTCTTGTATCGACCACTCTCAATCATAGTCGCTGCGACGTCAAGTGAATAAAGGAATCCACAACATGCAGCCGAGAAATCAAATGCGAAAGCATTCTTCAAGCCCAGCTTCCCCAATACGATTGAGGCTGTAGATGGAAATTTATAATCTGGGGTAGTAGTGGTAACGATGAGTGCATCTATAGTATCTGGATCAACTCCCGTCTTCTGGATTAGCTGTTTAGCAGCTTTGCGTGCCAGATAACTGGTACCAAGTCCTTCTTCCGTTAGTATTCTGCGTTCCTTGATACCGACACGAGATGTTATCCACTCATCAGTAGTATCTACCATACGCGACAACTCCTCATTATTGAGGACATAGTCTGGCACATAGCCACCAACCCCTGTGATTATCGCGTTGATTTTACCCATTATTCTGCTACTTCCTTAACAACAGCAACCTTGCCTCTATAGTAACCACAAGTTGGACATACTGTGTGATAAACATAGTAAGCGCCACAATTTGGACATAATGCCAATGTAGGAGTTACTGCCTTATCATGAGTTCTTCTCTTTAGTGTACGAGTCTTTGACTGTTTTCTTTTAGGATGTGCCATAATTTTTAAATCTTTTAATTTTAATTTTAATCTTCAATTTTTAAATTAGAAAGCGCTGCCCAACGTGGATCTACATCATTCTCAATTTCTTCCCCACTACTTCGGGTAGCAGAATGCTCTTCGAGCTTCTTTATCATAGCCGGATTGCATTTTCCAGGTGCGTGCACGTGCTTGATGGGAATATTGAGCTCAGTAAATTCATAAATGAACCATGCGACATCAAGTATACCTTCGTCCTCTATCACCGTCACAAGGTCATCATCTTCTGAGTAGTTTTCTCCAAATTTAGCAGCAAGGCGATTATCGGTTTCTATCTTTTGTTCCATGTCGTCAAGACATAAAGTACAAGGAACCATCACCAAGCCTTCAATATGGAAATTCAGGTCATAATAGTCATTGGTTCTGTTAACCAATATACTGACATGCAATTTGCCTCGCTGCACTTCCGCAGTCTCTAAAGACTCAAAAAACGCATCGTCAAGCTCGAATTCAAAAGGCGTTGCCCCTTGCTCCAAGCTCTTTAGGTCAATTTTCAAGGATTCTAAACTTACCATACGGGCTGCAAAGTTACAAATATTTTCTGATATAAAACAATTAAAAGGCAAAAAAATTAGTTTTTTACTAATCCATTGCTGTTAATCTTATTAGCTTGGGGGGATTAGGGAGTTCTATACAAAACACAGTTCCCTTTCCAACATCTGAATACTTAACAAATATTTTACCTTTATGATAGTCTTCCACTATTCTTTTAGCTAACGACAAACCTAGTCCCCATCCTCTTTTCTTTGTAGTAAATCCTGGACGGAACACATTGTTTATATCTTTAGGCCTTATACCCTTTCCGGTATCCGATATTTCTATTGACACAATGTCAGCAATTTCACTCATCTTTACAGATATAGTTCCTTTCATCCCACTCATTGAGTCTACCGCATTCTTGAACAGATTTTCCACAACCCATTCAAATAGCGATGCATTAAGCATAATAATAACATCATGATCAGGAAGTTCCCTTATCACGCTAATACTACTGGGATTCCGTTTTTCCATATAATCAACAACATGATTAATAACATCAACTAAGTTTACGGGACACAAAGACGGTAATGAACCTATTTTGGAAAACCTATCAGCAATAATCTGCAAGTGCTTTACGTCTTTTTCCATCTCTGGGACCAACGAATCTTTAGGATAGTCATCTTTAAAAATTTCTATCCATGCAAGCAGACTCGATATTGGTGTACCAAGTTGGTGAGCCGTTTCCTTACTTAGTCCAACCCAAACCATGTTCTGTTCCGCTTTTTTATACGCCAGCAATGCAAATATGGCTATAGCGACGAATATCAACACAACGCCCAACTGGACATAAGGATAATATGCAAGTCTTTTCAGAATTATCGAATCATCATAGCACACATCAATATAATCATGTGAACGATTGTCAATAGCAATTCTGACAAATCTCCCAGAGCCTTTCATTATTGAGGCTCTACGTGAAGCATCTTTCAGACTGTCTGCATAGTTATAACCTTTCAAATCTACATTACGAAATATCTGAGCTTTACCTGATTTATCGACAACAATTACAGGAATAGTGTTATTTTCATTTATTACTTTTAATACAAGATTAAGGTCAGTATTCTCGTCAGCAATACTTAAAGAGCGCATAGCTTCAGCCAGCACCTCCATTCGTGTGGTTTCCTCATGGAATAAGTCACGAATGAGAAGATGGGAAACGACAAGAGACAGAACGACTATAACCATAGCCGCAAAAATTAATAATAACTTTATATTTCTTATTCTGTCTGTCCATTTCATATTATGGAAACGAAATAAAACAAAAAATATTGCAATGCGATCAGATTAATCTAAGCCATCAGAGTTGGCTAATTTATCTGTTTTACAAGATAACTAAGCGTTATCCTATAGCTCGAATTATATAAACACAAAAAAGCCTCGAAGGATATTTCTATCTTCGAGGCCTCTGTTCTAAAAGAAGGCGGCTACCTACTCTCCCGCATTGCATTGCAGTACCATCGGCGCAAGTGGGC
>JAGPKZ010000143.1 GCA_018053665.1 Prevotella sp.
GCTGAACTCGGTAGTTCAAATGCTCAGACATATTTTAATGAAGTGCGCACACGTGCTTATACTCAAGATGATGGAACGTTGAGTACAAACTATACAAGTATAGCTGCTACACGTGACAATATATGGAATGAACGTAAGAAAGAATTTGCTTTTGAAGGCTTACGTTACTGGGATGAACTGCGCCAAGGTTTACAGACTGCCGCTAGTCAGATAGCAGAAAGTAATACGGCTCTATTAAGTGGCGGTGTAAAGGAAAATATGAATATTACAGCGCAGAATGTTATCAATAAGCGTGGTTTCTGTCAGATACCAATTACTCAGATTACACTTAGTAATGGGGTTCTTAAGCAGAATCCTGGATGGTAATCTTTTGGTGAAAAGTTAGTTATTAATAAAGAATTAAATATTTTGATTCAATATGAAAATCAATAAATATATATGTTCGCTAGCAGCTTTTGTCATGATTTTATTTATGGCTGGTTGTTCTCCAGATGAATACAGTCTGGGCGATAAAGATTTGACATCTGATGATTTAGTGGAAGGCGTAGCCTATTCGGTGAATCACGATGCTCAAAACCCTAATATTGTAGTAATAAAAAGTCTATTGCCAAGTAATTATTCTATAACATTCGATACTCCACAAGGAAGGTTTCAGAGCAACGAGGTTACTCTTAAAATACCATTTAGTGGAACATATAATGTACGTATAGGTGCAGAAACTCGTGGTGGTTTCGTATGGGGACCTAATTCAGCATTTAAAGTAAATGATTTCTACGCAGGTTTTGTAAATAATCCATTGTGGGCAAAAATAAGTGGTGGAGTTGGTAAGTCTAAACGTTGGAAGTTAGATATTGATGCCAATAAGATTACAAAACATTCAGATCTTTGGGCCGGTCCTTTGGGATTCTGGGGTACTGATGATGGATGGAGCACATGTATGCTAGGGCAAAAAGGTTCAGGCGATAACTGGAATTGGACTCCTGATATTGCAGGCAACTCTTGGGTAATGACGGCTATGGACTATGGTTATATGGAATTTGATCTTATAGATGGAGCACATGTAAAAGTATATAATGCAGAGACTGGCAAAACTATGACAGGTACATATATGCTTGATGCTGATAATCATACGATTACCCTCAGTGATGCTCAGCTTCTTCACGATTCAAAACACGATGCCCTTGCGACGAATTGGAGTAGTAGTCTCAAACTATTTGGACTAGATACTGATCGTTTACAAATAGCAGCGCTTCGTAATAATTCTTCAGAAAGCCCGTGCTGGTTGTGTTATAATTTTGTATCTCAAGATTATTGGGATAATTGGACGCCTGGAAATCAAGGAACGACAACTGTTAAGCCAACTTTGGAAACAGGGTGGAAAAACTTAATACTTAATCCAACCAATCGCGAGATAACATATAAGTTGGCAACCGAAGATGAGGGTGATGCTTTTGATTATTGCAATCTTGACGGAACACAAAAGAAGGTTGGTCTAAAAGGCAATGATAACATTTCAGATGCAACTCTTGTGATTTATTATGGTGAATCTCTTGCTAAGCAGACTTATACTTATACAGCTCCTGACGGAACCGTTGTAAAGGGAACATTTACATTAAGTGATGATGGTATCTTTACATTCTCTAATGGTTTAGGAAATACTTCACTTGCTTCTAGTTTCAATATGAGTGCCAATGCTGATAACACATTGCGTGTTTTGTCTGTTTCTCATGATGAGTATAATGGAACTCTCAAAAATCTTTGGTTGGGAAAGAGTTGTGTTGACGATCAAGGAAATGTTATTCAGTATCAGGGATATCATTGGGTAGTTCAAAATGCTGGTGCTGTCAAAGCTAAGAAATATTCGTCATTGCTGAACATGAGTGATAATACAAATTGGACTCTTACAACGAGTGATAAGGTCTTTGTACAGGGCGATGGTGAATATACATTCACAGTCAATGACTCACGTGCTGATGTTAACGTTATGTATCTTCAGGTTGATGGATTACTTAAAGACCATCCAAATGCCGATATAATTGTTAAGAGTATAAAGGTTGATGGTAAAGATGTTAGTTTTGACGACAACACTAATATTATCAGATGTATTGACGATGGTACAGGCGAAACGGCTAAATATAACGCACGTCGCTATTTCATGAATCCATGGAATCTCGCATCAACAATGGATCCTTCTCTCTTTGTTCATACAACGAGTGTAAGTATAACCGTTCAGGTTGTTTATGATTCAGGAGAGGTTAAGATAAAGTAATGTAAACCGTAAAATAATCGCAATTATGAAAATTAAATATTTTGCAAGTGCAAGTGTAATGATTATGGCTATTAGCTTTGCGACTCTAGTTTCGTGTAGTGACGAGGATGATTATAGCATTGCTACCGGTGATGTCGTTACTACAGTTGAAACTGGTGACGCAGCTGTGACAGCAAAATCAGCAATTACAACAGGTCGTGTTCTGGATTTAACAAAACAGAATTCTGCTTCATATAGTATAGGTGTGGTATATAGTACTAATCCTGATCCTACTACAGCAGGTACAAAGGCTACGGGCTCAATAGACTCAGTGGGTGTAGTGACGACTAATCTGAGTGCTCTAACAAAGGGTATAACATATTATTATGCAACATATGTTACTCTTGAAGGTAAAGTTACCAAATATGGTGATGTTAAGAGTTTTGTTGCTACCGACGCAAAGATTGCTACTGGTGGAGCAACTGGAATAACCGCAACAAAAGCTACTATAACAGCTCAGACTACTGGTCTTGACGGAATTATGGTAGAGGGAACAACAGAGATGCATTACGGATTCAAAATATCGTCCTCTGAGCTTAATGTACAGAAGGG
>JAGPKZ010000072.1 GCA_018053665.1 Prevotella sp.
GACCAGCATTCTGCAAGTCTAAAGAAATCTGCTTACGCACGTCCATACGGTCTTGACCTACATATAGTCCGGCAGCCTCACTTATTGTTCCATTGTCGTTAAATATGTCAATAGTTTCAAGTCCGTGCTTCAGTCCTAGTGCATGGTCATTGATATCGTGAGCAGGAGTTACCTTCAAGCAACCTGTACCAAACTGTATGTCAACATAACTGTCTTCTATAACAGGAATTTCGCGGTTTACCAATGGAACTATTACGTGCTTTCCTTTCAACCATGTATTTTTCACGTCTTCAGGATTGATACACATTGCAGAGTCACCCATGATAGTTTCAGGACGTGTTGTGGCTACAACTGCGTAATATCCATTTTCATCCTTATGCATCACATTGCCTTCATCAACCTGTTTGCAGTCGCTTTCAACAACACGATATTTAAGATAATACAGTTTTGAGTGTTCATCCTTGTATATAACTTCCTCGTCAGACAATGCCGTCTGTGCTTTTGGATCCCAGTTCACCATGCGCACACCACGATATATAAATCCCTTTTTGTATAGGTCGCAGAATACTTTTATAACACTTTTGCTGCGTGTCTCATCCATTGTGAATGAGGTGCGTTCCCAGTCGCAAGAGCAACCTAGTCGGCGCAACTGTTTAAGGATAATGCCTCCGTGTTCGTTTGTCCAGTCCCATGCGTGACCAAGGAATTCGTCACGTGACATGTCTGTTTTCTTAATGCCTTGTTCAGCAAGTTTGTTTACCACCTTTGCTTCTGTAGCGATACTTGCGTGGTCAGTACCTGGAACCCAGCATGCGTTTTTACCTTCCATGCGTGCACGCCTTACAAGAATGTCTTGTATGGTGTTGTTCAGCATGTGGCCCATATGAAGCACACCTGTAACATTAGGTGGTGGAATAACCACGGTATAAGGTTCGCGTCCGTCAGGCTTACTGCTAAATAGCTTGTTGTTAAGCCAGTATTCATACCATTTTGATTCCACGTCTTGTGGATCATACTTACTTGCTAGTTCCATATCTAAATTTTATATTTCTTTTTGTTATTTATAAGGTGCAAAATTACAAAATAAATCTCAATTACGAAAAAAAAGCATATTAATCTTAAAGGATATTGCTTGTTAATGTCGTAAAATATATTAATCCGTTAATTCTTTCTCATTCGGAAACAATAAATTTCTGTCTCTGCTTATTGCATGCTCTGTCCATTCTGTTGGTATGAATTTCCAGTTCTTATGTGCTTGTGGATTAATGTGGCTATGGCTTTCTATATACTCCATGAGTAATCTTCGTTGGTCTTTCTCGCTTATATGCTCTATTCGCGACTTTATTTCTTCAAGCGGTATGCCTGCCCCTTTTGTAAGCAGTTCGCCACCACCGTTTCCACGATAACTGTTCATAGCAACAATATACGTTTTGTCTTCGTTGAAAGGTCTTCCATCTGACATGCGTAGTATTTTTACCTTGTGCCCGTTTTCCTTAGTCACGTCAACCTCGTAGTCAATTCCCGCTGCTGAATCAAAGTTGAAAGCAAGATTTTGCCAATGATATCTGCCGTTGTTGTCTTGGTTCATAAGCATTATGTGGTCATCTTTTGATTTCATAGTGTCAACCCATTGACGATAGCTCATTTCCAAAAGGTCGTGAATTTCTTTCCCGGACATCCTTATGGTATAGAGTTGATTTTCGTATGTATATAGATTGAACATATCACTCACGTGAATCTCTCCTTTTTTTATACATGCGTCAAATTGAAGCGGTGCATTTAGTGATATGTCTGCTCCTGTTGTTTCCATTTGCACGTCGTGTATGAAGTCACTGAACGGAGCTGGACCGAAGAAACTATCTTTAGTGAAAATTGATTTTTCAATTGTTCCGATTATACGGTTCACGTATTTCTTCACTTCTTCGATGTCTTCGGTGAAGTGGGAGAGAAACTCCTCATCTGGCGTTTCGTCTTCTACATTGACGATATTACTTTCTATTCCATCTAGTTGCCAACCGCTTTGAGTTCTGTTTGCTGTAATTGTAGATTCGCTAATGTAATTGGCATTGCTTGAAGGATTGATAATGTTTATTTTTTTTGTATATCCAAAAGTCTGTGTTGTTTTCTTTAGTCTGTGGTCGTGTCCGCAAAGAATAAGATCTATTCCAGCCACGTTGGCAGCTGTTTCAATACTTTGGTTTTCTCTTATTCCGTTGTCGTTTATGCCACCCTCAAATCCTGAGTGAAACAGTCCTATAACAATGTTGGCGTGTTCAACTTCCCTTACGTGCCTTGTCCATTTATCCATACTCTCAGGAATGCCTTCAAACTTCATCCCACTCCATAAATCTTCATTTAGCCAATGTGAAATTGTCGGTGTCAGCATACCGATTATCGCGATTCTTAATCCGTCTATTTCCATCATCTTATATGGCTTAAAGTATGGCTTTAATGAGTTTATGTCAATTGCATTTGCAGCAAGTATATCACAGTTAGTCTCTAAACAATATTTATCATATACTTTATGTCCTGTTTCGATGTCGTGGTTTCCGATTGTCTGTGCGTCATATTCCATCAAGTTAATAACTTTTGCAGCCACGTTTGTCTTTTCTGTGTTTATGTAGTTACAATAATAACATGTGGGCTGTCCCTGCAATATGTCACCACCGTCAAGAAGTATAAGTCTTTCGCTATATTCCTTTCTCAATCGTTTTACATAGGTAGACACCCTTGCCAGCGAGCCATTGCGTTTGCAGGAATTAATGAAGTCATAAGGAAAAAATTTTCCGTGAACATCAGTAGTATGGATTATCTTTATTTCTAAGTGCTTGTTCATAAATTTCTATGTATTTTTTTGCTATTTTAATATAGTCATGATGCCTGTTTATGTAAAGCATGCTGTCGCTTTTCATCTTATCAATATTGTTAGTGTTGTTAAGCAGGTATTCTATTGCCGTTATCACTCCGTCATAGCAAGGAGCAGTGTTCACAATCGGTCTTAGTTCTCTTTCGTTAATAATGTCATAGTTTTCTTCCTCGCCTCCGCCAATACATATTATTCCTCGGCTCATAGCCTCAAGCGAATTCATTGAAGGCGTGTAACTGTATAGTTGGTCAAGGATGGCATCAGAACCATTCATAAGCTTTATGTATTCATTGAAAGTAACGCTTTCGGCAATGTTTAGTTCAATTCTTGCGCCATACTTTTCTTTCAAATCTTTTGCGGCCTTCAGCATAATGTCTGTTCCCTTATATATGCTGCGTTCTCTGTTTATGCCGATAAACAGTTTTAGAGTTCCATCAAACTCTCGTGGCTCAATGTCTTTTGTTATTATTGGGTATGGACAGAATGCTGTCTTGTCTTCGAATACAGGCTTATAGCATGCCCAATATTCATATAGTCCTGCAACTATGCTGTCGCAGTCTAGTGCAATATATTTGTTCAGTTTTTCTTTTTCAGAACCAATCCAGTCTTGGCGATATTTTATTGCTTCATCGTCTGTGCGTAGTTTATGTCCAAGGTTGAAGTCGCTGTATCTCAATGGCATTCTTGTAATACATTCGTGCACCCAGTAATAATCCATACCGAAAGCTCCCATTATAATGCACTTGTTGTGCCGTCTCAGATAGTTGTAGAATGTATATAGTCTTTCTGCTTTCAGTTCAAAAAACAATGGATTAATCAGTTGCACGATGTCATATCCTCTCAACTTTGGTAATAGTGCAAGCAGTTTGGCATATAGCATCACGCCTCCAACAATACCGCTTTTTCTGCTTACATCAAAGTCACGTGGATAGTCTTTCCAGAAGTCGCCGTTTGAGACAACCACAACATGGTGCCCCAATTTTCGCAAGCCTTTTGCAAGAGTTGCATGTACGTTACTGTATTCTCCTATCAAGAGTATGTTCATATTGCTGTCGCAATAATTAATCTTCTTCCTATGGCGTTTTTGCTCATTGTTCTGAACAGACTGTATTTTCTTGTGTATTTCTTGTTTGGCAGCGGAAACAGTCCACGTCTTCTCAACCTGTAGCATGCTTCATTAAGATGCGAGTAGCTGCGTGTAAGTCGTGCCGTGTTATACAGATAGTCCATGGACAACTGGGCTATTCGTCTTTCCATGGCTGCCCTTTCTAGTTTTGGAAGTTTGTCTAGCAAGTCTTGCAAATGGAATATAATCGATTCGTTTTCTTCCAGTCTTTGCACTTTTGTACGCCTGTTTATTTCGTGCGTGACAGAGCATTTCCTTTGTCTGTAGAAATATGCTTTCGACGGAGTTGTGAACAGTCTTTCTGCTCGTATTATCAGTTTTGCTGTAAACTCCTCGTCCTCTCCAAACGTGATGTTGCTGTTAAATCTCAGGCTCATCAGGATATCTTTTCTGAACATGTATCCCCATGCCATACCATTTATGTTGTTATTGTGCATGAACTCTGCACCTAAAAACGGACCGTCATAGACTTCCGTTACAATGGAATCGTTCTTACTGGTGTGCTGAAACAACACCATGTCTGGATTGTGATATCTAGCGATGTCAAGACAATGTTCGTAAGTGGCCCTTATCAGGTAATCGTCACCGTCAATAAACTGGATGTATTTCCCATGAGCTATGTCTAGTGCTATGTTGCGTGCTGCGCTTACCCCCTGATTGGGTTGCCATAAATACACAATGTTTTTGCATACGCTTGCCAGACTATTGATTGCCGGCAAGTCGCTTCCATCGTCAATGACTATAATCTCACGATCTTCAATGCTTATAGATAGTCTTGTAATACTTTCAATGCATTCTTTCAGAAGTTCAGCGTCTAGATTATACGTCGTGACAATGAATGTTACTAACGGTTGAATGTTATTATGCGAAATAATTTGTGAATCGAGCATAGTCTTTTAATTCCTAATAAGTGATATAAAGCCAGTTTAAACGTACCTCTGTATGGTAATCCGTCTGTCAGAAGAATTTTTCCTCCCATGCGGTATACGTCAAGTTGTATGTTAATTATATGTTTGAAATACCTGTTGTCGCAAGCTTCTTTCATAATTGCGATATGTGTTTCCAGCATGCTTTCCAATTGATGCACGTGAGCGTTGGCGGTAAGTCCATTACCATTGTAAATGTAATTATAAGTACCGATTTCCGTAGTTGCTACTAGATTACACTTCTTCAGTAGTCTTGGCAATATCTCCACATCCTCAAATATGATACCAGTCTTGTATTTGGTATCATCAAAAAGTGACCGCTTGTATATCTTGTTGCATGCATAAGCGTGGTTATATACTTTTTCTTTCAGCCAATATGACGTCATGTCATGGTATACACGATCCTTGAATTTCAGTTTCTTATTTTTTCGTGAAGAAGATCTCACGTCTACAGAATATTCCAACATGTCATATTCTGGATGTTTGTCAATCAGTTCAAAAAGTCTTTTATATGTTCCCTGATCTAGACTGTCGTCGCTATCTATAAAAGTGATATAATCACCTGTAGCGGCATCTATACCGTAGTTACGTGCTTCACTAAGTCCGCTGTTGGGCTTGTGAATCACTGATATTCTTGAATCCTGAACTGTGTATTCGTTGCATATATACGGTGTTCCGTCTTGCGATCCGTCATCCACCAATATTATTTCCATATCGGTGAAATCCTGTGCAATTACGGAACTCATGCATCTGCATATTGTAGATCCTGAATTATAAGCTGGTATTACTACTGATAGTTTCATATCTGCAAAAGTAATAAAAAAAAGTAAGTATTTTGTAATTTCATATAAAATTAGTACTTTTGCAATATAATATATTGAATTATGAAAGAAATAATAATTAAAGAGGATATAGTACAGCAGGCAGCCGAAAAAGATATGGATGCTTTTGTTGATGTTTTCACCAAAGCCATACTTGATTCCATTGATGGTCAGTTGACAGTGGAAAACATGTCACAGCTTAATTCCGAGCAGATAACACTGCTTGCTTTTCATTATCTCCACGATGAGGTTATGAACGGTGGATTTGTGCAGTTGATTCATAATGGACTGGGGGCCTTCATATATATGAATCCCACAGACAAGGCTTTTCGCGAATGGGGATTGCCAGAATTGTTTAAGATTATAAACAAGAGTCATCGCCTCTATGCCATGTATCATGAGGATATTGAAAAGGAGTGTACTGATGATGAGTTTATGGCCATGTTTGAACAATATGCCGAGTTTGATGACTTTGATGATGAGTTTGTGGAGAACGAAGAGATGTTTGTGGCAAAGGTGGCTAGTTATATCGATAAGCATATTGATAATTTCGCAAAGATTGAAAAATGAATAAGGAAGAACAGGAACGAAGAAAGAAAAGTCCCGTACAGATAAGAAATAAGAAGGCTTCTTTTGAATATTTATTTGTTGACACGTTTACTGCAGGAATTGTCCTTACAGGAACTGAGATAAAGAGTATTCGTGGGGGAAAGGCTTCTTTGATTGATTCTTTCTGTGTCATCTACAATGGTGAGATGTGGGTGAAGGGGATGAATATAAGCCCGTATTTCTATGGTTCGTTCAGTAACCATGAGGCAAAGCGCGACCGTAAGTTGTTGCTCACCAGACGTGAATTGCATAAACTCGAGGAGGCTACAAAGCAGGTGGGATTTACTATCGTACCGATTTTGGTCTTTATCGACGATCATGGACGTGCAAAGGTTGATATTGCTCTTGCCAAGGGTAAAAAGGAATTTGACAAGCGCCAGACGCTGCGTGAAAAACAGGATAAGCGCGAAATGGATAGAGCTATAAAGCATTTCTAGTATAGGCATTTTCGTCGCCTATACTTTGTTTTAGTATTTTCGCAGGATAAGTTTATTGTTTTGATTATGAGGAGTTTAATAGATTTAGCTAAAGAGAAAATTTTGATTTTGGATGGTGCGTTGGGTACAATGGTACAATCGTATAATCTCAGTGAGGATGACTTTCGTGGCAACATGTTTGCCGACTTCAAAGGTCAACTGAAGGGAAACAATGATGTGCTTTGTCTGACGAAGCCCGGAATCATAATGGATATACATCGCAGGTATCTTGCTGCTGGTGCTGATATCATCGAGACTAATACTTTTTCTTCTCAGCGCGTCTCTCAGGCTGATTACGGACTTGAAGATTATAGCTATGATATTTCTCTTGCGGGTGCTAAACTCGCAAGAAAAGCTGCTGATGAATTTACATCTGATGAAAAACCTAGATTTGTAGCTGGTTCTGTAGGACCTACCAACAAAACTTGTTCCATGAGTCCCGATGTCAGCAACCCTGCTGCACGAGACATGACCTATGATAATTTGTTTGATGCTTACAAAGAACAGGTTTCAGGACTCCTTGATGGCGGTGTCGACGCATTACTCATCGAGACGATATTTGATACTCTTAATGCTAAGGTTGCTATTGACGTGGCTCAGACTGTTATGCAAGAGCGGGAAATTGACCTACCAATAATGCTCAGTGTCACTGTGAGCGACCTTGCTGGAAGAACTCTTAGCGGACAAACTTTAAATGCTTTCCTTGCAAGCATTAGCGAATACAATGTTTTTTCTGTTGGATTAAACTGCTCCTTTGGTGCACGACAGATGAAACCTTATCTTAAGGAACTTGGTAAGAAAGCGCCTTATTATATTTCGGCTTATCCTAATGCCGGACTCCCTAACTCTATGGGACTCTATGATGAGACTGCCGAGAGCATGTCGCCTCAGATTGCAGAGTTTATTGATGAGGGACTTGTTAATATCGTTGGTGGTTGCTGTGGCACTACTGATGAATTTATCAGGATGTATGATGAAATGGCACGTGGAAAGAAACCACATGTCCCAGTCTCTAAGCCGTCAACCATGTGGCTTAGTGGTCTTGAATTACTTGATGTCACTCCTGAGGTTCAGTTTGTAAATGTTGGTGAACGTTGTAATGTTGCCGGAAGTCGTAAGTTTCTGCGCCTTATCCAGGAAAAGAAATATGATGAGGCTCTCAGTATTGCTCGTAAACAGGTTGCCGATGGTGCGCTTGTGATTGATGTAAACATGGACGATGGTTTACTTGATGCACAGACCGAAATGGTTAACTTCCTTAATATGGTGGCTTCAGAACCTGATGTGGCTAAAGTTCCAATAATGATTGACTCCAGTAAATGGGATGTAATTGTTGATGGATTGAAGTGCGTGCAAGGTAAGAGTATCGTCAATTCCATATCTCTTAAAAATGGAGAAGCTGAGTTTGTTAGTCATGCAAGAGACGTTAAGAAGTATGGCGCAGCCGTTGTCGTGATGTGCTTTGATGAGAAGGGACAAGCTACTTCTTACGAGCGCAAAATAGAAATAGCTTCAAGAGCATATCGCATTCTTACAGAGATAGTTGGATTAAATCCGCTCGATATAATTTTCGATCCCAATATTCTTTCTATCGCTACAGGAATGGAAGAGCATGACAACTATGCTGTTGACTTCATTAATGCTACTGAGTGGATTAAGAATAACCTTCCTGGTGCTCATGTCAGTGGTGGCGTTAGCAACTTGTCTTTCTCTTTCAGGGGCAACAACTATATTCGTGAGGCTATGCATTCCGTGTTCTTGTATCATGCAATAAAGAATGGTATGGATTTCGGTATTGTCAACCCAGCTACAAAGGTTATCTATTCGGATATTCCTCAGGATCAGTTAACGATTATTGAGGATGTCGTACTGAATAGAAAATCAGGTGCTGCCGATACGCTTATTGATTTAGCTAATAAGATTAAAGAAGAACAGGATAGGGCAAAGGCTGAAGGAAGTGGCAGTTCTGTTTCAACTAAAAGCACTGTTAATGAAGAATGGCGCAATAATGATTTAGAAAGCCGACTTGCTTATTCTTTGCGAAAGGGGATAGCCGACTATCTGGAACAAGATATAAATGAGGCTTTAGCAAAATATCCTCATGCTGTGAATATCATCGAAGGGCCTTTGATGAAAGGCATGAATGAAGTTGGAGTGTTGTTTGGTGAGGGTAAGATGTTTCTTCCTCAAGTTGTAAAGACAGCACGCACCATGAAGAAGGCTGTTGCTATTTTGCAACCTTATATAGAGTCTGAGAAGACAGCTGAATCCTCAAAAATGGGAACTGTAATCCTAGCCACTGTCAAGGGTGATGTTCACGATATTGGCAAGAATATAGTTGGTGTTGTCATGGCGTGCAACAACTATAATGTTATTGATTTAGGTGTTATGGTTCCAGCCGAACAGATTGT
>JAGPKZ010000073.1 GCA_018053665.1 Prevotella sp.
AAATTATCCAAATCTTTATTAAGACCTTCCATTAAATCTCCACCAAGGATAACAGTTTCGTCATCAGCAAGATATAGTTCTGCAATATTCTCATTATCATCATTTTCAAGCACAAAACTATATGGTTTGAGAAGACCGAACTTATCAACAATTTTACTGTTATAATGTAATATGGAACGCAATATATTTGTTATCTGATCATAAAAGTCATCATCTTTATTATCAATCCATTGCTCAACAACACAACGAGTAATCTCCACTTCATCATCATCAAAAGCAAGCATCTCACCACTATCTTGACTAACAATAATATGTATATCAGTCAATAATGACGGATCTTCATCCTCAGGAAACTTCTGAGCTATTTTATTAATGAATCTCTCTATCTGCTGAGTGGTCTGTTCTGTTGGTTTCATATTTGATAATTTAATAATTAGCAAAGGTAATTGAAAGGAAAGATATATCAAAATTTTTTGGACCTTATTTTTTATCTATTCATTAATTTAGTCAGTTTTTTCTTAGCTTCAGATATACTAGGATATAGTTCAATGGCTTTTTGATAATTTTTAATAGCAGCTTCTTTCATATTAGCAGCTTCACATTCCTTACCCATGATGACATATTCAACAGCAAGTTTCTTAAGAAATTTGTCTCTCTGTTTTATATTTTCTGCTAATAAATCATTTTGCTTTTTCAATTCGTTGATTATATTCAGCTTTTTGCGGATATATCTTATTGCAGAAGGTTTCTCAATATCATATCTGCTATGTATTGCCATGAAAAAGTTGTCGAGTGCCGACTGCATGTTTCCATTATCAAAAGCTATTACTGTATCATGATATTGTTTATCAGCCTTACTTTGTTTTAATGCTGTATTAAGTATCATATTGTCATTATATCCTTTCGCAAAATTAACAACTTCTTTTCTAATGAAAATATCTTCCCATCGTATCGGTTCCTTTAGACTTATTCCTTCCATAGAAGTACATCTAGATAAAGCAACATAGGCTTGCCCACCAGCAAAGACCCCTCCTGTAAAGTCTATCTTAACTCTGGAGAAGGTTAATCCCTGACTTTTGTGTACTGTTATTGCCCATGCAAGTCTAAGTGGAAATTGTCTATATGTGCCAATTTCATCTTCTTCAATTTTCTTTTCTTTGGCATTAAATGTGTATTTTACATTACTCCATATTTCCTGTTCTACTTCAACATCATCACCATTCTCTGTCCTTACCAAGATATAACCGTCATCAGCACAGTCAAGTCCAATGACTGTACCTAAAGTGCCATTTACCCAACGTTTCTTTATATCATTTTTTATAAATAGAATTTGTGCGCCAAGTTTTAACTCAAGCTCAATTGGAGTAGGGAGGCTGCTTTGAGGAAACTCACCATTAATTATTCCGTAAAACATTGTAGGTTCCTCATCTATTAGTTTCAGTTTCTCGTTATTAATAAAATCTACGGTATCTCTTCTAGTAGACAGAGTAATAGCGAGACTTGAATCTTTATCATCAAGTTCTTTGCCTACTCTTTTATTTAAAACGTCCAAATCAACCTTATTAATGTTAGAAGTACGGATATGATCTAGAATATCAATAAACACGGAATCGCTTTGTCTATATACTTTTTTGAGTTCAATAGATATTAGCTGAAATTTACGGAATATTTTTGCATCAAAGAAAAATTTAGATGGATAGTAGGGTTGAAGGATTTTCCATTCATCTTCCTTTAAAACAGGTTCTAACTGATATATATCACCTACAAAAAGTATTTGCTTTCCACCAAACGGTTCTCTCATGTTTCTGCAGTAAATGCGTAATACTTTATCCATGAAATCAATGATGTCAGATCTTACCATGCTTATCTCATCAATAATGATAAGTTCAACCTCTTTGATAAGTTTGATTTTCTCGGCATTATATTTAAGCGTATCACGTATATTCCTTATAGAAAACTTAGTATCATCAGGTAGTAAAGGATAGAATGGCAACTTGAAAAAGCTATGCAGAGTTGCACCTCCTGCATTTATTGCAGCAATACCAGTAGGCGCAAGTACGATATGTTTCTTTTTTGTGGTATTGGCAATATAACGCAAAAAAGTAGACTTACCCGTCCCGGCCTTTCCTGTTAAGAAAAGAGAGCGATGGGTAAAATTAATAATCTGGAGTGCATTCTGCAACTCCAGATTATTTATATCTATGTCCTCGATATTTTCTATTGTGAATAAGTTAATTACAAGTTATCAAGATTCACTTGTTGTTCCGTTGGCTTATGTTTCTTTTTGGGCTCAACTGATTTTATAGACTTATCAGTTGACTTACTTGTCTTTGGAGTTGTGCTTTCGTCATCTGATTCTGAATTTCCAGTGATAGGATCACCATTTTCATCCAAAAGTATTTCCTGTTCAGAAATTACACTATCACGTCGTGCTGTATCTTTCTTAACAGGTTGATAGTAACTTTGACATGTGTACATATCTCTTGTAATGTCGTCATCATGAGGTTTATCAAATTTAGCATGATATTGCTTGAAAGCTGGATCTTTGAATAATGCTTGTAAGAAATATCCACAAATCGGCAAGGCCGTTCGCGATCCTTGTCCCAAAGCCCCCGTTCGGAAGTGGATACATCGATATTCTCCACCTACCCAAGCTCCAACAACTAGTTTAGGACTTACACCCATAAACCATGCATCAGAATGGTTGTTACTTGTTCCTGTTTTACCACCAAATTCAGTATCTCGATAGTCACCAACATATCCCCAAAGAGACTGTGATGTACCTCCAGCCTCACGCATACCTCCTTGCAACATCTGCTGCATCAAGAAAGCACTCTTGTAAGGTATAACCTGCTCACTTTTTGTTGGTCCAACGTAAACTTCATTACCATCTTTATCAACGATTCTTGTAACCAATACAGGATCATGATGTTTACCGTTATCAGCGACAACACAATATGCATTTACCATTTCAAGAAGATTCACATCACTAGAGCCCAATGCTAATGAAGGTGCATCATCAAGTGGACTATTTATACCCATCTTCTTGGCTGTTTCAATGATGCGTTTAATTCCCATCTCTTGTCCTAGTCGTACTGCAACAGAATTGACACTTTTTGCAAAAGCACTCTTTAGAGGCATTGAATCACCACTAAATGAACCATTTGCATTACCAGGTGTCCAAGTGACAACTTTTTTCTGTATCTTATCATATACCTGCATAGAAATGTATTCATCTCTACGCTTGTCACACGGTGTTAAGCCTTGATTCATAGCCTCTGTGTAAACAAAGAGTTTAAATGTAGAACCAGGTTGACGCATGGCTGTAGCCTTATCATATTTCCAAGAATTGAAATCAATATCACCAACCCATGCTTTGACTGCTCCAGACTGAGGTTCCATGGCAACAAATGCACAGTGCATAAATGTTGTCATATATTTGATTGAATCTTCTGAAGTCATCACCTTTGTTACGATTCCCTTATCATAGTCAAAGACTTTTACAGGGTGCTTCCATTGTTTATAATAGTAGCTTACTGAGTCTGGGTTATGAGGGAAACGAGTCAACAAAGCTTTATAAAAAGGCTGATGCTGAGCTATATTTTGTATGAAATTTGGAATAACCTTATGATTTTCGTCTTGCCAAGGATCCTGACGCAACCAATTTGAACTTTGATTGCGGTATATATCCCAATGGTTATTAAAATTCTGTTGAACTTGCTTCATCTGCTTTCGGGCAGCTTCTTCAGCGTATTTCTGCATACGAGTATCAACAGTTGTATATATTTTCAAACCGCTAGAGTAGAGGTCATAACCATTTTCATCACACCAACCTTTGAGATAATTAGCAATTGCTTCACGGAAGTATTTTGCCTGACCGTCGTAATTCTCTTCAATCTTAAAGTCAAGTTTAATTGGTAATGCCTTTAGAGAATCCATTTCAGTACGACTTAAATCACCATGAGTTACCATGTTGTTTAGCACAGTGTTACGTCTCTTAATACAATTCTCAGGATTAGTCTTTGGATTATAAAATGATGTTGCTTTCAGCATTCCTACCAATACCGCAACTTGATCGGTACTAAGATCTCTAGGTGTAGTATTATAGTATGTTTTAGCTGCAGTCTTGATTCCATAAGAATTTGATCCGAAATCAACTGTATTGGCATACATTGTGATAATCTCTTTCTTTGAATATACAGTTTCAAGTTTGGTTGCTATGATCCACTCTTTACTTTTAACAATAAGAATTTTTAAACCCGGGATTTTTCCCATAATTCCTGTAGAGTATTGCGATCTAACACGGAACATATTTTTGGCAAGCTGTTGTGTAATAGTAGATGCACCACGACTATCATGATGTAAGATAGCATCTTTTAGTGCGCCAAACAATCCTATAGGATCAATTCCCATATGCTTGTAAAAACGCTCATCCTCTGTATCAACTAACGCCTTGAAAAATTTAGGATTTACTTCTTCATATTTTACAGGAGTTCGATTCTCATTAAAATATTTGCCGATAAGTTTACCATCTGCACTGTAGATTTCAGAGGCCTCACTAGTTTCAGGATCTAGAATGCCAGATAAATAGCCTGGAGATTTACCAAACAACCAAAGAAAGTTCATATCTACCATTCCTAGATAGATAATAAAAGCTACAATGCATGAAAGGAAGCCTACCATTGTCTTAGTATACCAAGCGCGCCCTTTATAAAGGGATTTGTACCACGGCCAGAAATTGTGAGCACAACGCAGACTCCACTTAAATAATCTCTTTATTTTATTCATAATTCTATAATTATCTTTTTATAGTGCAAATGTAATAAATAAATTAATATTTACACGTTTTTATCTATGTATTTTAAAATTTCTTCAACGTTGTTTGGGTTAAACCATTTGATACTATCATCACGTCTAAACCATGTAAGTTGCTTACGCATGTATCTTCGAGAATTTGATTGAATCTGCCTTATAGATTCATCTAGTGTCAGAAGTCCGTCTAAATAATCAAAAATCTCTTTATATCCAACTGTGTTGAGAGAATTCAAATTACGGAAATTATATAGTTTAGATACTTCATTAATAAGCCCAGCATCAATCATATTTAAAACTCGCTTATTAATCCTTTCATATAACTCTTCACGGTCTCTGTTTAATCCAATTTTTAAAATATTAAAAGGTCGTTTTTTATTTGTATTTTTTCTAAATGAAGTATAAGTTTTTCCTGTCATCATGCAAATTTCTAAAGCATGTATAACCCTACGTGGATTTTTTTTATCCACAATCTGCCAATGTTCAGGGTCTAGAACCTTCAACTTCTCAACAAGTTTATCCAACCCGTTTTTTTCAAAATCATTCTTTAATTTTTCCCTTGTATTTTCGTCAATAGTGGGAATATCATCAATACCTTTGCAAACAGCATCAATATACATCATACTTCCACCAGACATTAATACACTGTTATGCTTTTCTTTGAAAAGTTCATCTATGATACTCATAGCATCCTCTTCAAACATAGCTGCGCTGTAATAATCAGTAACATTGTGATTACCAACAAAATAATGTAAAACCTCACGTTGTTGTTCTTGAGTTGGAGCTGCTGTACCAATAGGTATCTCTGCAAATATTTGTCTAGAATCAGCATTAATAATAGGTGATTTTAGATGTTTGGCTATGTTCAGACATAATTCTGTCTTTCCAACGCCAGTAGGTCCAAGAACAACAACGAGAGTTTTCATCTATCTGATAATGCCTCGTTTAGATGTTTCTACAAAATCTATTATATATTGGATTTCAGGAGTAATTTGCAGATTATTTTTTATTTCATTAATACCTTCAGATATAATACCTTTAGAATATAGCAATCTGTAAGCTGAATGAATATGCTCTATTAACTCATTACTGAATCCTCTTCGTCTAAGTCCAATAAGGTTTAGTCCACAATATTTTACAGGGAATTTACCAGCAATGATATATGGAGGTATGTCTTGAGAAAAACGACTTCCACCTTGAATCATTACATATCCACCAATATGACAGAACTGATGACATAATATCGCAGCACTTACAATAGCATTATCATCAATGGTAACTTCACCAGCAAATTTAGTAGAATTTCCTACTATCAATCCGTTTCCCAATACACAATCATGAGCAATATGCATATTTTCCATAAACAAATTATTGCTTCCAACCTTGGTTGTTCCCTTAGATTCAGTTCCTCTTGAAATGGTTACATTTTCACGTATGCTATTGTTGTCACCAACTTGACACGTTGTTATTTCTCCCTTGAATTTCAAATCCTGTGGTTTAGTTGAGATACTAGTACCAGGAAAGAACTCGTTTCCATTACCAATTCGTGCACCAACATTGATTGTCACACTGTTCTGCATTATATTATTATCACCGATGACAGTGTCACGGTCAATATAACAGAACGGTCCAATAATATTATTATCTCCTAATTTTGCGTCTGGATGTACAAAGGCAAGTGGACTAATTTTATTCATATATAATTACTTATTTTTTACTATCTGTGCTGTAAATGTAGCTTCGGAAACAACTTGATCTCCAACAAACATATATCCTTTCATTGAACTTATTCCGTGCCTCACAGGACTTAAAAGCTCAACTCTAAATAGCAAAGTGTCTCCAGGAACAACCTTCTGGCGAAATTTCACCTCGTCAATTTTTAGAAAATATGTTGAATACCTCTCTGGATTTTCAAGTTGACTAAGAACCAACAACCCTCCACACTGCGCCATTGCCTCAATCATCAAAACACCTGGCATTACTGGTTCATTGGGGAAATGGCCTATGAAAAATGGCTCATTTGCAGTTACATTTTTTACTCCAACAATACTTGTTGAACCAATAGATGTAATCTTATCAACTAACTGCATAGGATACCTATGTGGCAATAATTCACGAATGCGAATATTGTCCATAATAGGATCTTCATTAGGATTATATATAGGAGCTTGGACTTCGTGTTTGCGTATTTCTTTACGCATAAGTCTAGCAAACTTATTATTTATCGTATGTCCTGGTCTTGTAGCTATGATTCGACCTTTTATTGGCTTACCTATAAGAGCCATATCGCCAATAATATCGAGAAGTTTATGACGTGTACATTCATTTTCCCACATAAGAGGTTTATGCTGTATGTAACCAACCTTAGTTGCATTCATACGAGGAACTTTCAGAACATCAGCAAGTTGGTCAAGTTTTTCCTGACTTACCTCACGCTCATATATTACAATAGCATTGTCTAAATCACCACCTTTAATTAAATTGGCTTCAAGCAATGGCACAATATCACGTACGAAAACAAAGGTTCTAGCAGCAGCTATATCTTCATCAAAAGTGCTTGTATTATCAAGTGTTGCAAATTGGCTATTGATAAACTTTGAATTAAAAGAGCACATTGCAGTTAAACTAAACTGATCATCAGGAAGAATTGTAATAATTGAACCCGTTTCATCATCCTTTATTTCTATTTTATGGCGAATAATGTAATAGTCTTTAGCTGCATTTTGCTCTATTGTACCTATTTCCTTGATTTTCTTGGCATACATTGCTGCCGAACCATCCAATATAGGAAATTCTGGTCCATTTACTTGAATTAAGCAATTATCTATACCTGAAGCATATAGAGCAGCCATACCATGCTCTACAGTAGAAATACGTACATCTCCTTTCGCAAGTACTGTACCTCTCTGAGTATCAACCACATTTTCAGCAATAGCATCAATTATAGGTTGTCCATTAACATCTATTCTTTGAATTTTATATCCAGTATTTTCTGGAGCAGGATTAAAAGTTACCGTAAGATCCAATCCTGTATGCAATCCTTTTCCAAAGAGAGAAAAACTACCCTTTAGAGTTGTTTGCTTTGTAGTTTCCATATCTTATCGTTATTTTTGTTTTTTAAGTTCTGTAACTTCCTTTTTTAAATCCTCTATTTCCTTAAATAATTCAGGCAATTTTTGAACCAAGGCTTGCGATTTAAAATAAGATAGTTTACCCATTGGTGGAGTTCCTATAAGCGTTTGATTACTTTTCAGATTGCCAATAACACCGCTTTGGCCACCTAAGAACACCTTATCACCGATCTCAATGTGTCCGGCTATACCAACTTGACCTCCAAACATGCACCATTGTCCAACCTTTGTACTTCCAGAAATACCCACCTGTGCAGACATTACCGTATTTTCTCCAACTTCAACATTGTGTGCAATTTGTATAAGATTGTCTAATTTTACACCTCTGCGTATAACAGTACTTCCCATAGTAGAACGGTCTATACATGTATTAGCACCAATTTCGACATCATCCTCTATTGTTACTATTCCGATTTGTGGTATTTTGTCATATCCATCCTTTCCGTTAGGAGCAAATCCAAAACCGTCAGCACCAATAACACTTCCTGAATGAATAGTTATTCTGTTACCTAATTTACATCCCATATAAACAGTAACGTTTGGATATATTATACAATCATTGCCCAACTTCACATTGTCTCCAATAACTGTATTTGGATATATTTGACATCCGTCGCCAATAACAGCTCCGTCACCAATACATGCAAAAGCTCCGATATATACATTCTTGCCAATTTGAGCATTTGAAGATATGAAGGCTAAAGAATCAACACCCGTTTTCTTTGGGTGCATAGCTGCATCATACATCTGTAATAGCTTAGCTACGCAATCACGAGCATTAACTACACGAATTATCGTTGTTTCGACAGGCTTATCTAATATTAATGTTTCATCAACGAGAACTACTGATGACTTTGTTTCATAAATATAATGAGTATATTTGGGGTTGGAAAGGAACGAGATTGCTCCCGGTACACCTTCCTCTATTTTTGCAAATGTATTGATTGTTACGTTTTCATTACCCTCAATACTACCCTGAATAAATTGGGCTATTTGTTTTGCTGTAAATTCCATATTTATATGTCAAATTCTATAATAATTTTGCAAATATAGCAATTTTTATTCAGTTATGATTAATAACTAAGATATTATTTGATTTTTAATGTTGTGATAATGATAGAATATACCTTACACTATCAATGTTAATGATTTTAAGCAAGCTTTGATAGTTCATCAGCCATTTGTTGCTGAAGATCACTAGCTTTTATCGCAGCTGCATCTGCATAATCAACGCCATTGCTAGCAAAAATTATACCACGTGAAGAATTAACAAGCAA
>JAGPKZ010000144.1 GCA_018053665.1 Prevotella sp.
GCAGTTGTTCGCTCACGCCAACTGCATATATACCGTAATGGCAAGAAAGTGCTGGTACTGGCTGGCAAAGCAGCGCCAAAGATTATCAGAGAAGATAGAATTTGTGAAATGATTTAATATGTACCTAGCAATGAAACTGACATATATATATCATAGTGGTTTTGCAATTGAGACAGAAAGTTGTATGCTCATCTTTGATTGTTGGATGGATCCAGCAGGAGTCATTCCAAGAATTCTATCTACTACCAACAAGCCCATTTATGTATTTGCGAGTCATTTCCACGAAGACCATTTCACTAAGGATATACTGAAGTGGAAAACGGATTACCCAACTCTTTCTTTCACCTACATTCTTTCTAAGGATATTATGAAACGCCGAAGAGCCAACAAGGAAGATGCTGACGTGTGGATGGCAAAAGGTTCAGTATGGAGTAACAATATTATAAATATCTATGCCACAGGCAGTAATGATAGTGGCGTTTCATGGATAGTTGAAGTAAATGATGCTAAAAATCAAGCTAATATCAAACGCATTTTCCATGCTGGCGATTTAAATAATTGGTATGCCCGCTTTCTGACTAATGACTACAATGGAGGCACTATTGATAGTGAAGAGTTTGGTGTTATTGACCCGATAAAAGATGAGAAACAATTCCTTGGAGAGTTGAAAGACATCAAAAAGATAGCGGATTCTTTCGATGTTGTGATGTTCCCCGTAGATGGTCGTATTGGTAACGGATATACTCGTGGAGCCAGACAATTCATCGAGCAATTCAAGGTTGGATTGTTTATCCCAATGCATTTTGTTGTTAGTGGCTTTAAGAGTGCATGGCGCATGAAAGAGTTTACCGACGAATACAATATTCCTTTCTGGAGCATTGAAAAGGAAGGTCAGTCGATTAACATTGAGAAGGAACAAACAATGGTGACTAGGAAATGAATACAACTTTACTTATCATTAAACATACAATACAGGTAACTATTATTTCTTTTATGATAGGTTAAGGCTTTAGTTAGTCATCCAATATTTCCCAGAACTCCAATGATAAATGAATATTTTCCATATTATTTGCTGGTTTTGATATAAAAGCAATATCTACAGAAATAAAGTCTGCTATACCACAATAAATTGCAGTAAGAAGAAAAATCATTTCTATAGATTTAATATTGTCTTACTGTACACTTGATAAAACATATCCATCTCGCGTTTTGCAATACCAAGAGAAACGGCAATAGAATGCCATTTATGAACTCCCGCGATTACTTCATTAATGATTATTCGGGCTTCTTCTTTACTGATCATGTATTCCTCACAAGAACCAAACAATATCTGTAGGTTTGATTCATTAGTTGATGAGTTAATAAGGAGACTCTGGTATTCATTAAGTGTTGGATTCATATCATAAGCTGGACTTAATGTCCACCCCCTTGGTGTAAGTAAAAAACCATGATTACGGAAATGATCATCACTATTTCCGATAGCAATATTAAAAGCAACACGACGATACAACTGACTAAGATTCTCATTTACATCACAACAGTTTTGGAGAATGAAGTCCACGATATCGAGATATCCGTTTCCTGTCTTAGCATCACAACCGTCAATAAGTCCTAACAAAGTCATAGCCGATGCAAAGTGTATTCTTCTACCATTTTCTGTACGATCAAATCGTTTTGAAAGGAGTGTATGGTACTTTTCACCTGAAGAAATAATTCTTGTTTCAGCAGCTACAACCCCAGCTTCTTTAGCAAGCAAATGACTTAGATGTTCCCAGAGGGCCACATCATAATCATCCTTACGAGATGGGAACTTAGCCACATAAAGTTGTTGTTTTTCGTCAACAACACCAGCTTTCGGACGAGCACCTCCCAAGGATGTTCCAGGGTGGACAAGCTGCTGTATCCATTTCTTATCAGGAAGGATATTTTTCTCTTCACTTTTTTCAATTTCTATGCTTGCAACAACAAGTGAATGAATATCTGTAAGTGGCGGAATACGAAGAGATTGCTCACAGTTAATAAAACTTCCATTTAGTTCTTTCTTTAACCTAAAACCACCCATTCTTGAGTAGTCATCAATGCCAATAAGATAATCGAACGAGGATAGTTTTCTAACTGGCCTTTTCTCTTCTTCAGCTTGTATTTGCTCGCGACGATTAAGTAATGTTCTACCCCAACGATCAGGTAAAGCGTCGCTGAAGCATCCAAAGATATCTTTACCAGGTTGTGTATACTGTTGACCAGGATAATTATTAATGTCAGCACTTAGAAAAATGCTCCCATATTTTGCAAGCCATTCATTGTTGTATATAAACGAATAAGAATCAGAGCCTCGAAGAGATTCGTAGCCTAACTCACCAATCAGCTGAGGTCTTTCCAGCCAATCGAAGTCACCATATACATACAAAGTATTCATATCTTAAATCTTTTTTGAAGCACGTTCTCGATGAGTTAGTGCCAAATCTTGCAAAGCACGTCCCATCTCATCTTTTTGTGCCAAGAACAATATATCATCATCCAACTGCAAAGCATATAAAACACGAAGATAGATGCCAATGGCTACAGTTGGTGTGCCTTTCTCAATTCTATTTATAGTCAATGCCGAACAAGTCGCACGTTCAGCGACCTGAGCCACACTAAGATTTCGACGCAAACGAGCCAACTTAATCTGCTCGCCTACAATCTGCATCTTTTGTTCCAATTTTCGGGGCAATTTAGTACCCATTGTAGTTTTACTCATACAAGCTTAACATTACATTAACTGTGCAAATATAATGCTTTTTATTTATTATATGATAGGTTGATAGCTAATATATAT
>JAGPKZ010000074.1 GCA_018053665.1 Prevotella sp.
TATTTATCCATGTTATGATTAAAGAATCTATGTTCTGCCAATTTTTCATATTTTGTATTCGGCATACCATAGTTAGCATATGGAAAAATACTAATTCCACCACGTGGAGTGAAATAACCAGTAACCTCAATATACTTCGGTTCCATAAGCTTTATCAAGTCTTTCATAATCGTGTTTACACAATCCTCATGAAAATCACCATGATTGCGGAAACTAAACAGATACAACTTCAAGCTCTTGCTCTCAACCATCTTCTCGGCAGGAATATAACTGATGCGTATTTCAGCAAAGTCAGGCTGACCAGTGATTGGACACAACGACGTAAACTCAGGGCAGTTGAACTGCACCCAATAATCATTACCAGGATGCTTATTGGTAAATGTCTCAAGTGTTTCAGGAGCATAATCCATGCTATACTTGGTCTTTACACCAAGAGAATGCAATCCTTCGTCTTTTCTTTCCATATTCTAGATATTAAAAATTTTCAATATGTTATAACTTATTCCGTCATCATAGACATCCTCGCCTTCATGTAACTTCAAAAACTTCACGATCTTGATGGTAACCGGTAGTACGATTATCTCGTATACCGTCTTCAACAGTACTTGCCACAGCATGAGTTTAGGCAGTTCATCAATAGGAACTACGCCACCAAGCGCAAGAGGGAAAAAGAGTATAGAGTCTGCAGTCTCACCAAAAACAGTACTCAATATGGCACGTGCCGAGAAGTTCTTACCTTTATCTCGTATCTTCATTCGACTCATGACATAGGCGTTGACAAAACTGCCAGCGATGAAAGCCACGAACGAAGCCAAAGCTATACGTGGAGCAAGTCCGAAAACGGCATGAAAACCTGCATCATTAGTCCAATAAGGAGCACCCGGAATGGCGTCGCACAACGCCCCAAGAGACACGAAAAAGAAGTTCATCGCAAAACCAATCCATATAAGCAGACGAGCCTTGCCATATCCCCACACTTCGCACACGCAGTCGTTGATGATATAAGACACAGGAAATACGATAAGTCCACCGGTGAGACTGATCCCACCAACGGAAATTTGCTTTGTTTCCAATACGTTTGCCGCTATAAGACAAACACAGAAGAGTATACTGAAAAGCATAAACAGCACACTCACTGAATTTTTAGCTTTATTCATTTTCTTGTTTTTTACGAGGTTTACCAAGAACTCGGTTATTCTAAAAGGCGTGCAAAGATACAAAAAAATCTCCATCCATGACGCATCATTCGGCGCAATATACATAAAAAAGATAAAAAGAAGTTCAAATTCAGATTTATTTATTACTTTTGCACCTTGGAACAAGAATATATTCGAAATAATAATATGAACGTTTTAGAGTTAAGTGAACAGGAGATAATTCGCAGACAATGTCTTCAAGAACTGCGCGAAATGGGTATTAATCCATATCCAGCAGCAGAGTTTCCCACAAACGCATTCTCAACCGAAATAAAGGCTGAGTTCAAGGATGACGAGCAGCGCGACGTTGTTGTCGCAGGTCGTATGATGAGCCGCCGTATTATGGGTAAAGCTAGTTTTGCGGAGATACAAGATAGCAAAGGACGCATACAGGTTTATATTTCTCGTGACGATATCTGTCCAGACGAGAATAAAGACCTATACAACAAAGTATTCAAGAAATTAATGGATATCGGTGACTTCATCGGTATCAAGGGGTTTGTATTCAAAACCCAGACTGGTGAAATAAGTATCCACGCAAAGGAAATCACAATCCTGAGCAAGAGCTTGAAGCCACTGCCTATCGTTAAATATAAAGACGGTGTAGCTTATGACAAGTTCGACGATCCTGAACTTCGCGCACGTCAGCGTTACGTTGACCTCATTGTCAATGATGGCGTAAAAGACACTTTCCTAAAACGTGCTACAGTATTGCGTACAATGCGCAACTTCTTCGACAACCATGGTTACACCGAGGTTGAGACTCCTACCCTACAAAGTATTGCCGGAGGTGCAAGCGCACGTCCATTCATAACACATTTCAACGCACTTAACGTTGATATGTATATGCGTATCGCCACAGAACTTTATCTGAAACGCCTTATTGTAGGTGGCTTCGAGGGCGTTTATGAAATAGGAAAGAACTTCCGCA
Source organism: Prevotella sp. (assembly GCA_018053665.1). Taxonomy (GTDB): domain Bacteria; phylum Bacteroidota; class Bacteroidia; order Bacteroidales; family Bacteroidaceae; genus Prevotella. The sequence goes on from JAGPKZ010000074.1 coordinate 2,128, forward strand.
ACGAGGGTATGGACAAATACCACAATCCAGAGTTCACTTGTATGGAACTTTATGTTCAGTACAAAGATTACAACTGGATGATGTCGTTCACAGAGGAGTTGCTTGAAGCAATATGTAAAGAAGTAAACAACGGTTCTACAGAGGTTAAGAACGGCGAAAAAATGATTAGCTTTAAGGCTCCATTCCGTCGTCTTCCTATCCTTGATGCAATAAAGGAAAAGACAGGTTTCGATCTTTCTGACAAGAACGAAGAAGAAATACGCAAGATTGCCATCGAAGACTTAAAGATGGAAGGCATTGACGAAAGTTTCGGTAAGGGTAAACTTGTTGATGAGATTTTCGGAGAGTTCTGCGAAGGCACATTCATTCAGCCTACATTCATCACTGACTATCCTGTTGAGATGAGTCCGCTGACAAAGATGCACCGTTCAAAACCAGGACTTACAGAGCGTTTCGAATTGATGGTAAACGGTAAGGAACTTGCTAATGCATATTCTGAACTTAACGACCCTATTGATCAGGAAAATAGATTCAAGGATCAGATGGCACTTGCTGACAAGGGCGATGACGAGGCTATGCTTATTGACCAAGACTTCTTGCGTTCACTGCAATACGGTATGCCTCCAACATCAGGTATCGGTATCGGTATTGACCGCTTGTGCATGCTGATGATTGGTAAAGAGAATATTCAAGAGATTATGCTGTTCCCACAGATGAAACCTGAGGCAAAGATGCCACAGAGCTCTATCAAGGAATGGGCTGAAATTGGTGTTGCCGAAGATTGGGCTTACGTAATGCGTAAAGCAGGATTTAACTTAATCAGCGACATCAAGGACGAGAAAGCTCAGGGATTGCAGCAGAAAATCGGAGAAATAAACAAGAAATATAAACTTGGATACGAAAAGCCTAGTGTTGATGACATTCAGGCCTGGATAGACAAGGCTAATGTATAATTGCGGTAAGATAGCAATCATTGGTGGCGGTTCGTGGGCTACGGCCATAGCCAAGATCGTGGTGGGGCATACTCATCACATAGGATGGTATATGCGTCGCGATGACCGTATAGAAGACTTCAAGCGACTAGGTCACAACCCTGCCTATCTGATGAGTGCTCATTTCAATGTCGATGAGATTGACTTCTACAGCGACATCAATAAAATAGCACAGAACTACGACACGCTTGTTTTTGTCACTCCGTCTCCTTATCTTAAGAATCATCTTAAGAAACTTAAGACTGGACTGCGTGATAAATTTATCGTCACGGCGATAAAGGGTATTGTTCCCGACGAGAACCTTGTATGTTCTGAATATTTCCATCAGGTGTATGATGTTCCTTATGACAACTTGGCTTGCATAGGCGGTCCGTCTCATGCAGAAGAAGTGGCATTGGAACGTCTTTCATACCTCACGGTAGGATGTTCTGACAAGGAAAAGGCACTATCGTTTGCCGATATCCTCACAAGCGACTTCATAAAGACAAAGACATCCAGCGATGTGATAGGCATTGAATATTCTTCTGTCTTGAAGAATGTATATGCAATAGCTGCTGGTATATGCAACGGACTTAAATACGGTGACAACTTCCAAGCTGTGCTGGTAGCAAATGCCGTTCAGGAAATGAATCGCTTTCTTACAGCCGTTCATCCTATTGAACGAAACATATATGACAGTGTTTACCTTGGTGACCTTTTGGTTACAGGATACAGCAACTTCAGCCGCAACCGAACTTTCGGAACAATGATTGGAAAGGGATACTCTGTAAAGAGCGCACAGATAGAAATGGAAATGATTGCCGAGGGATTCTTCGGAACAAAATGCATGAAGGAGATAAATCGCCACATGCACGTTAACATGCCTATTCTCGACGCTGTGTACAACATCTTGTATGAAAGGATAAATCCCCAGATTGAAATAAAGTTATTAACAGATAGTTTTAGATAGTTATGATCTTATAAAAGAGATCTTGAAAATTAAAGATTGAATGAAAAATATTAGCTTAGACATTACAAAGGCAGAACAATTCCTGAAACCAGGAACTGTTGAAGCTTATGAAGGTCAGGTAAAGGCCGCTCAGGAAGCACTTGAGAATGGCACTTGCCCGGGTAACGATTTTCTAGGATGGCTTCACTTGCCATCAAGCATCACACCAGCATTTCTTGACGAAGTAGAGGCTGTAGCCAAAACAATACGTGAGAAGTGTGAAGTAGTTGTTGTTGCAGGTATCGGTGGTTCTTATCTTGGCGCACGCGCCGTTATCGAAGCTCTCGGTAACAGTTTTGCATGGCTTGTTGAAGACAAGAAGAACCCTACTATCATGTTTGCTGGAAACAATATCGGAGAGGATTATCTTTCAGAACTCACTGAGTATCTTAAAGGTAAGAAATTCGGTGTTATCAACATCAGCAAGTCTGGTACAACAACAGAGACAGCTCTTACATTCCGTCTTCTAAAGAAGCAATGCGAACAGCAGAGAGGTAAGGCTGAGGCAAAGGATGTTATCGTAGCTGTTACAGATGCAAAGAAGGGTGCAGCCCGTACTTGCGCAGACAAAGAAGGTTACAAGACTTTCATTATTCCTGATAACATTGGTGGTCGTTTCTCTGTACTCACTCCAGTAGGTCTTCTTCCTATCGCATGCGCAGGCTTCGATATCAAGGCTCTTGTAAAGGGTGCCCAAGACATTGAGAAGGCAACAGGCAAGGATGTTCCTTTCGCTGAAAATATAGCAGCTAAATATGCAGCCGTACGCAACGGTCTATATAGTCAGGCTGGCAAGAAGATTGAGATTATCGTCAACTTCCAACCAAAGCTTCATTTCATCGCTGAATGGTGGAAGCAACTTTTCGGAGAGAGTGAAGGTAAAGACGGTAAGGGTATCTTCCCTGCTGCATGTGACTTCACAACAGACTTGCACTCTATGGGTCAGTGGATTCAGCAGGGCGAGCGTTCTATCTTCGAGACTGTAATCAGCATAGAGAAGGCTAACAAGACTCTTTTATTCCCACACGATGATGAAAATCTCGACGGACTAAACTTCCTTGAAGGCAAGCATGTTGACGAAGTTAACAAGATGGCTGAACTTGGTACACGCCTTGCACACGTAGACGGTGGTGTTCCTAATATCCGCCTCAGCGTTCCTGAGCTTAACGAATACTATATCGGTCAGATTATATTCTTCTTCGAGGTAGCTTGCGGTATCAGCGGTAATCTTCTTAAAGTAAACCCATTCGACCAACCAGGTGTAGAGGCTTACAAGAAGAATATGTTTGCACTGCTCAACAAGCCAGGATATGAGGCTGAGAGCGAAGCTATACAGAAAAAGCTGAAATAAAAAAAAGGAAACAGATTAGTTGTTTCAACTAACACAATATCAAATATGGTGGATGCAGTTGAATAATTGCATCCACCTATTTTTATAATATGATACGAGAAGCTGTTACAGAATATTTAAGGCAACAAGGCATTCAAGTAATGTCTGAATCAGAAAAGTTTGGCTGGAACTTCAAATGCGTGTTATTTGACATGGATGGAGTTCTTTATGACAGTATGCCCAACCACGCAATTGCATGGCAGGAAAGTATGGCTAAATTCGGTATCAACATGACCGCAGCTGATGCCTATGCTACAGAAGGAGCAAGAGGCATAGACACTATCAAGAAGTATATGCGTGACCAACTTGGAAAGGATATCACTCTTGACGAGGCACAAACTATTTATGACGAGAAGACTAGAATATTCCATGACATGCCAATAGCTCCTATCTTTGACGGAGTAACCGACATTATGGAAAAAATCATTCTATCAGGTATGTCGGTCAACGTAGTCACGGGAAGCGGTCAGCGTCCTTTGATAGAAAGACTTCTTCATGATTTCGGGAGATATCTTGATGAAGATCACATCACAACAGCTTATAATGTAAAGAGAGGCAAGCCATATCCAGATCCGTATCTTATTGGATTGAGAAAGGTTGGAGACCTTAAACCGTCACAGGGAATCGTTGTTGAGAATGCTCCACTAGGTATAAAATCTGGAGTATCAGCTGGTATTTTCACCGTAGCTATAAACAGTGGTCCACTACCCGATTCTGCCTTAAAAAACGAAGGCGCAAACATACTATACCACAAAATGACGGAGTTATCCGAAGAATGGGACAATATATTCTAATTATTGCACAATCAAAATAGGTGTGCGCATTTTTTAGCAAAACTATTTTAATATAGTTTAAAATCAAAGTTGTTTATACGGTATTTACGTTTCTCTTACATAAATTTGTCACGGGAAAAATATAAAAAACACAATGACGGCTGAAGATTACTACAAACTTGGCAATTCTTATCGCAAGAAAGGAGACTTCAAACATGCTATTGATTCTTACAACGAAGCAATAGCATTAGATCCAAACAGTCCTGCTGTTGAAGCTAAGAAAATGCTTGAAAGTATATTTGCTTACTATTGCAAGGATATGTATAATCCTTAAATCTTGTCATTTTCAAAAACAATTATAATGGGAAAAATATTAGGTGCTGTTGTTATTAACGAAGACAGATGCAAGGGTTGCGCACTTTGCGTAGACGCTTGTCCTAAAGACGTTTTAGCATTAGCAGGAAGAAAAGTCAACGTTCACGGTTATCCTTACGTTGAAGCAATTAAAGCCGACGACTGCATCGGATGTGCTTCATGTGGAATTGTATGCCCTGATGGCTGCATTACCGTTTATCGTAAAAAAAAGGACTAAAAGAAAAATCTACCTATGGAGAAAAAAGAAGTAACACTTATGAAGGGTAATGAAGCTGTAGCACACGCAATGATTCGCTGTGGAGCTGATGCTTTCTTTGGTTATCCAATAACACCTCAAAGTGAAATTATAGAGACATTGGCTCTCTTGAAACCTTGGGAGACAACTGGTATGGTTGTTCTTCAAGCAGAAAGTGAAGTTGCATCTATTAATATGGTATATGGTGGTGGTGGCGCTGGAAAGCGTGTTATAACCACAAGTTCAAGCCCTGGTGTGGCTTTGATGCAGGAAGGTATATCTTACATGGCTGGTGCCGAGATTCCTGGAGTTATCGTAAACGTTCAGCGTGGAGGTCCTGGACTTGGAACTATACAGCCAAGTCAGAGTGATTACATGCAGGCAACACGCGGAGGCGGAAACGGTGACTATAATGTCATTGTATTGGCTCCTGCTTCTGTTCAGGAAATGGCTGACTTTGTTGACTTATCTTTCGAACTGGCATTCAAATACCGTAATCCGGTTATGATTCTCAGCGATGGTGTTATCGGTCAGATGATGGAGAAAGTTGTTCTTCCTCCTATCAAGCCTCGTCGTACAGAAGAACAGATTGCAAAGGAATGTCCTTGGGCTACTATCGGCAGACCAAGCTCACGCGAGCCTAATATTATGACGTCGCTTGAACTCAAACCAGAGGTTATGGAGGAGATAAATATTCACCTTCAGGAGAAATACCAACTTGCAAAGGATACTGAAACAAGATGCGAGATAACAGACTGTGACGATGCTGACTATGTAATCGTTGCATTCGGAAGCGCAGCACGTATTACAGAGAAGAGTATGGAGATTGCACGCAAGCGTGGCATCAAAGTAGGACTCTTCCGCCCTATCACTCTATGGCCTTTCCCTGAAAAGGAACTTAGAAAGACTGTTGATGGCAAAAAGGGTATCCTTGTTGCTGAAATAAACGCCGGACAGATGATTGAAGACGTGAAGTTGTCTGTAGGAAGTGGTATACCAACAGAACACTTCGGACGTCTCGGAGGTATCGTTCCTGATCCTGAAGAAATTGTTAACGCTCTGAAAACAAAACTCATAGACAATGAATAACGACATCATATCACCTGAAAATCTGGTTTACAAGAAACCAGAACTTATGAACGATACGGCAATGCACTACTGTGCCGGTTGCTCTCACGGTGTAGTGCATAAATTGGTAGCTGAGGTAATAGCAGAAATGGGCATGCAGAACAAGACTATTGGAGTTAGTCCGGTCGGTTGTGCAGTGTTTGCCTACCGCTATCTTGATATTGACTGGCAGGAAGCTCCTCACGGTCGTGCACCAGCTGTTGCAACAGGTATCAAGCGCTTGTGGCCTGATCGTCTGGTATTTACATATCAGGGTGATGGTGATCTTGCATGCATCGGAGCTTGCGAGACTATACATGCCCTAAACCGTGGCGAGAATATACCTATCATATTCATCAACAATGCCATTTATGGTATGACTGGAGGGCAGATGGCTCCTACAACTCTTATCGGACAGAAGACAGCAACATGTCCTTATGGTCGTGAACCAGAACTTCATGGATACCCACTTAACATGACAGAACTAGCTAGTCACCTTACAGGTACATGCTTTGTTACTCGCCAGAGTGTTGAGGATGTAGCATCTATACGCAAGGCTAAGGCTGCCATACGCAAGGCTTTTGATGCATCAATGAATGGACTAGGTTCAAGTCTTGTTGAAATCGTGTCAACTTGCAACAGTGGTTGGAAACTTTCACCAAAGCAAGCTAACGAGTGGATGGTAGAGCACATGTTCAAGGAGTATCCGAAGGGTGACCTTAAAGATACCACAAATCTTTAGTTAACGGTAAAATCCAAAAGAAATGAAGAAAGAAATTATCATATCAGGTTTTGGAGGTCAGGGCGTTCTCTCTATGGGAAAGATTCTTGCCTACTCAGGACTGCTTGAAGATAAAGAGGTGACATGGATGCCTGCCTATGGTCCAGAGCAGCGTGGCGGTACAGCTAACGTGACGGTTATTATAAGCGACGAGCGCATTTCATCACCGATATTAAGTAAATTCGATATCGCAATCGTACTTAATCAACCGTCAATGGATAAGTTTATATCAAAGGTTAAACCTGGAGGTATATTGATTTA
>JAGPKZ010000075.1 GCA_018053665.1 Prevotella sp.
GAAAAGAATATATTAATATCCAAAATTTCATCTACTTAATTTTTTTGCAAAGGTAGAATGAATGAAAAATACTTGCAATACCTAAAAATAATGATTTGCGGATAATATATAACTGTTTCTGAAATAAACAAATTGATAAAATTTTATCGCAAAGCTCTAACTCGTTATATATTCGTAGCAGATTTAATTCTTACATATTATGAAATCTGCATATTATATTTACATTTCATCTGGATTATAGTCTTTGGTAAGTCTGCTGGTTTCTGTTGCTGTATTGGTAGTTTCCCTATTGTAACTTTCAGGATGGTACCGTGGAAATGTTTGTAACTATATGAGATTAAGGCATATCGTTGGATTAAAATAACCTCCAATGATATGCCTTATGTTTTCACCTTAGATAAGTAATTGTCTAAACGCAATTTATATACTCTGCTTATTTGTTTAACCAACTCTTTAGAATCGGTACTCGTTCGCGACTACACATTATTTCTATATCCTCGTATTCTTTAAGATATACACGTGCTTTACCTGCAAAGTATGTCTTTAATTGACTGATAGAATCAATATTGACAATAAATTGACGATTTACTCGAAAGAAACGTGCTGGGTCTAATTGTTTGATAATATCATCAAGAGATAAAGATATGCTATAAAATGAACCTGATTTTATATATATTCTAGTATCTTTATAGACAGTGCAGATATGACTGATGGTGCTTACCAATACGACTTCATATCCATCTTTATATGGAACAAGAAATCTCTCTCTATATCTTATATCCTGCCCATGAATAGAGAGAAGTAATTCTTTTATGGCATCTGTGTTGGAATTATTCTTTTTGAGAGCCTTGTTGATGGCAGTCTTCAGTTCATCTTTATCAATAGGCTTTAATAGATAGTCTATACTGTTAAATTTAAAAGCTTTTATTGCATATTGATCGTAGGCTGTTGTGAAAATGACAGGTATTGATTGTGGAGCAGCTTTTAATGCTTCAAAACTCAGCCCATCGCCTAATTGGATATCTGCCACAATAATATCAGGTATCTCTTCTGTTCTTGAAAAGAAGTCTTCTGTCTCCTTTATACTTGCTGTCATAGCAAGTATCTGAACATCGTTATCTATTTCTTTAAGTATTCTACATAGTCGTGTAGCGTTACTCTGTTCGTCTTCAATAATCAGTATTTTCATGTGCCTTTTTTATGAATAATAGGTAGTCTTACTGTAAAATTGTCATTTGTCTCATTAATCTTGATAGACTGCTTGCTAAGAATGCCGTACCTTTCTGATATATTATCATTGCCAACATTGGCAGATAGCACACTGCTTGATATACGTTGCTTTTTATTGCTGACGATAATATCTTGACCATCTGTATCTATTTCTATAAGTAGAGGATTGGTTGCGGTGTGCTCATTGTGTTTGATAGCATTCTCTACAAACATTTGTAATGCAGCAGGTGGAATAAATCCATCAAGATTCTTCATGTTTTTATGAATACTTACAGTGATTGTGTTGCCGAAGCGTTCATTAAGCAGGTAGAGGTATTGATTTAAAAAATCCAATTCTTCTTCAATGCTTATCAGACTGTGATCAAAATGTGATAGGGTGTAACGATAAACTTTAGACAATTTCATCAGATACTCTGTAGCTTTATGTGGGTCTACTTCAATCAAGTCTGCTAGTATACTGAAATTATTGAATACAAAATGCGGATTGATTTGATTTTCCAGTGCTTGTAATCTGAAATGGTTACGTTCCTTATTTACATTTTCGTACGACTTCCAATAGTATGTCATCGCATATATGCAAGCTACGAATGTTGACAGTATACCTGTTAGATATAAACTTTCTACATATGCAATAGGATCTTTATCATTATATGGTGAACTCAATAAATTACTAACTATTCCTGCAGTGATATTGTTAACCACGAGTATAAGAAATATCTGTGTGACAATCATCAACATGGGATGACGCGACCATTTTATATACTTGAACACAAGTTTGCTCAAGCCGAGAGCTAATACTGTGAAGATAAGGCACGATGAATAATCAAAGACCATGTCCATAGGTTCAAAAGGCCAATGAAAAATCTGTTTTCTAAATTCTTCGTCTATTGTAGACCAAAGTATGTAATAGAGTAGTAGACTCAATAGAGAAAGTGCTACTACTCTAACAATCTTCAATATCAATCGTTGTACCATATTCATATGTCGCAAAGATACTGTATTTTCCTAATACAATGAATTTAATACTATGATTTTTTACTTTCTATGTTTGCCTGAATGTGATTTGCTGCCAATCTGCATCCAATCATCATCATTGTTTGTTTCTTTTTTACTTCCAAATGTATAGCTGATGCCCAATGAGATATTCTTGACAGGTTCTTTGAAACTGTTTGTGGAATTAAAATCATTACCTTTGTTATATGATGTCCATATTAGATTACCACCATGTCCTAGCCCTGTTGTTCCTGATACTGTAACATTCCATTTGTCGTTACAGAATGATTTTGATATACTAGCTGATAGTAGTGACATTCCTGATTCGTATCCTTGAAGTGTATGCGTGCGGGTCATCAGTTCCAAATTTGTAGTCAGTTTGATATCCCATGGCATATTCTGCTGCACACCGTAGTTAACGTTTAATTTCCATCCATTGTTTCTTGCATTTAGAACATCACTTCTTAAGTCGGTGTATCCAGCTTCAGCATTAAGCATTATACGTGTGGAGGTGGTCATGCTCCAATTCATATATAGATTAAGGGCAGAGATATTTCTTTTCACGATATTACCATAGGTGGTATTGAGAACTCCATTATTATTAAATGAATATTGCTCAATGGCGTTGTTGCTGAAACTATGGCGTAACGTGGCATTCATTGCAAAATTACTAACTGTGAGATTGTAAACCAGTGATAGATTGTTGGTCTTCTCTGCATCAAGGTGCGAATTTCCATAAACTAGAGTTGCCGGATTGGAACGGTCAACATATGGGTCAAGTTCTGTAATGCCAGGTCGGCGTATTCTAAGATTGTAGTTTACACCGATATTCTGCAATTCACTGATACGAGCTGATATGCTTAATGCAGGAACAAGGGTTCCGTATTTGATATTGAAGTCAGAACCGGCACCTTTCAGATATTTTGTTTTCTGCCATGTGTATTCATAACGTAGTCCAGGTTTAAGAGACAACCAACCGAAGGTGGCATCGTACTCTCCATATAAAGCCATGATATGCTGATTCTGTTTATAAAAAACTGAACCATCTATATTCTCTGTATATTGATTGTTATCAAATCGGTAATCAGACGAATTGCTTTGATTCTGTCCCAGCGACAGTTTTGCCCCAGTATTAATTTTTGTGTTTTTATTTATCGGAAGAGTAACGTCAGCCATAAAATGCTGGTCGGTGTTTTTCTCTCTAACGATAGACTTCCTGCTTTCAGGTGTGGCAATTTGAGTTTGGTTAATATTGAAGAACTTATTTATATTATCATTTTTAACTGGATTATGTGAAATCTGGTATGTAAACATCATACTTCCCTTATTTTTATTGCCGAAAAAACGCTGATAGTCAATGCTTCCATCATATGATATTTCGTTACTACGTGTATCTAGATTGTTACCGAATTTCAGTCCGTTACCGTAAGTTCCTCCTTTATATAAGTATTCTGGAGTGCCATATTCATGTAGTTTGAAATTTGTAACAGAGAGATTCATATGCAAAGATGAGAGCGAGTCGAGTTGATATCCTATACCGAATTCAGCCATATGGAATGGCATAGACTGTTGGGTGTCTTGAGAAGTATGTGCCGAGAATGATTTCTGATTAATATCAGATTCTGATTTATTGTGTTTATATTTCATGTAATCGGTCATCAGATTCAAATCATAAGAAAAATTATTTTTCTGTCCGCTGATATTTGCGTCTATCCCATGATTATTTGTTCCAATAGTAGAATGTACAGTACCATTTATACTTTCTATCTTATGGTTTAGATTTTTATTTTTCTTTGTAATAATATTCAGTATACCTCCTGCACCTTCTGCATCATATTGTGCACCAGGGTTAGTTGTTACCTCTATACTCTCAATACTGTTTGCGGGCATATTACGCAAAACTTGAGTTGGATTGCGAGTAACCATGGTACTTGGTCTGCCATCAATGTAGACCTTGAATTGTTTTGACCCATTGACAGATATATTATTCTTACCGTCTACAGTAACCATTGGTACTTTGCGTAGCATTTCTAATACAGTGTGTGTCTTGGCATCTACATCGTGACGAACCTGATAAGTTATTTTATCAGTTTTCATTTTCACGATAGGTACATGGGCAACAACGGTTACATCATGTAACTGATGTTCTTTTTCGTACCATTCCTTAGACTTTTTTTTGTTTAATGTCGTCGTGTCATTCTTAACAACATCTTTTATCTGTGCCATCGTTATCTGTGTAGTCAACAGCATTGCACTAATACCAAATAATACTTTTACTTTCATTGTTGTCTTGTTAAAATTTAAATGCAAAAGTATACATGTGGAGGGTAAATATAAGGTAAAAAAACTCCGAAGCAGCTAAAATAGGTGTTGAAGTGAATCTGATTGCATCACCAAAAGTAGCCAAGAATTGAAATTAAAATTTCTACGAAGTTGCATATAGAATATTATAATTGTTGATTTATATGTAGATATTAAAGATCAATACCATTTGCAATTATAAGATTTAATTTAATTACTATTAGCTCATAGATAAAAACTATCATATAAAACTTGACAATAAGAATAATAATGTCTATCTTTGTCACAAAGCTAAGATATCATAACGCTACGAAAAGTGAAGTATATCTTTGCTTAGAATCGTTTATGTATTGCCAAACGACAAATTTATCATTAATGATGGTAAAAAATAAAGAGGCGATAATTAATAATTAAAAAGACTTATAACTATGAAATGGAGTAAAGATTTTATGAGAGACCATGATTTTGGACTTTTAGTTCTGCGTGTTTCTACAGGAGGATTGATGCTTTTCCATGGATTCTCTAAATTAATAAATGGTGTTGGACCTATTGGTGATATGCTTGCGTCAATGGGATTACCTTCTTTTGTTGCCTACGGATCACTTCTTGTAGAACTTGTAGCTGCAATGTTTATTGTTTTTGGGTTGTGGACTCGTGCTGCAGCTGTTGCAATGGTAGCCAATATGTTTATAGCAATACTTATGGTACATACAGGTGACATCTTTTCACTAACACCTCAAGGTGGTTGGGGAATAGAATTACCAATGCTATATCTATTACCGGCCCTTGCACTGGCATTTACAGGAGGCGGACGTTATGCCATAACGCGCAATGACATTTTATCATAATATACAAAAGTAATGATTGAGGCGATATTCTTGTTAGAAATATAAAGAAACGTGGAACTCTATGAGTTTCACGTTTTCTTTTTGTTTGCACTTGTTCTTCCGACTAAGTTTATTTACCCGAAAATATTTTTTATCGATTATGAGATCATTCGATGGATATACCATATAGTATTTGTTGCAAATTTTTTAAAGTCTTTATTATTCTTGTAAATGAATATATTTCTAGTCTTTATAGTTATTTGAATAATTAGTCGCAAATATTATCATTTACTTGTTGCTTTTTAAATTTTTAATAATATCTTTGTTTATAATTAAGTAGCATTGTCTTCTTTATAAGTATAATCTCCTTGGCACTTGGATATGCTCTACCGAGTTATTTTCAATTAGTAACGAGTGGCATTTCGCTTTGTGAACTATTAAAAAGAAAGGAGAACATTGATATGAAACAAAATTTGAATTCGGCTATGTTGGCAACTGTGGCTATGGATGGTATCAAGTTATTCAAGGAGATAGGCTATATAAAGAGTAATGATAAGTGCCAACTGTCTTAGGGTTCGATTCCCTAGATAGCCTCAAGTATATCGAGTAAACTAAATCGTTTGCTCCATATTTGTTTTATAATGGTTGTTGAATCAATACTAATTTTTGAAATAATTTTCAGAGATTGAAGTATGTCATTCCTAAAATGGTACAAGAATATACTTTATTTTTTATCGTTTTGTTGAATTATGTGATGTAACATCTTTTACCATTTCAATCAATTTGTATACTTCTGTAGACGGATTTTGAAATTTCTTTAGTTTTTTAGCTCTTTCAATAGCAATCTCTGTATTTTTCTTTAAGAAAGCTTGTTGAGTTTCTGTGAAGGTCGATTTATTGTAGTTTTTCCATACTGGTGCACTTTTCTTAAGCTCTTTGATAAGCGCCTCAGTGCTGATTGCTGTATTTTGGATTTTAGTATGGAGTAATGTCCATATTTCAAAACATGGATTGCTTAGGAGTAGGTCTGCTTTGCAGGAATATAGCTTGTCGTTTACAACTGGTACATCCATGTCATACATGAGAAAAGTAAAAACTTTATCCCATCGTGATATTTTGAGTTCTCTAGTGCGACTTTCAACAAGAGATGGCGTAATCTTCGTTCCTTCAATATGTGACACTATTCTTATTGGTGACTTATACCATTTCTTTATGAGATTGATGTAACACTCTTCTGTTTCTCCTTCGCAAATAACGAGTGCTATTCTGCGCATCCGCTTGTTTGGGGCTTTTTCTCTTCTGCTAGTCATGATCAGTCCTCTAATAATTGTTTGATACATTCAACTGATGAGTCAACGTATGGAACAGCATCGAAACGCCCTTGTATATATCCCTTTTCTGCATCCATGTTTTCACGAAAATCCTTGAAGTCGTACAATGAATAAATCTCGGTAGCACCTTGCTCTGATTTATTTACAAATACGATTTGATCACGTCTTAGCCTCTTGACATCAATGAGGTTTGTATTGTGTGATGTAAATAACAACTGACTGTTTTCTGAAGCATGAATTAAGTCAAGAACAAAGTCTGCCAAACGTGTGTGAAGTCCAATGTCAAATTCATCCATTAGTATGCTTTTCTTATTTTTGACTACGTCAAGTAAACGAATAAGTATTTGGAATAGTTTTTTTGTGCCGTTGGATTCCTCCATATCCATATCAAACGTAATATTCTTTTGATTACGATGGAATGTTTTGAATCTAAGTACATCAATCAATTTATATGATAGCTCTGGCTGTCCTGGAATTGCAACAGGTGCAGGAACTTGTTCTTTCCTAGCTTCAATATCTGTAATATCAGTGTCGCATATTTCAAGAGCTTTGAGAATTATTCGTTTGTAAGTGTTGAAACTATCCAATACCATTATATCATTCACATTCACAAGTCCAAGGATAAACTGATTCATGAAATAGCGATAAAGTTTTTGAGCAATTTCCCTATTCATAGAACTTGCACGACTTAGGAATAGATTTTTCTCACTCGTATTGATAACCACATCAGAAGGCTTGGCAATTACACTTGTGCCAAAACTATATTTGCCGTTTGCTTCACGAACAAATACTTTTGCCCTTCTACCAACTGGATAATGGTAGAGACTTTCACTGAGAATACGTTCGCGAGTTAGTTCAAATGAATACTCATATTCTATATCATCACAAACAAAGTCAATTAGAAATTTGCTTGGTTTATTTTGCCATCCATCAAATTTGAATGGTTCGAAATTGAATGTCATCCCTTCATTATGAAGATGAGATTCAAGAATCACTCTACAACAAAACGTTATAGCTTTTAGTATGTTTGACTTACCAGAAGCATTAGGACCAAAAAGTCCTATAGTTTTAAGGACAGGTACATCTTTCCACATCATGACATTATGCCCTAACTCCCGAGTAAGGGCTGTATTAATACTAGCCGCTCTGAAGTCAATCCTTATTTTATCCTTAATTGAGAAGAAATTTTCAATTTCGATTTTTAGTATCATCTTGATTCTATTTTTGTAAGTTTTCTACAAAAATAGTAATCTAAATTGATTATACAATGGTTTTATATCAAAATGTTGATTATTCTATATATTTTTAACAGTTCACATTTATGGGTTGAGCTTTTTTATTATAACCGAGTCCATGCAAGTCCTGAATCAGTCCCTTATTTTCACAAACTCTATTCTGAATCTGGTAATACCGTCTGCATAAGTCTTAAGAGAGAAACGGCAGTTGTGCTTGATAAGTACTTCGCGAATGAATATAAGACCGATACCCTGACCATTCGGCTTTGTTGAAAAGAACGGACTGAATAGTTTCTTCTGCGTATCTTCTGAAATGCCCTCACCAGTATCAGCTATCTCAAGTATGGTAGGTGAGGATGAAGTTTTGCAATAAATATCACCATCTTGTCCTATGCTTTCTGCAGCGTTCTTTATGATATTAACTATCACTTGTTCTATCAGTTCGGAGTCTACATTTACAAGAACTTGTCCCTCTGCAAAATTCTTGTGTATGCGTATGTTGTTTTCTGCACATTTTGTCTCCATGGTTTGAATGCAATTGTCTGCCAACTGATTCAAATCGTTAACCATTAGTTGAGGCTGTGGAATCTTAACAACATCGGCAAATCTGGTTATAAAATTGCTCATGGAGTAACACCGTTCTATGCAGGCAGACATCACATCTCGTATATCTGTAGAGTCGGGGGTATCTTTTAGCATATCGCAAAGTGAGTCAAGAGTAGATGTAACACCTGCTGTGGTATTGTTCACTTCATGTGCTATCATACGTATCACTTTTTCGTATGCTTTCTTCTCGGCATTCATAACCTCTTCTGTTAGACTTTCTATCAGGTAGAAGGGATGTGCATAACCTCTATCTATGAATGATAAACGGCTGCAACGGTATATATGCGAATCATTCAACTGGAATGTGCTTGATGAGTCTTTACCTAAAGACGATAGATTATCGGATAGTGGACTGCCTATTTCGCTGATTTTCT
>JAGPKZ010000076.1 GCA_018053665.1 Prevotella sp.
GAGTTTCTTACTCCGAAACGTTCACCTACCTTACCGTTGATGTAAAGTTCGCCACTTGTTGCTCCATAAAGTCCAGTATTACCAGCGATGATATTGTCCTCTGCATTGAAGTTTGAACGAATAGGAGGAAGGATTGAAATACGACCTCCACTCAATCCCTTTGCGAAGTAGTCATTGGTTTCACCCTCTAGTTTGAAATCAACTCCATTAACAAGGAATGCTCCAAAGCTCTGACCAGCTGCGCCTTTAAACTTTACGTTGATAGTTGGTTCTACAACCTTGTTGTTACCTTTCTCACGTAGGTCTGACTTATATTTCTCAATGTATCCGCTGAGCATTGTACCAACGGCACGGTCTGTATTCTTTATTGCAAAGTCTAGGTCTACCTCACCATTAGTTTCGATAGCTTTCTTAGAACCTTTTATAATCTGCTTGTCTAGTATTCCTTCAAGATCATGCTCCTGACTCTTTGTGCAATACATGCTGCTATCTCCAGTTTCCTTATGCAATAAACGTGTGAAATCTAAAGTAGCCAATTTTGCATTGTCTGTGGCAAGAGGCACAAGAAGTTCTGTATGACCAACAATATCATTAAGACTTGTGTAGCCCATTTCTGCAAGATATTCTCTTATTTCCTGAGCTAAGAATGTGAAGTAGTTTACTACATACTTATAACTTCCACGGAAGTGTGCACGAAGTTTTGGATCCTGAGTTGCAACACCCATAGGACAAGTATTCTTATTACACTTACGCATCATCACGCAACCAAGAGTGATAAGGACTGATGTTCCAAAGCTGAATTCTTCTGCACCGAGAAGAGCCATCATAATAACATCTCTACCTGTCTTTAACTGACCGTCCACCTGCAAGCGAACAAGTGAGCGCAAACCATTTTTCACAAGAGTCTGCTGAGTTTCCGAAAGTCCAATTTCAGGAGATATTCCGGCAAAGCGCATACTTGATGCTGGACTTGCTCCTGTTCCACCTTCTGCACCAGAGATCACAACCAAATCAGCTTTTGCCTTAACAACTCCGGCTGCAATAGTTCCAACTCCGCTCTCTGCAACTAACTTAACACTTATTGCTGCGTGAGGATTAAC
Organism: Prevotella sp.; assembly: GCA_018053665.1. Classification (GTDB taxonomy): domain Bacteria; phylum Bacteroidota; class Bacteroidia; order Bacteroidales; family Bacteroidaceae; genus Prevotella. The sequence goes on from JAGPKZ010000076.1 coordinate 1,101, forward strand.
ATTCTTCAAGTCGAAGATAAGTTGTTTCAAATCCTCAATACTATAAATATCGTGATGAGGAGGAGGAGAGATAAGACTGATACCAGGAATAGAATGGCGAGTCTTTGCTATAATTTCATCAACCTTAAAGCCTGGAAGCTGACCACCTTCACCTGGTTTAGCACCCTGTGCAACCTTTATCTGTATTTCCTCAGCATTCGTTAGATATTCTGTTGTTACACCGAAACGTCCGCTGGCAACCTGCTTTGTCTTACTGTTAAGACTTATTCCGTCGAACGTAGAGTGGAAACGGTCTTCGTCTTCACCACCCTCTCCGGTGTTGCTTCGTGCACCGAGCTTATTCATTGCCAATGCAAGTGCCTCATGAGCCTCTTTAGACAAAGCTCCGAAACTCATTGCTCCTGTTACGAAATGCTTTACAATCTTCTCAACAGGTTCTACTTTCTCTATTGGAATTGGTTTACGCTTGAAATCAAAGAAATCGCGTATGAAAATAGGCTTTTCCTTCTTATCAGCAAAGGCTGTATATTTTTTGAATGTATCATAGTTTCCTGTTCTTGTAGCCAACTGCAAAGTAGCTATTGTCTCAGGATTCCATGCATGCTGTATTCCGTCCTTGCGCCAATGGAACTGACCAAGAGTTGGAAGAGGAGTCTCTGCATTTTTCTCGCGAGCCTCAATACAGTCATTGTGCATTGCGATTGCATCTTTTGCTATAGTTTCAAGTCCTATACCTCCAATTGTACTTGTCTCTGTTCCGAAATATGTATTGAGCAGGCTCTCTGAAAGTCCAATGCTCTCAAAAATCTTTGCGCCACGATAACTACGAATTGTACTAATTCCCATCTTCGCCATTATCTTGAATAGACCTTTCTTTACAGCCTTTATATAGTTTGCTTCAGCAGTACCATAATTTTCCTGAATCTTTCCATTCTTTACAATGTCATCAAGTATTGCGTAAGTCATATAAGGGCACAGCGCAGAAGCTCCATAACCAAGAAGCAATGCAGCATGCATTACCTCGCGGATATCACCGCTCTCTACAATAAGGGCTGTCTGTACACGCTTTCCAACACTTATAAGATAATGATGTACTGCACTCACAGCAAGCAATGAAGGCATTGCTACATTATTATCATCTGATTCACGGTCGGTGAGTATGATGTAGTTGTAACCATCGTCAACACTCTTTTCAGCACGGCTGCACAATTCATCAAGTGCTTCATGCAATCCGTCTCCACCCTTTGATCCATCAAAAGTTATTGGCAGTTTTATTGTATTGAATCCCTTGTATCTGATGTTACAAAGAATATCCAACTGTGTATTTGTCAAGATTGGATGAGAAAGTCTCACCATCTTGCAGTTTGTCTCGTCTGGATTAAGTATTCCTGTGCCTACTCTACCAATGTATTCAGTAAGGCTCATCACAAGATTCTCACGAATAGAATCTATTGCAGGGTTGGTTACCTGAGCGAACTGCTGACGGAAATAATTAAAGAACAACTGTGGCTTATCTGACAATACTGCCAATGGAGTATCATTACCCATTGATGCAGTAGGTTCCTGTCCACTTGTTGCCATTGGGATAATTGTATCGTTAATGTCTTCCTCGCCGAATCCGAATTCAATTTCCTTGAATTTAAGATCGTCTATCTTATTAGTAATCTTTCTTCCGCTGCGTATATTTTCAAGCTGAATACGGTTAGTGTTTAACCATTGACGATAAGGGTGCTGCGCTGCAAGACGCTCCTTAATCTCACCGTCATAATATATTTTACCGTCCAGAGTATCGATAAGCAAAATCTTACCTGGTTGCAAACGTCCCTTTTCTGCTATTTCGCTAGGATCAAAGTCCATAACTCCTACTTCGCTGGCAACGACCATCGTGTCGTTCTTTGTTATCGTGTAACGTGCAGGACGCAAACCGTTACGGTCTAGCATTCCACCGGCAAATCTACCGTCGCTAAAGAGTAATGCTGCAGGACCGTCCCAAGGTTCCATTAATATAGAATGATATTCATAGAAAGCCTTAAGGTCTTCACTTATAGGATTCTTGTCGTTGAAACTCTCTGGTACCATTACTGCCATTGCATGAGGCAATGACAAACCGCTCATCACAAAGAATTCAAATACGTTGTCAAGACTGGCAGAGTCACTCATGTCAGGCTGAACGATTGGTGATATTTCGCTTACGCTTCCAAGTAGCTTTGAAGACAAAACTGATTCACGTGCCTGCATCCATCCACGATTTCCGCGGATAGTATTTATTTCACCATTGTGCGCAAGCATTCTGAATGGCTGTGCAAGACTCCATGTTGGGAATGTATTGGTACTGAAACGGCTGTGTACAAGTGCTATTCCACTAGTGAAGTAATTGTTTGTAAGGTCAGGATAGTATTGACGAAGCTGCAAACTAGACAGCATGCCCTTATATACGATGCTCTTATTAGATAATGAACATATATAGAAGTCTTCATCAGCTACACGTTTTTCAATCTTCTTGCGTATAATATATAAGGTACGTTCAAAACTCTCTACTTTATCATCAGTAACACCAGTTACGAAAATCTGCTTGATATCAGGCTCAGTAGAAATGGCTGCCTCACCCAAGCATTCTGGGTTGGTAGGAACATTTCTTAAATGCATCAGAGACAAACCTTCACGCTCAATTTCCTCAATCATTATTGAGAGAATCTCCTGCTGGCGTTTCTCGTCTTTAGGCAAGAACACCAGACCTGTTCCATATTTTCCCTTCTCGGGAACAGGAATACCCTGTAACAATATAAACTCGTGAGGAATCTGTAGCAATATTCCCGCACCATCTCCAGTCTTTCCGTCTGCACCTTCCGCTCCGCGGTGACGCAGGTTCTCAAGAACTTTAAGAGCACTGTCAACTATTTCATGACTCTTATTGCCATGAATATTAACTATCATACCAACACCACACGCATCGTGCTCGTTGCTGGCATTATACAATCCGTTGGTTGTTTCTTGCTGCATTTATTTAGTAATTTTCTTGTTTGCCTATCAATCTGATTGCAAAATTACGAAATAAGTTTCAAAATGACATCTAAGTATGACTAAACGTGCACTGTAATTTATTTAATTATTAGGTTTAATAACAAAATTGCAGCATTATAAGGCTAAAACAGAACAAACTGTAAGCTTTAGTATTGTAAGAGCTTACAGTTTGTTACTTTATTCTAAAAATAAGATTTTTACTATTGCATGTAGCCTAGCCACCGCAGAATATCGTTAAGATTGGCGACCACCATTAATAGTATCAACACCGATATTCCAATGTATTCAGCCCTTATCATGAATTTCTCACCTAACTTTCGACCTGTAATAATCTCATAGATAAGGAAAAGAACGTGTCCTCCATCGAGTGCAGGAATAGGTAGAATATTCATGAAAGCGAGAATTATACTCAAGAAAGCAGTCATCTTCCAGAACACATACCAATCCCATGTAGATGGGAACATACTACCAATAGCTCCAAAACCTCCTAGGCTTTTTGCTCCATCGGCAGAGAATACATATTTCATGTCACTCACGTATCCATGAAGAATATCCCAACCATATTTAATTCCAGCAGGAATACTCTCAAAGAAACCATAACTCTTGTGGAAAGGAGTATAAAGAGTATTAATTCCAGGGAAGGCGACAGCAAGTTTCAAGTCTTTGGTAAGCACCATGTTTCTTGTTACAGCTGTGTCTGTGCCATTTGCTAGAAGCCCTACTGTCACAGTGCGCACCTTCATACTGTCGGCATGAGTGGTTGAGGAAGCAAGAACATCGTCAAGTTTTGATAACTCGTTAGTAAACTCATTAGAAGAAGTAATCTTCTTACCATTAAGTGCAACAATCCTGTCACCCTTCTTTATTCCAGCCTTAGCTGCCGGACCTCCAGCCATTACAGAGTCAACATTTGCAGGAACATAAGGAAGACAGAACGCCGGCGTTGTCTTTATCATGTCAAGCAGATTCAGATCGCCAGTGAGTGCAATGCTTACCTTCTTGCCGTCACGCATTACGTCAACACGCTTGGCTTTAGATATTTCACGGTACATTTTTGCACCGAAATCCTTGAAAGTTCCATTTTCTGTTCCAAGCAGAACGTCGTGATCCTTGAATCCGTAGCTCTTTGCTTCCTCATTAAACACGAAACCTTGCTTCATGTCTTTGGTCTGAACGTAAGTCTCACCCCAAGAGAACATCAACATTGCATAAATGAAAAGGGCAAGGATGAAGTTAACAGAAACTCCGCCAATCATAACAAGCAATCTCTGCCAAGCTGGTTTTGAGCGGAATTCCCAAGACTGTGCAGGCTTAGACATCTGCTCAGTGTCGAAACTTTCGTCTATCATTCCTGATATTTTGCAATAACCACCCAACGGCAGCCAACCCATACCATATTCTGTGTCACTCTTCTTTGGTTTGAAGTGGAAAAGACTTCCGCCCCATTTACCGATTCCAAGATCCATGAATATATAGAACTTTTCAACTCTTATTCCAAATAGTTTTGCGAAGAACAAATGTCCTCCCTCATGAAGCAGGACTAAGAGTGATATTGACAGCAGAAACTGCAACAATCTTACTAAAAATACTTCCATTACTAATTATATTCGTTATTTATTAATATTTCTTGATTATCTCGCTTGCTATTGCTCGCGCCTCCTTGTCTGTCTGCAAATAGACATCAAGATTAGGATTTTTATCAAATGTGGCTTTAGCCATTGTCTGCTCTATTATCGTTGCCATTCCTGTGAAAGAGCATTGTCCATTTCTAAATGCTACATTTGCAATCTCGTTGGCTGCGTTAAGAATGCAAGGCATGTTTCCACCTTTATTTATTGCCTCATAAGCAAGACCTAGACATTTAAACTTATTGATATCCGGTTCAAAGAATTCCAGCTTCTGCTGTTTGAACAGGTCAAGACGTTCACCATTTAAATGTAGTCGCTTCGGGAAAGAGAATGCATATTGTATAGGCAGCCTCATGTCGGGAACTCCCAACTGAGCTTTCACTGCACCGTCAATAAACTGCACAGCACTGTGAACAACGCTTTGCGGATGAATAAGTACTTGTATTTTCTCTGCCGGAACACCAAACAACCATTTAGCCTCCATCACCTCGAATCCCTTATTCATAAGCGAAGCCGAGTCTATTGTGATTTTCGCTCCCATGTTCCAAGTAGGATGCTTCAATGCGTCAGCTGCGGTTACTGTTTTCAACTGTTCTTCTGAATACAGTCTGAACGGACCTCCTGAACAAGTAAGCAATATTTTTTCAATCTCATTGTCAGCATCACCAACAATACTTTGGAATATCGCACTATGTTCACTGTCTACAGGCAATATTGAAACATGGTTTTCCTTTGCAAGATTACATATAAGTTCTCCAGCAACGACAAGTGTTTCCTTGTTGGCAAGACAAATTTTCTTATGTGCCTTGATAGCGTTTATTGTTGGGAGAAATCCTGAAAATCCTACCATTGACGCAAGAACCATATCTATTGGTTCGGCTTCAACAATCTGTTCAAGTGCCGACTTTCCTGCATAAACCTTAATATCCGGTTCGTCAGAAAGCAAGTCTTGCAATTCCTTATATTTTTCCTCGTTGGCAATCACCACTGCGGCAGGCTTGAACTTATGAGCCTGTTCTGAAAGTTTCTCCACACTGTTATTGGCAGTGAGACAGTAAACCTCATACAAGTCACTATGCTGCGAGATTACATCAAGCGCCTGTGTTCCTATGCTTCCCGTAGAACCGAGGATACATATTTGTTGTTTCTTCATTATTATATAATAATGTAAATATTACAGGTCAAGCAGACCTTCCGGAATAAACATCTCTATTCTACGGTTTTCCATGTCAGCTTCATGAATTAAATCTTCGTTGGCAGGAATAAGCACATCCTTACCGTCTTTAGTCTCTATCTCAAAAAGCGTGTTAATGGTAGAGTCGTCTACCGACTTTATTATACCTATTGTTTCATTGGTGTTTTTATCAACAACCTCGAAGCCGAATATCTCAGCCCAAGAAACATTTTCTTCACTGCTATCAGAAAGACTGCGTAGAAAATATACTTCGTCACCCGTCAGTTCACGAGCTTTATCCTGAGTATCAATATCCACAAATTTCATAATTGCACTCTCGTCACTACGGAAACGATATTCCTCAATAAAGAAAGGAACAAGAATCCCGTCAACGTCTAATATAAGGTAATCTATGTCTACACGGTCAAAGACGTCATCGTCAAACATGAACGATACTTCGCCTTTCACTCCGTGAGGCTTTCCCAGTTTACCTATTTTATATACTTCTTCACGTCTAATCATCTACTCGTTTGATGCAGGCACCAAGTTTGTTAAGTCTATTTTCAATATTCTCATAACCACGGTCTATCTGTGCGATGTTAGCAATACGACTTGTTCCTTCCGCAGTCATTGCGGCAATAAGCAGTGCAATACCTGCACGGATATCAGGACTCGTCATTCGTCCAGCACGCAACACTAACTTGTGGTCGTGACCTACTACTACAGCACGGTGTGGGTCGCAAAGGATTATCTGCGCTCCCATATCAATCAACTTATCCACAAAGAACAGACGGCTTTCAAACATCTTCTGATGAATGAGTACCGAACCACGAGCCTGTGTAGCCACAACAAGAAGCACCGAAATAAGGTCTGGTGTCAAGCCTGGCCAAGGAGCATCAGCAAGAGTCATTATCGTTCCATCAATAAAAGAATCCACAACATAATGCGGTTGATGTGGAATGATAAGATCATCGCCTTCAGTTTCTATCTTCACTCCAAGTCGTCTGAACGCATCAGGAATAATACCTAGATTTTTCAGCGACACATTCTTTATTCTCACCCCGTCGCCCACCATTGCAGCCATTCCGATAAACGAGCCAACCTCTATCATGTCCGGCAATATTGTGTGGTCGGCACCGTGTAGTTTATCTACACCGACAATAGTAATCAGGTTACTTGCTATTCCGCTGATATTTGCACCCATTGCGTTAAGCAAGTGGCACAGTTGCTGAATATAAGGTTCGCATGCGGCATTATATATTGTAGTAGTGCCCTTAGCCATCACGGCAGCCATGATAATGTTTGCCGTTCCGGTAACCGAAGCCTCATCAAGCAGCATGTAGCAGCCTTTAAGTTTCTTGCTTTCAATCCTGAACACGTCACGTTCTGGGTCTTTTACAAACCTTGCTCCTAGATGCTTAAATCCAAGAAAGTGGGTATCAAGTCGTCTACGTCCAATCTTGTCGCCACCCGGTTTGGCAACAGTAGCCTTTCCGAATCTACCTAGCAGCGGACCTATCATAAGCACGCTACCTCGCAGAGAAGAACATTTGTCCACGAACTCCTGACTTTCCAAATAGTCAAGGTTCAGTTCGTCTGCCTGAAAAGTGTAATCATTTTCGGCGTTGCGTGTTACCTTTACGCCGATATCTGTCAACAGTCTCATGAGATTTCTCACATCCAGTATTTCTGGAATGTTCTTTATTCTCACGGGATCAGAAGTGAGCAATATTGCGCAAATAACTTCCAAAGCCTCATTTTTAGCTCCCTGTGGAGTGATGGTTCCCTTTAGTCGGTGACCACCTTCTATGATAAATGATTCCATAGTCTTTTATCTTCTTCTGCGCTTATTGTTGTTAACGTTATAGTTGCTATTGCTATTGCT
>JAGPKZ010000077.1 GCA_018053665.1 Prevotella sp.
GTGAACTATGTACTCACTCTAATCTATTGATTGATAATACATGCCCCGCTTTTTCTAGAAAAATCAGCTACAGTAAACTGCGTATTGTCTGTAGCATTTTATTATAAAAATCATGCGCACAAAGGCACACATAAGATTACGCACATGCAGGGCGTACATAAAAGAGTGGTAACAAATTAATGGTTACCACTCTTTTCAAAAGTTAAAAATTCAATTTTACTATTCTGTTCAAACATCAAACATTTATTTCAAAGTTAATTAGAAGTCTATTTTATCATATTGCCAGACAAGGGTTTAATCACTAAACTTAAAATTAGGTCTTCCGAAAACGCCTTTATTTCCCATACCTCTTTGACGTTTAATCATTTCGACCTTCATCTTTCCAGCATCATTCTTCTCTACCTGATAAATTTTCATTATCTGTTTTGGAGTCAAAAATTTGTGGAACTTTACATAATACTTCTCACGAATATCCAATATTTTATGGCTTTGTGCAAAGTTATCCTGAATCATCTGATCTACCTCTGCATCAGTTTTTGTATTGATATCCATGCCCATGTGCTTAGGTTTCATGGCACGACATTCCATTTTATCTTTCAGATATTGAGAATATACAGGAATAAACTTAGCTGAAGTTGCATCATCAAGCATTAAAGTCTGCACCATTTTTTCAGTACGTTTCTGTATCATCTGCTCCTCTGTAAGATGTGTTCTTTCTTTACCGTTCTGCGCTACCTGAGCGTTAACAGTGATGCTACCGCTTAACATCATAACGGCAACCATAACCATAAATAAATACTTTTTCATTGTCTTTGTATTTTAATTGTTAAACACTAATTTAAAAATTCATCATTGTCTGCCATTGAAGTTAGTGATTTAAGATCTTCATCTGATAGTTGTTCTATCCACTCTTCGTTTGCAGTATTTCTATCTGATTGAATTACGGAAGTTGTACATTTCTTTTTCTTATCGTTAATTTGTGACTCTTCATTCACCATCATTCGAGCATTCTTTTCTTTTGTTGACGAATATGTATTAACATCTACCGAATGAACGTTTGAAGTTTTCCCTACTGTAGTATCAGCCTTTGCAAGTTGTTGCTGTTGTGTCTGAATATCATTGCCAATCGGAAAGAAAACAAATCCAGCAAATACAGCAGCTGCTGCAAGCAAGGTAATAACGGCTATCTTCATTCTCCTATGCTTACGAATATCCCTTTCAGCAGTAAGAAGAATCTTTTTCTGCATTTCATCAAAGAAACCTTCAGGTGTAAAATACGGAGTATTCTTACCTATTTTATCAAAGTCAAAGTCTTTTTCCATATTATTCCTCCACCATATATTTTTTTATTTTCTCCTTTATATAATGATAAGTCACTTTTAAAGTAGCAACTTTTGTATCAGTGACTTTACTGATCTGCTGATAATCCATGTCATCATAATAACGCAAATTGAATATCACACGCTGTTTATCAGAAAGGCGCAATATGACCTCTTGAAATTTCACAGTCATCTTATCATCATAATCTATATAATCAGACGCTTTCAAACTATCTATCAATTCATCATGTACATTATCAGCCGACACTACTTTTATTTCCTTTTTATTCAAGAATCTTAAACTTTCATTCATTGCAATACGATAAATCCATGTGCTTAGAGCACTGTCACAACGAAATCCATTCAATCCAAGGAAGATTTTCACAAAGGTTTCCTGCATCACGTCTTCTGCATCTTCATGCACAACAACCATTCTACGTATGAAGTAGTATACTGGTTTTTGATATGCATCTAGCAAAATTCGGAATCCTCCTTCCCTGTCTGATTTGATAATTCGATATATCGTTTCGTCTTTTGTCATATACATTTAATGTTATCTTCTGACTATTTGAACCAGAAAGAGTCCAAAGGTTAATTTGAAACACACCGTATTTATAAAATGTTAACAATAAGTTGTTTTATTCTCCTTATATTTAAGGTACACGAGCACATATAAATATATGTGCTTTGAAACTTTAGATGAATATTAACTGTCTACAAATTATTAAATCATAAAATCAGCTATATATTTTTGGATATTTCATTTGTGATATTGCAGCGCCTATTATAACACAGAGAATCTTCTCATCTGAATTATAGCCAAATGTATATTTCTACGTTCAATTGTTTGCGATTTGACCTTAATAACGTTACGCATAATACATCAATTTCACAAAAAAATAAGTTGGGATGCAATTTTTTTAATAGTCTTGCGTCTAAAGTATAGAATTTATTAAGAAACAGATGAATACGCTACAAACAGAATTTGCGCAAATTGCCAAAGAGAACAAAAGCACAATATACACCGTATGCTATATGTTCTCAAAAGACACAGATGAAGTGAATGATCTTTTCCAAGAAGTGCTTGTAAACTTATGGAAAGGAATGAGCTCCTTTAAAGGACAAAGCGATATACGTACATGGATCTATCGCATAGCCCTTAACACTTGTATCTCCACGGACCGAAAGAAAAAGATAACCACCATACCTCTAAGTATGGATGCAAATCTATTCCAAGATCAGGACGAAGATACCAAACAGGTGAAACTACTTCACAATAGAATCAGCAAGTTACAGCCTTTCGACAAAGCGATAGTATTGCTATGGCTTGAGAACATAAGCTATGACGAGATTGGTGAAATTGTGGGTATATCGACTAAGAACGTAGCGTCACGTCTTTTCAGAATAAAGGAGAAATTAAGAAGTATGTCTAACGATTAAACAGAAATAAAAATGGAAAAAGATATTAATATAGAAGAACTTGACATGATGAAAAAACAACTTGAAGTATTAAAAGACAAGTTGGATAAAGAAACCATCATCAATGAACAACTAATGCGCAAGGCAATGAAGGACAAGGTTTCTAAATTGCATAAAGAAGCTATTATCATAGCTTGCGTAGCTCTTTTTGGAATACCATACTGCACATGGGTATTTTCATTCATGCACATGTCATATTTATTTATTGGTGTGACAGATGTGTTTCTTGCTATAGCGATTGTATATACATTCTTTACGCATAAGGGTTTAAAAGCCAACGACTTGCTTAATGGAAATCTTGTTGACGTAAGCTATAAAATTACGAAAATGAGACATCTTGAATCAGCATGGCTGAGATTCAGCATTCCGTTTATAACCTGCTGGTTTGCATGGTTCATTTTTGAACTAATGAAACAAAACGGAGACGAAGCCAAAGGTATGGCCATTGGAGGTGCAGTTGGAGGCGTTATTGGCGCAATAATAGGAACGATTAAATATCGCAAGAGTAGAAAGAAGAGTCAAGAAATATTGCTTCAGATTAAAGAACTCACAAGCAAAGAATAACATTTCATATAAACTTTATATTTATTAATCCGAGTTATACTATAGCTCGGATTATTTTTTTTGTATCTCTACGATTATTTTCCAAGTAATTATACCTTAAAATTATTAATTTTTTATTAAATTTGTCCCACCATTATAAATATACAGGCATTGATATGAAAAAAACAATTCTAATATTCAGTTTGCTTCTTGCATCATTCAGTAGTACTTATGCACAAGAGAACAAGGTATTCAATCATATAGGCTTAGGTCTTGGAGTAGGAACAACGGGCATTACGATTGATGTTGCCGCACCTGTAACAAAATATCTTGACATACGTGCAGGAATGGACATTATGCCAAATTTCAAATATGGAACTTCACTGGATTTAAATATAAGTGAAAAAGACCGCGAAGCAGCTCAACTAGCAGGACATACAATACCAAAGGGTATCGATGTTGAAGGTAAGAACTCATCAGGAAGTTTCCATTTTATGGTTGACGTATTTCCATTCAAAGGTTCTAGTTTCCATGTTACGGCAGGAGCTTATATCGGAAATGATAAAATCATAAACGTATATAACAAACACGACAAAGACTTGGCAGAAGTCGTTGACTACAACAACAAAGTAGCAGCAAACCCATTGGCAGGGACACTTGGATTAAAACAAGTTGGTGTTCAACTTGGCGACTATCTACTGTCCCCATACCAGACATCAGAAGGCGGACATGTGGAAGCTAACATTAAGGTAACAAAGTTTCGCCCTTATCTTGGAATAGGATTCGGAAGAGCAGTACCACAAAAACATAGGCTAGCACTACAGTTTGACCTTGGGGCACAATTCTGGGGCAATCCAAAAGTTTACATGATAGGCCTGAACGGCGAAAAGGAATTAACAGAAAAAGACGCAGATGGCAACGATGGCGGAGCAATCAAGACATTGAGCAAGATTACCGTTTATCCATGTATGACCCTACGCCTCAACGGAAGGATATTCTAATATAACATTCTCCACGACAACAATTTGCGTCGTGGAGAATGTTTTTTTTAATTTTTAGCCTTAACAGTCAAATTGTCTGTATCAATATCACCAGTGCCATGTTCGCTCTTTTCAAGTGCTGTAACATTGCCCTTGATAGTGATATCACCAGTGCCCTGAAGATTCGCATTAACTTTACCACAGTTATCCATATTGGCTTCAATATCTCCAGTACCTTGCAAAGAAAGAACAGTATTCTGAACCTTATGACAAGACACTTTCACGTCACCCGTACCCTTTAAGAATACCTTTGCAGTTATGGCCTCTAAACTCTTGACTTCTACATCACCAGTTCCCTTTACCTGTGTATCGAAGTTGTTACAGATAAGAGTATCTATGTAAGACTCACCTACACCCGACAAATCTATCAACATATTATCAGTGTCAATTTTATTCGCATGAAAATCAGTTACCCCCCTTACGTTAACAGCAACAAGGTTAGGAGAACTGATGTATATTTTCACACCATTATTACTACCCATAATATTTAAAAATGAGGTAAATTTCTTTTCTGTTGAAAGAAGCAAAGATCCGTCCTTAAACTCCACATTGATACGTTCAACTTCATCTTGAGGTCCTACAATGCGAATACCCAAAGTGTCAGACTGCGTAAAATATATGTCACCGACAAAATTAGCAGAAATAGAATCAAAGCTGCGAGCCTTTACAACACGAGTTGTCTGCGGACCATCATCATGTCTATTCAACGTACAACTAGCGCTGCATGAGGTTATAAACAACACAATAGCAGCAGTGAAAAACAAAGATATAACTTTCTTCATAATAAAACTTTTTAATGATTTCTATGTATAAGACGTAATATATGATAAAAATGTTGCAGAGATATTTGAAAATAAATAGATTTATTTTGCGCAATGCAAGTTTTAGTGTATCTTTGCACAAACAATATATATATTGATACAAAGAGATGAGTAAATGCAATCTGACTCATGTTCTGACACAGACCGTAAACGAGTTGTCGGAAACAGAGTCGCTAAAAGGTCTATTTCATCAGCATCGCGACGGTGATCCGTTACCTTCGGGCAAGGCGCTCGAAGAGTTAATAGATTTATCCCGAGCAATCATATTTCCTGGTTACTACGGGAAATCATCCGTAAATTCAAAAACTATCAAATATCACATTGGTGTTAATGTGGAAAGACTCCAGAAACTGCTTTCTGAGCAGATTCTAGCTGGTCTGTGCTTTGCAGATTGCGAGGAGGAAGAAGATGACTATAACACACATTGCGAAAAGCGAGCAAAAGCCGACGAATTGTCTGCAAAGCTTATTTGCAAACTTCCAGAAATAAGAAAGACTTTGGCAACCGATGTCGTAGCAGCATACAATGGAGACCCTGCTGCTGAAAGCTTAGCAGAGATTATTGCTTGCTATCCAGTAATAAAAGCACTAACCAACTATCGCATTGCTCACGAACTTTATGTAATGGGAGTGCCTCTTATTCCACGAATGATGACAGAAATGGCACATTCAGAAACAGGAGTCGACATTCATCCCGGAGCAGAAATAGGCAAATATTTCACTATTGACCATGGCACTGGTGTTGTCATTGGAGCTACATGTATTATCGGCAACAACGTGAAACTTTATCAAGGCGTTACACTTGGGGCAAAGAGTTTTCCTATGGATCAAGACGGGAATCCAATAAAGGGTATTCCACGCCACCCCATTCTAGAAGACAACGTTATCGTTTATGCCAACGCTACTGTACTTGGTAGAATTACCATAGGCAAGAGTTGCATAATAGGCGCTAACACTTGGGTTATGGAAGACATGAAACCCAAGACAAGAAAATACAAGAAGATTAAACAAGATTTTTTAGATATACAATATAACAATGGAACAGGAATTTGAACTCATTGCCAAGACTTTCATGGGACTAGAGCCCGTTTTGGCTCAAGAGCTCACCCAGCTGGGTGCTAACAAAGTACATATCGGACGAAGAATGGTTTCGTTCACAGGCAACAAAGAAATGGTTTATCGTGCAAACTTTCAACTGCACACTGCCATCAGAATACTTAAACCGATAGCCCATTTCAAGGCTGGCTCAGCTGAAGACATGTATGAGGAGGTGAAGAAGATAGACTGGAGCCTATATATAGGAAAAGGAAAAACTTTTTCTGTTGACTCTGTGGTTTATTCTGAGGAATTCAGAAACTCAAGATTCGTTACCTATAAGGTAAAGGATGCAATTGTTGATCAATTCAGAGAGAAAACAGGTACACGCCCAAACATCAGCGTTAGCAATCCTGATATTCGTTTGAATATTCACGTTGCTGACGATAATGCCACATTGAGCCTTGACTCAAGTGGTGAAAGTCTACACCGTCGCGGATATCGCCAAGAGAGCGTTGAAGCACCTCTTAACGAGGTTCTTGCAGCCGGAATGATTTTAATGACTGGTTGGAAAGGTGATACAGACTTCATTGATCCAATGTGCGGTTCAGGTACAATACTTATTGAGGCTGCGCTTATTGCACGCAACATAAGTCCAGGAGTGTTCAGAAAGGAATTTGCTTTCGAAAAATGGCCTGATTATGACCAAGCACTTTTTGACGAAATATACAACGACGATTCAAAAGAAAGAACATTTCAACACCATATCTATGGATATGATATTGACATGAAAGCTGTTAACACTGCACGCCTAAACGTAAAGGCTGCTGGTTTGACTAATGAGATAACTATTGAACATCAGGACTTTAAAGACTTCAAGAGACCTGCTGAGGAGAGTATTATCATTATGAATCCACCTTACGGAGAACGTATTTCTACACCTAACCTTCTTGGTTCATACAAGATGATTGGCGAAAGACTGAAACACGAATTCGGCGGAAACGAGGCATGGATACTAAGTTATCGTGAAGAATGCTTCGACCAGATTGGATTGAAACCAAGCATAAAGTTCCCTGTATACAACGGAAGTCTGGAATGTGAGTTCAGAAAATATTCTCTCTTTGACGGCAGAATGAAGGAATTCAGAGCCGAAGGTGGTATCGTGAAGACTGATAGAGAGAAACAGGAAATGGCTCAAAAGCACAGATTCAAAGCTAACCGTGAATTCAAGACCAGAATAGACGAAGAAAGCAATAACGAAGAAGGTGACATACGCTCATTTACTTTCCATAAACATGAAATGGGTGATTTCGCTGGTGGAAGAAAGCGTATTGACCACGACGACAGACGCGGAGGATTCGGCGGAAAACGTGAAGATAGCCGTGGAAGCTATGGCAAAAGACCTGATGACAAACGTGGAAGTTACGGCGACAGACGTGGTGGATTCGGCGGAAAGCGTGAAGATAGTCATGGAAGCTATGGAGATAGACGCGCAAGATTCAGCGGAAAACGTGAAGATAGTCGTGGAAGCTATGGCAACAAACCTGGTGACAAACGTGGAAGCTTTGAAAAAAGCAGTACACACACCGACAGTGAAGATTAAATAATTATGAAAAAGATATTTGTTTTTATCTTAGCGATGATTGCGACAAGTACTTATGCACAAGGATTGAAGACGTTAACGCTTGAAGATTTGAATTTCGGTGGAAACAACTACCACAACATGGTTCCTAAACACCAATATACAACTTGGTGGGGCAATGAACTTGTCAGAACTGATGTTGAGGATTGCTATATCGTTGACAAAAATACAGGCAAAGAAACAGAGCTTTTCTCATTGGGAAATATAAACAAATGGAGCGGAATGAACTTGCATCATTTGTATAACATCACGTTTCCCGTAGCTGGCAAGACGCAAGTGTTGCTTAACGACGGTAAGAAACAGATGCTTTTTGACTGGGAAGCTAAAAATGAAATCTGGCACACTGATAATAATTTTAATGGAAGCACGCAGGCTAGTAACTTCAATTACACGTCTAGAACTACTGCTTACGTTAAGGATTGTCAGTTACACATCGTAGACGCAAAAGGTAAAGACAAACAACTTACTACTGACGGAAGTCGCAACATCGTATATGGCCAGAGCGTACATCGTGACGAATTTGGTATAAACGGAGGTCTATACTGGAGCAATGACGGCAAAAAGTTGGCATTCTACAGAATGGACCAAAGTATGGTTACAGACTTTCCGTTGGTAAACATTCCTGAAATAGACTGGAAACCAGCTGAAGGTGAAAGTAGAATAGCTACACCGGCACCAGAAAAATATCCTATGGCTGGAGAAAAAAGCCACAAGGTTACAGTTGGAGTTTACGATACGAAGACTGGAAATACGATTTATCTTGATGCTGGAGACCCAACAGACAGATATTTTACGAATATAGCATGGAGTCCTGACAACAAGACTATATACATATTTGAACTTAACCGCGATCAAAACGATTGCAGATTAGTAAGCTATAATGC
>JAGPKZ010000022.1:0-18280 GCA_018053665.1 Prevotella sp.
AAAAAAATTAGTTAGATAAAACAAATAACCTGAAGAAAGAATTATTATGGGACAGTTATCAGACCGTTTGAATCGTCTTGCGCCATCAGCAACACTTGCTATGTCGCAGAAAAGTAATGAAATGAAAGCTCAGGGCATTGACGTCATCAACATGAGCGTCGGTGAACCAGACTTCAACACTCCAGACCAAATAAAGGCTGCGGCAAAAAAAGCAATTGATGAGAACTATTCTAAGTACTCACCAGTACCAGGCTATGCCGACTTACGCAAAGCTGTAGCAGCCAAACTGAAGAATGAGAACGGACTAGACTATACTATTAATGAGATTCTGGTAAGCAACGGTGCAAAACAAAGTGTATGCAACACATTGATGGCATTGGTTAATGACGGAGACGAAGTTATAATACCTGCTCCATATTGGGTAAGCTATCCACAGATGGTGAAACTAGCCGGTGGAAATCCAGTATTCGTAAATGCAGGATTTGAACAAGACTTCAAGATGACTCCAGAACAGCTTGAAGCAGCCATAACACCTAAGACAAAGATGCTCATACTCTGCTCACCAAGTAATCCTACAGGTAGCGTTTACTCAGAGGAAGAACTTGCTGGTCTAGCTGAAGTAATCAAGAAGCATGAAGGAATGTACGTATTGGCTGACGAGATATACGAACACATTAGCTATATAGGCAAGCATGCCAGCATAGCCAAGATTGAGGGAATGAAAGAACGTTCTATCATCGTAAACGGTGTATCAAAAGCTTATGCAATGACAGGATGGAGAATCGGTTATATCGCTGCTCCTGAATGGATCGTAAAGGGATGCAATAAATTGCAAGGACAATACACAAGTGGTCCATGTTCTGTAAGTCAGAAAGCTGCTGAAGCAGCCTACACACTAGAGCAAGGTTGTGTAGAGGACATGCGCAAGGCGTTTGAACGTCGTCGTGACCTTATAGTAGAACTAGCTAAAGACATTCCAGGACTAGAAGTGAACGTACCAGAAGGTGCATTCTACCTCTTCCCAAAATGTAGCAGTTTCTTTGGAAAGAGCAATGGCGAAAAGACAATAAACAGCTCAACCGACTTTGCACTCTATCTTCTAGAGAAAGCTCATGTCGCAACAGTTGGCGGTGATGCCTTCGGAGATCCTGAATGTTTCAGAATGAGTTATGCTACAAGTGATGAAAACATCAAAGAAGCAATGCACAGAATCAAGGAGAATTTAGCAAAGTTAAAATAACTGAAACGAAACAAAAAAGAAAAATTTGTAACGATATGATTAAAATTAAAACAATCTATCGTTAAAACTTCTTAATTAAGTTCGTAGTTATTCATAAATTGCTATCTTTGCCAAACAAAAAAAGTACGAGGACCGAAAGGCATCTTTTGACAATAACATTAAATCAAAATAAACATTAATATTATTAATAACTAAAAATTAAAAATTTTAAAATTATGGCAACTTCACAAAAAACAGCCAGCCCTAAGAAATCTGAGGGCTTTCAGGGAGTAAGAGGCGCATTCTGGATCATCGTAGTTTGCGGAATTATCGCTTTTACTTTGTTCAATCTCTGGTTTGGTAACGAAATGCACTTCCAAGACGGAGTAGCAAAGACAATACCTGCAGACGTTTGGGGTACTATCTTCAAGGGTGGTGTTATCGTACCAGTTATTCACACTCTTCTTCTTACAGTTTTGGCTATGTCAATTGAGCGTGCACTTGCACTTAAGACAGCTTTCGGTAAGGGTTCACTTCCTAAGTTTGTTGCAAACATCAAGTCAGCTCTTAATGCTAACGATTTCGCAAAAGCACAGCAGCTTTGTGACAAGCAAAAGGGTTCTGTAGCAAACGTTGTTTCAGCTTCTCTTAACGCTTACAAGGAAATGGAATCAGGTGCAAATGCATCTATCAAGAAGTCTCAGAAGATTTCTAAGATTCAGCAGGCTCACGAGGAGGCAACTCAGCTTGAAATGCCAACTCTTACAATGAACCTTCCTATTGTTGCTACAATCGTAACACTTGGTACACTTACAGGTCTTCTTGGTACTGTTGTTGGTATGATCCGTTCATTCTCTGCTTTGTCAGCAGGTGGTGGCGCAGACTCAGCTGCACTTTCTGCAGGTATTTCTGAGGCTTTGATCAATACTGCATTCGGTATCGGTACATCATGGTGCGCTGTTGTATCTTACAATTACTTCACAAACAAGGTAGACAAGTTGACATACGCACTCGACGAAGTTGGTTACTCAATTGCTCAGACATACGAAGCTAACCATACAGAAGAAGCTTAATCTTTACTAACCCTTTAAATATTTATCGCTATGGGTAAAGTAAAAATTAAGAAAAGTGACGTTTGGATCGATATGACGCCTATGTCAGACGTTATGACCCTTCTGCTTACCTTCTTTATGCTGACATCAACATTCGTTAAGAATGAGCCAGTGAAGGTGAACACTCCAGGGTCTGTGTCTGAGATAAAGGTGCCTGAGAACGGCGTCCTGACCATCCTGGTAAGTCCCGAAAAGGACAAGTCCGGTAAGCCGACAGGCGAAGGTCAGGTATTTATGAGTATAGACAACACCGACCAGTTAGGTCAGACACTAGCTGCGATGACTAGCAAGTTTGGTGTTACACTAAGTGACAAGCAGTCTAAGACTTTCAAGAACGAATCAACATTCGGTGTTCCAATGAACGAACTCAGCGGTTATTTGGCAATGTCTACACAGACACGTCAGAAGACTTTGAACACGAAAGGTATTCCATTGGATAGTATCAAGGGCAGCATGAGCGAATTCCAACAGTGGGTTGAGCAAGCTCGTACAGTTAACGAGAACCTCAAGATCGCACTTAAGGCAGACGCTACTACACCTTACAAGACTGTTAGGAAGGTGATGAATGAACTCCAGGACATGGACGAAAGTCATTATTACATGATTACACAGCTTAAAAAACAGGGGGACGAATAAATGGCAAAGAAAGAAAGCAAACAGAAAAAGATGAATGTCCGCGTAGACTTTACGCCTATGGTGGATATGCTAATGCTTCTTATCACGTTCTTCATGCTGTGTACAACATTGAGCAAATCTCAGACAATGGAGCTGACAATGCCAAGTAATGACAAGAACACTCTAGAGAAACAGAAGAACGAGGCTAAGGCTTCAGAGTCAATCACTCTGTATGTAACAGCTGATAACAAGATCTTCTATGGTGAGGGTATCCCTCAGTATAGCAATCCAGGATGGCTCAAGGAAACAACTTGGGGTAATGATGGTATTCGTAAGATCTTGAGAAATCACTCTACAGCAAATGGAGTAAAGCCTGTAACACGTATCGAACTTGCAGTTAAAGAACTTAACGCCGATAAGGCTAAGAATCCAAAGATGTACACTGACAGTATATATCAGTCTAAGCTTAGCAAGATCAAAGGTGGAGAGCTCAATGACGGTAAGATTCCTACTCTGACTATCATCATCAAACCTTCAGACAACGCATCATATAAGAATATGGTGGACGCTCTCGATGAAATGCAGATTCTAAGTATTGGTACTTACGTTATCGATAAGATTAATTCTGACGACGCGAAACTTCTCAAGTTGAAAGGCGTAAGACTCTAATCGATAAGTAACGAAACAATTTAAAAAGAAACAAAATGGCAAAAATAGACTTATACGATCCTAAATGGGTCGATATGGTGTTCGACGGCAAGAACAAGACTTATGGAGCATACCAGCTTCGTAAGGGTACTTCCGGTCGAAACATCAAATCTCTTATAATCTTAGTCATTGCTGCAGCTCTGGTAGGAGGTTTTCTCGCATGGAAAGTCATTGAACAAAAACAGGCTGAACAGCAAGCAGCTTACATGGAGGCTATGGAACTTTCTAAACTCCAGAAAGATGCTAAGAAGAACGAAAAGAAAGAGGTTATTAAACCGAAAATCGAACCTAAGAAGGAGATTCCTGTTGCTCGTCAGACTCAGAAATTTACTGCTCCTATCATCAAAAAAGATGAACTCGTAAAAGAGGAAAATCAGGTAAAGCAGATGGATAAGTTGGATGACAAGGTTGCCGTTGGTGCAGAAAACCATGACGGAACCAAGGATCGTAACATAGAGGCAGTGCGCAACGATATCGCTGTAAACACTCCTCCACCAGCTCCTAAGGAAGAAGTTACCAACAAGGTATTCGACGTAGTAGAAGTTATGCCTTCATATCCAGGAGGACAAGGCGCACTTCTGAGCTATCTTAGCACACACGTTAAGTACCCTGTAGTTGCTCAGGAAAATGGTGTTCAAGGTCGTGTAACCGTTTCATTCGTTGTTGAGCGCGATGGTTCTATCACAGATGTACATGTAGTACGTTCTGTTGACCCATCACTTGACCGTGAAGCAGCTCGCGTCGTTAGCAGCATGCCTAACTGGCAACCAGGTAAGCAGAATGGTTCTGCTGTTCGAGTTAAATTTAATGTACCTGTGCAATTTAAATTGCAGTAAATGAATAAGAACTTATCTTATATATTTATAGGACTAACGCTGTCTTTAGGAGTATTCTCATCTTGCAATGAGAATAAACCTAAAGGTAGTAGAACTGATACACCGACGTCAGGGGCGATTCAATTCGTCTCTGACGAAAGTTTTAGTCCAATTATTGAGGAAGAAAGACAGCAATTTGAGTTTGAATACCCAAAGGCACATCTTAAACCTCTGTACACAGACGAGCTAACTGGTCTAAAGATGATTCGAGACCTAAAGACTTGCCTGTTAATCACTTCACGTGGTTTGAAACCAAGTGAAATAGCCTATATCAAGACTAAAAACATTATACCTTCTGTATTTCCAATCGGATACGACGGACTTGCACTTATCGTTAACAAAAACAACAACGATACATGCATAACTGTAAACGACGTGAAGAAAGTTTTAAGCGGAAAGGTTAAGAATTGGAATCAAATATATCCAAGATCAAAAAGAGGTGGCATAGAGGTTGTGTTTGACAACAAGAGTTCAGCAACATTACATTATGTAGTTGACTCCATACTAGGTGGCAAACCAATCATTAGTGACAACATCGTTGCTGCAAATAGCAGTAAGGAAGTTATCAACTACGTAAACAAAAATCCTAATGCCATTGGTGTGATTGGTTCGAACTGGCTTAATGACAAGCGAGACACCACCAACACAACATTTAATAAGAATATTCATGTAATGTCTGTATCCATTAAGGATAAGGCTACGCCAATGAACAGTTGGAAGCCATACCAGGCATACCTGCTGGATGGAAGATATCCATTCGCAAGAACTATATATGCAATAGTTGTAGACCCAAGCAAAGCTTTGCCTTGGAGTTTCGCTAACTATATTTCAGGTCCGACAGGACAACTTATCATCTTCAAATCCGGCTTACTGCCATATAGAGGTGACATAAGCATAAGAACTGTAAAAGTAAAAAAATAAACATTTAAGATTTAAACTTTTTATCTAATGAAACGTCATAGATAAAAGTTTGAAATGTTACCTAACAAACAAGATTATGAAAAAGATGAAATACCTTGTAGCTGGTTTGCTGATGATGGGATTGTCAGTACCGGTAATGGCTCAGAACGCTAATTACAGTGATTTACTGAAGCCAATAGAGCAGACTCTCAAGTCTAACGCTAACCTTGACGCAAAAGGTATCAAGGACTTGACAAAAGAGTATCAAAAAGAATTCAAGAAAGATCCAAAGGCTCTTGTAGCACTTGGTAACACCTTGTTGATGAGTAAGAAATACGATGACGCCTCAGCGATAGCTAACATGGTAATTACCAAGTTCAAGGATTACGGTGATGCATACATTCTTCTTGGTGATATCTCAGCAATGAAAGATGACGGTGGAGATGCCGCAATGTGGTATCAGCAAAGTATGACAATGGACCCAAAGAATCCTAATGGCTACATGCGTTATGCAAATGTTTACAGAAAGCGTAGTCCGGAAGAAAGCGAAAGAGCTCTAAACCTTTTGAAGCAAATACGTCCAGATTACCCTATCGAGGCAGAAGCCGGAAACAATTTCTATCTTGGTGGAAACTATAGTAAGGCATACGAATATTTCGCAAAGACACAGAAAGAAAGTCTAGACGAGTATTACCTTGTAGCTTATGCTGTATCAGCATATATGAACAACAAGAAAGATGAAAGTCTTGACATTGCAAAGCTCGGTACACAGAAGTTTGCTAAAAACATAACTTTCGACCGTGTTGCACTTTGGAGCGCTGTTGACGTACAGAAGTTTGACGAGGCAATTACTTATGCAAACAAGATTATCACAACAGACTCTGTAGAAAAAAGTGCACGTGACTACATATACTATGGTTTGGCATTGAAGGGAAACAAACAGTACCAACAAGCTATAGACCAATATAACAAAGCTTTTGATATGGAGAAGAATAACTTCAAACCATATCAATACATTGCTGACGCTTATGCAGAAATGGGTCAAGAAGACAAAGCTTTGGAATATAGCGAGAAGTATATGGCCAACAATCAGGATGCAACACCATCAGACTATGCAAAACTTGCTAGTATATACACACAAAAAGCTGACAAGGGAGATGCTAACAAGCAGGCTAACCTAGATAAAGCTTACGGTATATATGAGCAGATGGCAACTAAATGGCCTACTATCGCAGCATGGGTATACAACATGGCAGGTATGCAGGCATCTAAAGCTGGTCAAGATGACAAGAGCGTTGAGTTCTTCAATAAGGTTGTAGGTTTGCTTGGCAACAAGGAAAATCGTGACGAAGACGAGACGAATACTTTGAAGTCATCATTAGCAAACCTAGGTTAC
Organism: Prevotella sp.; assembly: GCA_018053665.1. GTDB lineage: Bacteria > Bacteroidota > Bacteroidia > Bacteroidales > Bacteroidaceae > Prevotella. The sequence goes on from JAGPKZ010000022.1 coordinate 6,826, forward strand.
TACTATTGGATAACAAAGCAGAACCTGGATTCAGCAAAGCCTATCTACGAACAGTTGATAAAGCTTGATCCAAACGACAAGAATGCTCGTGCAGCTCTTGGAATGGACAAGACTGAAGATGTTAAGAAATAGTTTTTTTAATAATACATCACACTAAACAGGACAGGCGAGAGAGCGAAAGCAATCTTGCCTGTTTTTTTATTCAGTAGATTATATCAATCAGATATATTTAAGAAAACGAGTTACCCTATATATCAAATAAACTAGACAGCTCTGATTCTTGAGCACAAAAAAAGCGACACTTGCGTGTCGCTTATATTTTTTGCAGTAATTCCTTACTCAGGAAGGCTGATTGCCTCGTTAGGACAAACATCAGCACAAGTACCACACTCTGTACACATATCAGGGTCAATAGAATACTTTTCACCTTCAGAAATTGCTCCAGATGGGCACTCATCAATACATGTACCACAAGCGATACAGTCATCACTAATTACGTAAGCCATAATAAATTAAATTATAATATTAATAATGTTTTTGTAATATGTACCTCAGGCTTTAAGGCCAAAAAGTACGTTGCAAAGATACATATTAAAATCGAAATACCTACTTTTAGGTATGCTTTTTTAAACTATTTATACTTTATCTCAATAAAGGACTATACAATAAGAATTAGGATAATACGTTAATATAATAATGAATATAAAAACGTTTATAATAACAAGTATTGCCATAAGTATCAGTATGATGGCAAACAGTCAGGAACGAATTGTTCAAAACCGTCCCTATACGGATTTACGCCCATTCCATCTAGGCATAGCCATAGGTACACATGTTCAGGACTTAGAACTTATGAATGTTGGATCACAAACTATAAATAACGAAAACGGAACCGTTACAAAACAAATAATATCGGCAGACCAGAATAGATGGGACATGGGATTCAATGTTGGCGTGTATGGAGAATTTAGAATAAATGAATTTCTACAACTTCGTATAGCACCGACAATGTATTTCGGATCACGACATATAGTATTTCACAATAGCAGTACAGAAAAAGCAACTGAAGAGCAACAAGATATGAAGACAGTATATATCGCAACACCGATAGACCTGATATTCGCTGCACCACGCTTTAATAACCACCGTCCGTATATACTTGGAGGAATAACACCAGCTATAAACCTAAGCGGAAAAGATAAAGACTATATTAAATTAAAACGATACGACACATTTGCAGAAATAGGACTTGGCTGCGATTTCTACCTACCCTTTTTCAAAGTCAGACCTGAACTTAAATTCATGTATAGTTTGATGAACAGTCTAGATAAGGACCATATAAAAAGGATAGAAGACAAGAGTATGCTTCCTTATGCTAATTCGATAAGCGAAGCACACTCTAAAATGATTGTACTTACTTTTTACTTTGAGTAAGGTCCAATACCATTTTGCCGACGTAGATAGCATTCTTGCCATTCTGGTCAACAGGAATATCCTTTCCATCTAGGTTCTTAACATAATGAAGAGTCTTGAAATAAGTATGAGAATGCCCACCGAGGACGATATCAATATTTCGAGAGCCAGCAATCATCATCTGATCACCCATACCCTTCTCTTCCCAACCAAGGTGAGAAATACATATAACCAAATCACACTTTTTATCCTTCTTCAGCATCGTTGCCATTTCATTTGCAACAGCTACAGGGTCCAAGTATTTAATGATACCATAATTCGCCTTAGAGACAAGCCCTTCTAACTTTGGATCAAGTGCAAACAAACCTATTTTAACGCCATTTCTCTTTATTATAGTGTATTTCTTCACGACACCCTCTAGTGGAGTTCCTTTAAGATCATAATTAGAACACAATATTGGGAAATTAGCCTTTTTAAATATACGAGCCATATTCTCAATACCGAAATCAAACTCATGATTACCTATTGTGCTGGCATCATAATGCATTCTGTTCATTAATCCAATTTCCACATCCCCCTTGAAAAGAGTATAGAAAGGTGATCCCTGAGAAAAGTCACCACTATCAAAAAGGAGCAAATTCTTATCTTTAGCCCTTTCCTGATCTATCATAGAAATACGACGTACGAATCCAGCACGTCCTGCAAGCAATGTATCGGCAAGAGTTGTCTTCAAAGGAAGTATACAACTATGAGTATCATTCGTATGCAATATCGTCAAATGCTTTTGTGCAAAAGCAACTGAAGCAAGACTGCATAAAACTGCAATAAACAGATATCTAAATTTCATATAATTCATTTTAATCAATTCAACACTATCTTAAAACAATTCTGCCCTCAACTTTAGAATCGACGGCAATACCATGAGCCATTTTATCACGGAAATAATTCATAATAATAAATCGAACATTATTATCATTTCCTTTAGGAGAAATGACGTCAGTTCCATACTTGAATGCATCTAGACCATCATTACCCTGAGCAAGATAGTCGAGCGTTGCAACACGATAAGTGGCATTATCATCAATAGCTTTCCCATTAATAGTAGCCTCAAGTAATCTACCATCTTTTGTAATAACTAAATTAACACCATGACTTAATCCTTCTCCACCCAAATCAGCTACTTCGGTAAAAAGTTCACGAACTTTTGAACCTGTAAGTGACAGAAAACAAATTTTATTTTCAAAAGGAGCAACATCAACAACATCACCATAGGTAACCTTACCTTTGGCAAACGCAGCTCTGATACCACCTACATTATATAATGAGAAATCAACTTTCTCATTAAAACCGTTACCACCCCATGATAAAATATCCGCAAGAAGATTAGACAATGGGCTCTCTGGCTTGCGCGAATAAAGATACTCAGCAGTCTCGCCGACAACAGGACTCATGATGCTATCCACCCTATGTTGGTAAGGAGCAAGAAAAGTCTGCGCCTCCCTATCAGGAGCAACATCATAGCAACTATCAACTAAAATACGACTACGACTGATGTCGAGCAACTCATAATGTTGCCTGCAAGAAGACACTCCTAAAGCAGCAGGAACAATTAAAAACAGTAATAATTTCTTGTACATAAGTTTGTAATTAACTGTCACAAAGGTAGTTATTTTGCCTGAGAAAAAGAAGAAATATTGTTAAATTCAAAAAAAACTTCAGATATAGCAACTGTAAGTCTCATCTTTTTTGTAACTTTGCACAGCTTTTCGGCGAAACCGCTGGCTGCAGAAGTGTTGCAGGCTAAGTTGCGTTGGACGATAAACATATTTAATTATAAGAAATGAATTTAATTAAAATTGCTGAAGAAGCATTTGCAACCGGCACAGAATTACCAAAGTTCAACTCTGGTGACACAATCACAGTCGCTTACAAAATTATCGAGGGTTCAAAAGAGCGTATCCAGCTTTACCGTGGTGTTGTTATCAAAATTTCAGGTCATGGTGATAAAAAACGTTTCACAGTTCGTAAGATGTCAGGAACAATAGGTGTAGAGCGTATCTTCCCTATGGAGTCACCAAACATCGATTCAATTGAAGTAAACAAGCGTGGTAAAGTACGTCGCGCTAAGTTGTACTATCTTCGTAAGCTTACAGGTAAGAAAGCTCGTATTGCTGAGAAGAGAACTGTTAAGGGATAATAATCCTGAGGATCTTCAGAAAAGAAATAAAAAGAGGTCATGCATAAAGCATAACCTCTTTTTTATTTCTTAGTTTTTGTTTCATCATCCATAAAAGTATCCTTTAAACTTTCCCAATTCTGGAATCCGGCAAACAACGCCAATCTATCCAAAAATTCATGAGAAGGTTTTTCGACATCAGAAAGATAATGCCAGATTTTCTTCAAAGAAGATGATTTGAGATTGATGTGATGCTGAGAGAAAAAGAGAGACATTTTCTCAAAGTCATTACCAATCTTCGCTTTCTCTACAAGTTTTGTCCCCACTTCCTTTAGCAGGATACCAATTTTACGTTTCATAACCTAATGAAATAATTTCTCAGTTGCAAAGGTAATAAAAAAAATATGATTATCTTTGCAAAAAGTTTAATTAACCCTCAAGAATGAAAGAATTAGCTTTAAAGTACGGATGTAATCCAAACCAGAAACCTTCCAGAATATATATGGAAGAAGGTGAATTACCAATCGAAGTCATTAACGGTCGCCCTGGGTACATCAATTTCCTTGATGCACTAAACAGTTGGCAATTAGTAAAAGAACTGAAAGAAGCCACTGGGCTTCCGGCAGCAGCAAGTTTTAAACATGTATCTCCAGCAGGAGCAGCTATAGGTTTGCCTCTTAGCGATACATTGAAGAAAATTTATTTTGTTGATGACGTAAAGATTCCCCTTACTCCTTTGGCATGCGCCTATGCACGTGCACGCGGAGCAGACCGCATGTGTTCATACGGAGACTTTGTTGCATTAAGCGACACATGCGACGCAGCTACAGCGACTCTATTGAAGCGAGAAGTTAGCGATGGTGTTATTGCCCCTGACTATACTCCAGAAGCAATAGAAATATTGAAAGATAAGCGCAAAGGCACATACAACGTTATAAAAATTGATTCTTCATACAAACCAGCTCCAATAGAACACAAGCAGGTATTCGGAATAACTTTTGAGCAAGGACGTAACGAGATAAAACTAGATGATCCAAAGCTATATGAGAATATTCCAACAAAGAACAAGACTTTCACAGAAGAGGCAAAACGCGATTTAATAATTGCGCTTATAACACTTAAATACACACAAAGTAATTCTGTATGCTATGTAAAAGACGGTCAAGCTATCGGTATTGGAGCCGGTCAGCAAAGTCGTATACACTGTACTCGTCTTGCAGGAAGCAAAGCTGACACATGGTGGTTGCGTCAAGCACCAAAGGTCATGAACCTTCCTTTTAAAGAAGGAATCCGTCGTGCAGACCGCGATAATACCATAGACGTTTATATAGGTGAAGAACATGACGACGTGCTCCGTGACGGAACATGGCAGATATTCTTTACAGAAAAGCCAGAAGTCTTCACGATGGAAGAAAAAAAGGCATGGATTGCTCAAAACACCAAAGTGGCACTTGGAAGTGATGCATTCTTCCCATTCGGAGACAACATAGAGCGCGCCCACAAAAGCGGTGTAGAATATATTGCACAAGCGGGTGGTTCAATACGCGACGACAATGTTATCGATACATGCGATAAGTATGGTATCGCTATGTCGTTCACAGGAGTACGCTTATTCCATCATTAAAATAAATATATGAGTGATATCGACGAAATTATCGAGTTGGGTATAGTTTTTAAAAAACCTTCTAATGGCGAAGTCAAAGAAGAAAAAGTAAAAACCAAAGCCAAAAAGAAAAAGTACATCACAGGTGCTCATGGTTCCGGAAGCGCACGCCAAAAGGCGAAATACCGCGAACAAAGGACCAACAGACACAAGTAATAAATAAAAGCTCTCTTATTTAAAGGGAGCTTTTTTTTTATTATGATATGAATCAAAGTTATCTGATTCATCTAATTTTTAGCGAAGTAATTGCGCTGAGTCTTCACAACTCCATTTTTCAAGGAAAGGGTGACTTGTTGCAATGACTTGTTAGCATTATCAAATACGGACGATGGATTTAATCTATGTCCTTTGAAGAATATCTCGAAATGCAGATGTTCAGTCGTTGCGTGTCCCGTTCTACCTGTAAGTCCTATAATCTGTCCAGCCTTGACCTTATCACCGCATCTCACCAAGTTACGTGATTGATGACCATACAATGTCTCAAGACCATTATTATGTTTGATTTTTATGCAATTACCATATCCAAAATAATTTCCAGACATAGTCACAACTCCGTCAAATGCCGAACATATATTATCATTCGGGCGTGTCTTAAGGTCGACACCTGGATGATGACGAGCACCACCGAAAGGACTTATAACATGACTCCCTGGTAAAGGATAAGCCCATTCTGATTTTGCTAAATCAGTAAAATCAATTTTATCATCGTTAGCAGAAGCAACGATGTCTTTGGTATCTTTAGGCTGTCTTTCTAAATTTCCAACAACAGATACATCTACATAATTTCCATTCTTCTTGCACAAGACAGTCTGCTTGCGCAATATATGACTATTCAAGTCTATGAACGTCTTAGGATTAACTCGACCACCATTAACCATGAAATAGAACTTACAATATGTACGTCCTGCATCAGAGCCAACAATAGCCACAGTCTGTCCAGCCTTTACACGCTGTCCAACATTAACTAAATTCTGCGCATTATTGGCATAAACAGTTTCTATACCGTTATCATGCCTTACAACAACAACATTTCCTGAACCATTTACGTTTCGTGATAAACGGACAATACCACCAAACATAGCCTTAACAGCATCACCGGCAGAAGTAGAAATTTCTAGTGCCTGATTATCATCGACTACTTTTACCTTGCCAACAGGCAATGGAAAAAAATAGCTATTGCTTCCCATAACACCAAAATCTATGCTAAAAGCATTAGAATGATCAAAAAGTCCCGACGTAGGAATAGTAATCTGTTGCTGTTCAGCAGCAGAGAAAGTTTTTTTTGCGGGAGTCATAGCAGACATAGTCACTATGAGCGAAGCACCCAGCAAAAAGTGTTTCAAATTGAAATTCATAAAGATTCATCAAAGGTTAAAAATAAAAATAGTAGTAGCAATCTGAAAGCGGATTGACACAATCGACTATTCAGAAATCATAATTCCAGAGAATATTCTTCCCGAATGCTGTCCAAGCTTGCGGGCTGAGAAATAATCCTCGGAGCGAGAGAAGGTACATATTCCAGACATCAAGATATTTTCATCTTTCAGTCCTGCCTCCCTTAATTGAATATGATTACATTCAGGAAGATTAATATGCCATTTTTCGTATTTCTTTGAAATGAGCGACATATTGAATCCAACAGTTTCAAACTGCTGATAGACCTCATCACCGACTTCAAAGTTTTCCATAGATATACCAGGTCCTATCACTGCCTTAATGCGTGATGGATTAGATTTATAGACATTGCACATTTCCACTATGGCACGATGTGCAATGCGGTTAAGAGTTCCACGCCAGCCTGCATGCACTGCAGCTACGGCGTGGTGTTCATCATCATAAAGAAGAATTGGAATACAATCAGCTGTAGAAACCCCAATACATAAATTCTTGATATCAGTAAGCACACAATCCACTCCGTCAAGTAGCATCATACGGATTTTATCCGGCAGAGCAAAAAACTCAGGAGCGATAGCGCGACATTCTATTCTATGAATTTGATGAGGAATTATAATATTCTCCACATCAATGCAAAGTTCTTCAGCTAAAGCCTTTTTGTTTTCCGCAATACACAAATCTTCGTCACCACAGAAAGCATTAATATTAAACTCACCGAAACTGCCTTTACTTACTCCACCCTTTCGAGTAGAGCTGAAAGCTTTGACACCATCGGCGAAGTCATAATATTTCAATAAAGGCTTAATCATTCAGCATCCTTATCTTCATCGTAAGCGAAGTCATCAAGATCTTCGACATCATCATCATCAACAAACTCAACATCTTCCTCATCTACACCTTCTGCAAGAATTTCATCAGCAAATGCAGACATATCCTTATCACGATGCACAAGAGTATCTTCAGAAACTATTTCCTGCAACTTGTTGCTTTCACTATTGAGTTCACTCCACAAGACGTCCTTAAGTTCATTTAGTCCAAATCCTGTGATAGAAGAAATAAACACTACCGGAAGCGAATCTGGCAAAGATTCTTTCAGCATCTCAATAAGTTCTTGATCTAGCAAGTCACATTTCGTAACTGCCAACACACGGTGCTTGTCGAGCATATCTGGATTGAACTTCTTAAGTTCATTAAGCAACACTTCATATTCGTGTTCTATGTCATCAGAGTCACCAGGAACCATAAATAGGAACAGAGAGTTACGCTCAATATGTCTAAGGAATCTAAGTCCAAGTCCCTTACCTTCACTTGCACCCTCAATGATACCAGGGATATCAGCCATCACAAACGACTTATTATCATGATATGCGACAATACCCAATGAAGGTTCCAATGTTGTGAAAGGATAATTGGCTATTTTAGGGCGAGCACTTGACAATGAAGAAAGCAAAGTAGACTTACCAGCATTTGGCAGTCCAACAAGACCTACATCTGCAAGGAGTTTCAATTCAAGGATGATATTCATCTCCTGTATTGGTTCTCCAGGCTGCGCAAATCGTGGAGCTTGATTAGTAGACGTACGGAACTGGAAATTACCCAATCCACCACGACCACCTTTCAACAAAAGCACTTCCTGCCCATCATAAGCCACATCACAGACAAACTTACCTGTTTCGGCATTATATGCCACAGTACCGCAAGGCACATCTATATAGAAGTTCTTACCGTCGGTACCATGACATTTCTCTCTACCGCCATTGCCTCCATGTTCAGCTGCCACATGACGCTGATACTTCAAGTGAAGCAATGTCCAGTAGTTGTGATTACCTCTTAAATATACGCTTCCACCATGTCCGCCATCACCGCCGTCAGGACCGCCGTTAGGTTGGTATTTCACATGACGCAAGTGCATGGAGCCTCTTCCGCCCTTACCAGAGCGGCAATAAATCTTAACGTAGTCAACGAAGTTGGATTCAGCCATTATTTTTTTTAATTAAATTAATCAGCAATGTTATCAATAACATTACTTACACGTGCACAGATTTCATCTAAAGCTCCGAAACCTTTTACATGATAGTGCACACCTTCTTTCTCATACCAGTCGATAAGTGGAGATGTTTGTGTGTGATAAACGTTTAGACGCTTCTTTATAGTCTCTTCGTTATCATCACTACGTCCACTTTCTTTGCCACGGTTGATAAGACGAGCCATAAGTTCCTCCTCAGGAACATCAAGTTCGATCATAGCAGCAATCTTGTGACCACGCTCTGAAAGCATTTTCTTCAAAGCCTCAGCCTGTGGAGTTGTACGTGGAAAACCATCAAAAATTACTCCCTTATGGTCTTTTCCGAATGTATCATAAACACTTGCAAGGATATTTATCATCAAGTCGTCAGGAATAAGTTGACCATTGTCAATATATCCCTTTGCAGTCTTGCCAAGTTCTGTACCATTCTTAATTTCGTTGCGAAGCACGTCACCAGTAGAGATGTGCCCGAAACCATACTTCTCAATCATTTTGTCACTCTGAGTACCCTTACCGGCACCAGGAGCTCCGAATATAACAATATTCTTCATCTGTTTCTTTATTATTATAATTTATTTCACGATCTCTGTTTCGTTACAAACAGTATAAATATCCCTAAGCTGGCGACCTTGCTGGTCATAATCCAAGCCATATCCAACAATAAAGTCGTTTGGGATTTCCATTGCGGCATATTCTATATTCAAAGGCACCTGAAGTTTTCCTGGTTTAAACAGAAGAGTACAAATATGAATAGCCTCTGGGTTACGTGTACCCAAACTCTCTATCATACTCTTCATTGTGAAACCAGTATCAACGATATCCTCAACGATAACGATAGTCCTTCCTGCAAGATCCTCATTAAGACCTATAACTTCTTTAATCTTACCTGTAGAAGTGGTACCCTGATAAGATGCCAATTTCACAAAAGAAATTTCACAAGGGATGTTGATATTGCGAATCAAGTCAGCCGCGAATATAAAAGAACCGTTCAATACTGCCAGCAAGAGTGGGTTTTTACCTACCATATCCTTGTTGATCTTTTCAGCAACAACCTTAACACGTTGTTGAATCTCTGATTCCGGAATAAACGTTTTAAACGTTTTGTCCTTGATTTTAACAAAGCTCATAGTGCGAATTAAAATATTTTGTTGCAAAATTACTAAAAATATGTGGAACTATACCTACTGATTAGCATTAATTTTGTATTTTTGCAGCATTATGAAGATATTTAATAGCACTCAGATACATGAGTTGGACAATTATACTATAGAGCACGAGCCAATTTCCTCTATTGACCTTATGGAGAGAGCGGCTAAGGCTTTGACACACGCTATCACCAATATCTGGACTACAAAAACACCGTTTGTGGTATTTGCCGGTCCAGGTAATAATGGAGGTGATGCACTTTCCGTTGCACGCATGATGGCAGAAAGCGGATACCAGGTGAGCGTTTATCTTTTTAATATTCACAGCCATCTGTCTGACGATTGCGAAAACAAAAAGAAAAGGATTGCTGAATGTAAAAATATAAAAGCTTTTACGGAAATCAATCTTAATTTTGATCCTCCACAGTTAGATGCAGAAACCGTCGTTATTGACGGTTTATTCGGAAGTGGATTAAGCAAGCCTCTTGCCGGAGGATTTGCATCATTGATAAGATACATTAACCAAAGCAAGTCAAAAGTTGTAAGTATAGACATCCCGTCTGGACTAATGACAGAAGACAATACATACAACATAAGGCAAAACATCATACGTGCCAATATAACTTTCACTTTACAGCAACTCAAGCTTAGTATGCTTTTAGCTGACTGTCAGCAATTTCTTGGTGAAGTAAGGGTGCTGGACATAAGATTGTCTCATGAATACATCGGCAACACATGCTGTCAATACTACATATTAGAAGAAAACGATGTTCGAACAAGGATAAAAAATCGTAACGACTTTGCCCATAAAGGCAATATGGGAACAGCTCTTCTTATTGCAGGGTGTTATGGCATGGCGGGCGCTGCGGTACTTGCTTCAAAAGCATGTCTGAGATCGGGTGCAGGTAAGGTCATTGTGCATTCGCCTAAACGAAATTATGACATATTGCAGATTTCGGTTCCCGAAGCTGTATTACAGTTGGACCAGGAAGAAACAATATATTCAGAACCTGTTGATACTGATGATTTTGACGTATTGGGGATAGGTCCGGGCATTGGACAAAACGAGACAACTGCCATTGCACTTATTGCACAGTTGCGCCGTGCTCAATGTCCAATAGTTGCTGACGCTGACGCTTTGAATATTCTTGGAAATCACAGAGCATGGATGCAGCAGTTGCCACAAGAAATAATTATGACACCGCATCCCAAAGAGTTTGACCGTATAGACGGTAATATAAGCAACGGATGTTATGAACGACTTTCTAAAGCAAGGCGTCTGGCTGAACATCTTCACTCATTCATTATATTAAAAGGACACTATTCTGCACTTTGTTTACCTGACGGGAACGTGATATTCAATTCTACGGGTAATTCAGGAATGGCTACAGCCGGCAGCGGAGACGTATTGACAGGAATTATCACAGGTCTTCTTGCGCGAGGATACTCCAGAAAAGACGCTTGCATCGTAGGTATGTATCTTCATGGATTGGCAGGTGACCTTGCAGCTCATGAACTAGGAAAAGAATGTCTTATAGCAAGTGATATTATCAAATATTTGCCTTTGGCATTTAAAAGAATAAATGATTGATATGAAAAAGATACTTACTTTTATATTATGCGCAATGGCTCTAAAC
>JAGPKZ010000022.1:18380-28958 GCA_018053665.1 Prevotella sp.
ATGCAAGTATTTGAAGGTACAACGGTAAAAGATACAATTGAGAAGGTTATAAATTTCATTCCTGAAAAAGAAGTAAACAAGCAGGTTCTCTTCCGTTTATCTAGTAAGTTAGGACTCGTTGACTCTGATGATTTATCAGGCCGACCTTTCTATATAAGTGTTACCGACCTACATAGCATTCCGCCACTCAAACTTGATGTTGACAATAAGAAAAGTAAGGACGATTGTGGTGTATACGTAAATCTGCCAGGAAGTATCCGTATATCATTGTATGACGGCAACAAGCAATACAAGAGCTTCGATATATACGCTGCACAATTCGGTCGTACGGAATCAATAAGTGGTGAACTATTTGGAAAGAAATTCACCACACATATCGTACTTAATCCTGTTACAGGAAATGCAGATGAACTAAAGACAGAACCTCTAGAATAAGATTATTGGGGAATCTGACTTTGAATTTGGTAAATTAGCTATCTAAACAATACATTTGAGAATGTATAGATTGCTTGAGTAATATGGGCCTAATCACTTCCTACTGTTTCGTAAAACGCGGAGTGATTAGGCCCATATCACTCTGCATTTCGCGAAACAATTTAATTATCGTTGCGATAATTAATTATCACGGTTATTACGACCTTGTACTCCCAATCCCGAACATCTATGTAGGAAACATGTATGATTCATGTATGTTTCATGTATGATATGGCACAAACATACATAAGCAAACTTACTGATTATAAGATACTTATCAAAAATGATGTATGTTATGGTGGATTTTTATTTTTCATGGTAACAAAAATAATTGATATTTGCCACAAAAATAAACCTCTCACAACAAAAAAATGACTAAGCACCATGAGTTACTTTGGTCCTTAGTCACTTTTAATAATCGAATTAAGCATTAAAGTAATATATATATTACCCCTGTATCTTAATTATATAATTGTATTGAATAAATTATGCAAAGTCTATTTCATAGGGAACAATCCATATAATTCTGCATCTATCTGATCTGTGATCGTTTGGAAATCCTGCGGACTGTTTTCAAAATCAATATTATCGCCATCAATGATTATAAGATGTCCCTTATAATCATTAATCCAACTTTCATATCTTTTGTTTAGTCCTGTAAGATAATCTATACGTATAGTTTTCTCAAAATCTCTTCCACGTTTTTCGATATGGCTTACAAGAGTAGGAACACTAGTGCGAATATAAATCATAAGGTCAGGTAAGTCAACAAGCGAAATCATAAGATCGAATAGATCAGAATAGTTAGCGAAGTCACGATCACTCATCATTCCCATACCATGAAGATTTGGAGCAAAGATGCAAGCATCCTCAAAAATAGTTCGGTCTTGAATTATAGTCTCCTCGCTCTTTGATATTTCAACAACTTCCTTAAAACGCTTATTAAGAAAATACACCTGTAGATTGAACGACCATCTTTCCATATCAACATAAAAATCAGCCAAATACGGATTATTGTCGACAGGTTCAAATCTAGGATTCCATCCAAATCTCTTGGCAAGCATTTTAGTAAGCGTAGTCTTGCCACTACCTATATTTCCAGCTATTGCTATATGCATAATAAAATAAATTTCAAGTTATTAAAAAAGTCCGAACAATGTAGCGTCAATCTTGTCTATTATTCCGGCAAAATCTTTTTTATTGTTTTGATAATCAATATCGTCAACATCCACGACAAGGAGTTTTCCTTTATACTTATTATATATAAAATCTTTATATAATCCGTTTAGGTTTTCAAGATACTCCAATGGTATTTTCTGTTCATAGTCACGTCCACGCTTTTGAATATTCTTGACCAAATGTGGAACACTTGATTTAAGATAAATCATTAAATCGGGATAGTCAAGCACCATTGTCATGGAATTAAAAAGTTCCATATAGGTATCAAAATCACGCTGAGCAAGATTGCCCATCTTATAATTGTTTGCTGTAAAAACATATACACCTTCGTATATAGACCTATCCTGAATAGTAGTTTTGTCGGTTGCTTCTTTTCCCATATTAAGCAGGTCCTTAAACCGCTCTTTCAGGAAAAATACTTCCATATTAAACGACCATCTTGGAATATCTTTATAATAGTCCTCAAGATATGGATTATAGTCTACAGCCTCATATTTAGGAGTCCAACCATAATATTTTGCCAGCAGTTCCGTGAGTGTTGTCTTACCGCTTCCGATGTTTCCAGCTATTGCTATATGCACTTTATTCAGATTTTTGACTGCAAATTTAATAATTTTTATTTATAATACCGAATATTAACAGCATAATATCAATCATTATTTTGAGCTCCTAGCTTCTTTACTATTCTTTCAAAATCATCACGGTCACTGATAGCACTGTTCTTTACACGTGCTTTATAATTATAAATTGTATTTACCGAATAATGCAAAAACTCAGCAATTTTTGAACTATCATCTATACCGACCCTTATCAATGCGAAGATACGAAGAGACACTGGCATGTGACCATCATCAGTAAGCATAATTCTCTCTTTAGGAATAAGCAGTGCATTGAATTCATCAACAAAAGTAGGAAACAAATGAAGAAAAGCATCGTCAAAGTTTGTATACAATTCGTCAAGTTCCTTTTCCTTTAATGAGGTAGATCTTGTCTCCTTAAATAATTCTTCAAACTGTCTATTCTTAACCATTTTGTTCACCATTCTGCGAAAATCCTCTATCTTGTCTACATATAACGAGCACAGTCCCATAAACCGCCCTATATATTCCTCTTTCACACGATTTGACTCACCTAGTTTTGCAATACTTGAAGCCAACTGTCTATTGAGCTCAGATAGTTTTGAATTAATCTCGTGTAACTGTGCATTCGAAAACTTCAGTTTTCTTCCTGTCAAAGCCAATCGCTTACGCTGACTATTTACATAAAATACAGAAACAAGAAGCATTAATGCAAGCAGGGCAGAAAATAAAGCAGCCATTAACAACTGGCTATTTTTATGTTCACTTTCCGTTTTATATTTCTTTGCTATTCTTGCTAGCAAAGGCGATATCTGCCATCTTCTCTGGCGTGAGTCATAAACATTTGCACAATCGCTAGTGAAAGTAATATAATGATAACTGCGCTCTATATCTCCAGATTCCTCCAACTGGTTTGCAATTTCCCACATAGATCCCTGATCCATAACTCCATTACGCACATCGGCAAGTGCCGATTCTGCAATCCAATACATCATATTTACGGTATCACGAACAGCTTTGTATTCCAAATATCTGAACAGTGCCATCATAGCATATTCATGAGATCCTTTATTTACATGATGCAGCCATTCTGTGTTCAGTTTCATTGATTCATGCATTTTTCCTTCTGATATAAGTTTTAGTTCTAAAACTTGATATCTCAAATTGTCATGAACAGGGAGACATGCCAATAGTTTATCTTGGTATTCTTGAGTCTTTTCATTATATATTGGTTTCATGGATTCCACACTGGTATAATAAGCCAATTGATTATTCAATATATACTGTGCATGATAATAAACAGCGAGCCCACTTTTGGTTAATTCATCCACATTTACTTGCAATAGAAATTTTTCTGCTTCATCATACAAGCCCGTATTTGAGCAACACAAAGATAGTCTTGCCAAACATTCATTTACATTATTTCTAGAGTTACTCGCTTCAGCAATATTACGGCATCTCTCCAAATAATACATAGCCATTTTATTTTCAAATGGTCTATATTCTTCATACAGTTGATAACAAACAGCATATTTCAAAGTATTTTCTGAAGCTCTGTCCAACTGCTTCTTCAATATGTTTATAATGGCTTTCTTTTTAACTACATATTTATTGGCATGGACAATTTCATAATCCAGACAACTGTATATAGAATCCAGATTACGAGAATGCGGAAATGCATTTATGCATATAAAAAACAAAAATAATAATGATAATATATTCTTTCTCATGGAAAATGTATTCAAGTCATACCTGACGCAAGTTATATCTTGCAAAGATAGACTTTTTATCAATAAATGCAAAATATTGCATATAAAAATCCCATCAAGACAATCGTCAAGATGGGATCATTCAATCTAATTAACCGTAAATAATGTTGTCTTATTATTTATACTACTTGAACCTATCATCAAATCAAACTGTCCTGGCTCTAACACTTCTTTAAGATTTACATCATAGAATTTCAACAAATCAGGAGTAATATCAAAGTTCACCTCCTTACTTTCGCCTGCTTTCAGATGTATCCTCTCAAAGCCTTTTAGTTCCCTGACAGGGCGAGAGATACTCGCCACCTTATCGTGAATATATAATTGTACGATTTCATCACCATCTCTGCTACCAGTGTTGCTAACTGTAACAGTAGCCTTTATACTTCCGTCACGTGACATTTCATTTGAACTTAAACGAATATCACTATATGCAAAAGTTGTATAACTCAAACCATATCCAAATGGATATAAGGCATCATTACGAACATCAAGGTAATTACTTGCATATTTGGCAAAATTCTTTGCGTTCTCTGCCACAGGACGTCCCGTTGGTAAATGATTATAATACAGAGGTTCCTGTCCTGTAGCCTGCGGCATACTTACAGTGAGTTTTCCACTTGGATTTACATCGCCATATAAAACATCACATATTGCACTCGCAGTTTCAGAACCACCAAACCATACATTCATAATTGCATCAACATTCTCACTCTCCCACTTCATCTCTGTGGCACGGCCAGAGAAATTTAGCAGAACAACTGGTTTGCCTGTTGCTACAAGTTTTCTAAGCAAATTCTTCTGAACGTCAGGCAAAGACAAGTCGCTTCTGCTTGCACATTCACCACTCATTTCGGCAGTTTCACCAAGGGCAGCTACAATAACATCAGCATTCTTAGCGGCTTCGAGAGCCTCTTTCAAAGCCTGTTCATCATTAACGCGCTTTATAGCTTTGCCAAATTCACCAGCTTTCTGCATAGCCTCATCAGCATAGACATTAGAACCCTGGGCATAATAATCCGGTTTCATTATTTCACGCAATGTACTATATCTATCAGGAGTATAAGCAACACACCACGTACCAGCCATGTTAATACGTGAATCAGCAAGCGGACCAACAAGTGCTACTTTCTGACTGTGCTTGATTGGAAGAACATTATCTTTGTTTTTCAACAGCACAAAAGTCTCTGCTGCTATTTTTCTAGCCTCATCTCTATTCTGTTGAGTAAAGATTTCTTTCTTTCTGCGCTTGCTATCCAAATACTTATATGGATCCTTAAACAAACCAAGTTTATACTTTGCCTCAAGGATTCTGCGACATGCAGTATCAATATCGGAAACCGAAACAGAACCATCGTTAACGCTTTCTTCTAAAGTTCTTATAAAACCCTGTGAACACATATCCATATCAGTGCCAGCTTTGAGAGCCATAGCCGAATTACTCTTCAAGTCACCTAAACCATGAGCTTCCATTTCACCAATAGAACCATAATCGGTAACAACAAAACCGTCAAACTTCCACTGCTTGCGCAACACGTCATTGAGCAACCAACTACTTGCTGTAGCAGGAATACCATCTATAAGATTGAAAGACGACATAACACTACCTACACCAGCTTCAACAGCAGCCTTATAAGGAGGCAAATACTGATTATACATGCGCACCTTACTCATGTCTACAGTATTATATTCCTTTCCTGACTCAACAGCTCCATAAAGAGCGAAATGTTTAAGGCAGGCCATTATATTATAATTCTTGCTATAATCACCCTGATATCCGCGAACCATAGTCTCAGCGATACGTGATCCTAGATATGGATCTTCGCCAGCACCCTCGGAAACACGGCCCCAACGTTGGTCAAGAGCAATATCTACCATTGGAGAATATGTCCAATTGATGCCATCGGCACTTGCTTCAAGAGCAGAAATTTGGGCACAACGCTCAATAGCCTGAAGATCCCAACTAGCCGAAAGAGCAAGCGGAATTGGAAATATTGTTTCATATCCGTGAACAACATCCATTCCTACAATAAGAGGAATACCTAATTTTGTCTTTTTTACAGCTATATCCTGAAGGGAACGAATCTTGTCCACGCCCTTAACATTAAAGACACCGCCAATAGAACCTTCTGCGACTCCACTGCCGACCTTAGTATCCATTGCGCCACCTGTAGTAATGTCTCCTGCTACCATGAGATTCAACTGACCTATCTTTTCATGTAGAGTCATTTTTGACATCAAGTCATCAATAAACTTCTTCATCGGGTTAGTCTGTGCTCCCACATTTATTGCAAGAAGAGACATCGCCAGAATTATAATTGTTTTCTTATTCATATTCTGATAAGCATTTATTATTTTTGGAATACACGCATATAATCAACCTTCATTGTGGTTGGCAAAGCGGTTTCGTCAACACCTTTATAACCACCCCATGCACCACCCCATGCAAAATTTAGTATTGGGTAAAATGCGGTATTGAAAGGCCAAGCCTCTTTAGTACCCTCATTATTATATTTCAATATCTGAACACCATCAACCATAAAACGAATAAAATCAGCAGTCCACTCACATCCATATACATGATATTCTGATTCTGCAGTATCTATAAATTTAGTTGCATGCTCAATTGATGTATTACTATTGTTATATTTTGTGCAATGAATAGTTGAAGAAACACTATTGGCGTCAACACCAACTTCCTCCATAATATCGATCTCTCCGCATCCAGGCCAAGGATTTGTAGAGAAATTATTATTCACTGGCATCATCCAAAAAGCCGGCCATGTACCTTTGCCTTTAGGTAACTTAATTCTAGCCTCAAAATATCCATACTTCCAGCCTGTATTAACTTTTGCATATACTCGGCCTGAATATATTTTTCCATCGCTTCCCTTATAACAAGTTATATTTAACTTACCATCTGAAAGATTTGTAACACTATTGCTGTTTACATAGTTTTGCAACTCATTGTTTACCCAACCAGAAGGCTGTGCTTCATGAGTCCAGTCATTATTCAACGTCGTTCCATCAGTAAATTCATCATGCCAAACTAAATTATAGCCTGCTGGCACTGTGACGTTATCATCCGAAGTACTTTCCTGAGATACATTAATTGTCAAACTGCCTGTTCCATCACCTTCATTAACTACTACTTTTGCTATGCGTGAAAGTAGATCTTGATTTGCAACAGCTGTTATTATCAGTTCTCCGTTGCTTCCCTTAGTTGCCGTTAGCCAACTTTCTGAAGACGAAACTGTCCAATTACTATTTCCTGTAATGACAACATTCTTTGATTCACCTTTTGACATAAGTTCCAAACTATTGGCAGACGCCTTTAATGGAGCAGTTTGAGTAACAGGAATGGTATAACGAGTTGTTCCCGACTTAACAATGATCTCACCAGTGCGTGAATCACTTGTAGTATTGTCACTTATTGTAACTCCTACTGTTCCTGTTTTTGAATTAGAGCCAGAAACACTGACTGTCATCCAGTCTGAAGATGCATAAGCAGTCCAATCTCCACGTGAACAAGTCACATCAATATTATATGTCTTTTGATATGCCGAAGCTGCAATATGGTCAAGACTGCAAGTAATGTTTGTTTCATTAACAGTGCCACCGTCATTATCACTGCTGCTACATGATATAAAAGGAATAACCGCCAACAGAAGAGTCAAAAGTTTTATAGAATGCTTCATTTGTATAATTTATTATAATTGTAAAACTTTAAAAGGAAAGACGAGGATGAAGCCAAACACCCTCAGTCTTTCCATCTTTCATATTAATTATTTGGGATTATGTTTCTGAATAATGATGTTACTGATTTTCAGAACAGCATTTGCAGGAGCTCCACCAAAGTCAAAGACCATCTTACCTTGATCAAAGTCGAACTTTGATGTTCGTTTAGCGAAACGAACAAGGTTATCACCCTTCTTCAAACTAATAGTACCATTATAGAATGCGGTAGTAGGATCATCTTTTACATCAGGATCTTTATTGACTTTGAAAGTCATTCTCTGTATGTCCTGACTAGCATTGATTGTGAAACTATAGTCATAGTTAGCATCCTTTACTATTGAAATTGGAATCTCTTTAATACTGCATTGACCTTTCCATTCTGCATTTGTTGCATAAGGAACTGTAATCGTATAAACACCGTCAGCATAAGCAAACCCTGGATCTGCTGTCTGTGTCCAGGCATCGTTGTCTGACCAGAAGAATGTCATCTTACCGGCAGTATTAAATGACTTACCAAGATTCAAATCAGAGTTGATATCACACCAGTTAATCTTGTCTGGATCAAAGGCTGTTTCTACAGCTTCATCAGCACCATTTATCAATATGATTTGCCATGCAATAGTACCTGGTACATCATAAATCAAAGTCATCTTCTTACTAGTCAAACTAGCAATCTTAAATGTTTCAGGACCAGTCATCATCTTTTGATCCGCCATATATGGGAATAGTGTTTTAGCAGGTAAGGTTATCGTAACCATACCAGCGGCATCATCATATCCCAAAGCATACTTTGCGTTAGTATTAATATCTGGGAAAGTAGTAGCTACAACATCATAATCTGAACTTGAACTTATACCAAATGATGTTACACCATGATTACAGAATGTCTTTCCATCAACACCAGCACTATAAGTATACGCATTACTATTGTCAAAAGTAATACGGTCATCATAAACACCATTAGCTGATTTCTCATCTGGTGTAGCTTTCCACCATCCAGTACCGTCAGTACCAGAGTCTCCGCATGCAAGATGAGCAGCATCCTTACTTGAAACACGCCATTCTTTAGTTCCACCTGCAGTAAGGTTAGCAAGAGTTGGAGCAAAGTCGTAACGTGTTGAATCAACCTTGAATGTACCCTTGACTACACCATCACTAAATCCATTTTTGTTTCCAAGCTGCAATGTATAATTATAAGTACCAGCCAAAATGTATTTTTTCTCATAGCCATTTACGGTAGTCTTAACATCAGGAGGCCCCTGTATATTCCAAATAGGATAACAACCTTTGTTATTTAATTGGAATGTCACATTATTTGTCGACTGATTTACAGCAACAGTATAGTCGGCATCTGATATTGAAGGTATACCGTCGGCATTAGCGCCATCAAAGGTTTCTGGAGAACAAGCTGTAAAGAGCAGTCCCAAAAACATGAAGCTTGTCAGATATTTAAAAATATTTTTCATATTCTTTCCTCTTTTTGATTAATATTTGTTCTGAACCAAAGCTGGGTCTGTATCCAATTCACCTTGTGCAATAGGAATATACTTTTTGCTTTCAGTCCAACTATTCGTACGATAACCATATTTATCAGGGGTCAAGACCTTTGCAGCTTCACCTGTACGAACAAGATCCCAGTAACGTTTGCCCTCACCGACAAATTCAAGATGGCGCTCTTTCAATACATCGTCAAGAGTAGCTTTACTCAATTCTCCGAGTCCTGCTCTTGTATGTACATCATTAAGCCAAGTCTTTGCGTCTCCTGTTTCAGAACCGCCAGTGCGAAGTGACAATTCAGCAGCATCAAGCAATGTTTCTGCATAACGATAGTAACGATAATTGTTATTATAGTTCAGATTCTTTGATGTTGGGCAATTTGCATTGTTTGCATCAAAAGGACGGTACTTTGCCAACCAGAGATGTGTATCCTGATAACGGGCTGTATAGTCTTTGCCTCTAAGATCCCATACTGTAGCGCTACGACGGGCATCATTGTCATTATACTGTGCATAAGTTTCAAGACGTACGGGTAGAAATCCCCAACCATCCTGGCCCTTTGACCAACCATCACCGCCAGACCAACTGTTAGGACTTATAAGTGTAGGAAGTACTGTTCCACCAATAGCCAAAGGAGATCCCCAATCACGCTCAGAAATAGACTCTTCATAATTGATTTCAAATATTGACTCATCACACCATTCGCCACTTTCTGCCCATATATCAGCAAATTTAGGATTAAGCTGATACTTGGTACTGCCGATTATTTCCTGTAGATAAGTCAAGGCTGTAGCATAACGTGATTGATCATTCTGATACATCACCATTTCGGCATACATCATGATTGCAAAAGCCTTTGTTACACGACCATAATCAGCCGTTTTAGACATTTTCATTGGCAAATCACCATTCTTTAAAATATCTTCCAACTCAACGATAAGTTGACTGTAAACGTCATCGGATTTTAACTGAGGAGCTTTGTATGGAGCTTCCATATTGGTAAGATAGAAAGGAATATTTCCAAAGTAGTGCCACAACATGTTATAATAGAATACTCGCAATGTGCGGGCTTGCATCTCATACCATTTTTTATTGGTATCTGTAAGATTACCAGCAGCATAACCTAAATATTTAATAACGTCATTACAGCGCTTTATACCAGAATAGTCAACTGTCCAAAGTGAACTAAGCGTGTTATTAGCATCACCTTCATAATTAAAGAGTTTGTGCCAATTCTGCATATCACTAATATTGCTACCACCTACCCAGAAATCGTCACCCATAATCTCGGCATCTATATTCAGGGCATTATATTGTCCTAATCCCCAGTCTGGCCAATGCATAGG
>JAGPKZ010000078.1 GCA_018053665.1 Prevotella sp.
GCTTTACTGTAATTCAACCAGTCGTAGGCACGTTGCCATTCTGCTAGAGCCTGTGGTGTCTGATATTGAGCATTGCTTCCCCATACATCATAAAAGCTACTTGGTAAACTCTTATAATAATCAGGAGCAGGGTTATCAGTATTGTTATAGTTCAACTTTGTACTTGAGTACATGCTGTACTTTCCAAGTACTGTTGTTGTGAGTTTTGTCTTGTTATTTATGTTCCAGTCCCAAGTGAAGAGAGCAGAAGGTGCAAAGTCATTAACTACACGAGAGTTACGCTTCTTGCCGTTCTGATAACCCCAATAAGGGTTATACTGATTATCATTTGCAAGCCAGTAGCTTTCGTCAGTAGCTGCACCTTGTGTTGCACGCTCTGTAGGATTGCCCCATGTGGCAAATGAGAAGCTATGTTTTCCAAGAAGTTTCTGTACGCCAAGGAAATAAGATAATGAATTATAGAATGTACCTTCTACATATCCACGATTTGCCCAACGATAAGTAAGACTTCCACTGAAAGCCCAGCCTTTAGCGTTGAATCCGCTACTGTATGAATACATACCGCGTAAAGTATAATTGCGGTTAGCTGCAGCTAAGCTGATACGGTGACCTGCAGCCATGCTACCACTGCGGAAGTTATAGTTATTGCTTCCAGCCATGTCTGTCATTCCATAGTTGTTGCTCTCAAAAGGAAGTGAGAAATCAACATTACGTGTCATCTGGTTCAGACCACCAATAGATGAGAAACTGAACTGCCCACGTTCTACGTCGTTAACTGGTGCACCATTGATATAAATGTCGTTATACTTTTGATTAAATGCGCGATAACGAAAGCGGACTGGTGAAAAAAGATAACCAACCTCGCTGGCATACGCATTAGTGTTAGAGTTAAGGATGGTTACATTTTGACTCATGTTGTCATCCTCGCCTAACTGTGCTTCTGTAAAAGTGAACGCGTTCTCATCTAAAGCCTTTGCCTGCTGCTGAGAATTGTTATTGTTCTGAGCGAGTGCAAGAGACGAATAGCAGAGCGCGAACAGTGCTAATTGGAGCTTCTTTTGCATAGTTTGATGTTTAATAAATATTAATAGTATTTTGCAAAGTAACAAAATAAAAATTAAATTAACAAGAATTTTAAGTTAATTTTTTTAGAACATACATATACATTAAATAAAAATGTGTACATTTGCAGTTCAACACCTTATTTTTAGAAGTGTTAGCGGAGGTTATTAAAATAATATTACATTCTTTATAATAGATGAAAAAGCAGTTATTAATATTGGCAGTTCTGCTGATTAGCATTACAGCCACAGCGCAAAAGAAGTTTTCTGTTTACGCAGTAGGTTTTTACAATCAAGAGAATCTGTTTGATACATGTCATGACGAAGGCAAGAATGATTATGAATTCCTTCCGAATGGTTCTTATCATTGGGATGGATTGAAGTATTCTCACAAGCTTCATAACATGGCGCAAGCACTTTCTGATATGGGAACAGACTTGCTTCCTAATGTTGGATGTTCTGTTATCGGACTTAGTGAGATTGAAAATGCCAAGGTATTGACCGATCTTACAAGTCAGCCAGCACTAAAGGCACGCAATTATCAGTATTGCCACATTGAGGGACCTGATATGCGTGGTATTGACTGTGCATTGCTTTATAATCCGAAGATGTTTAAGGTGGATAACATGAAACTTGTGCCTTATGTACAGAAAGAACTTAAGGACAGTAGTTATAAAACACGTGGCTTCTTAACAGTTAGTGGTAAGTTGGCAGATGAGCATGTTGTATTCATTGTATGCCATTTACCTAGTCGTTTCAATGGTTCCGCTTATCGTGAGTGGGGCGCAACTCAGGTTAAGGCGGTCAAGGATTCACTTCTTAAAGAAGATTCAAATGTTAAGATCTTTATAATGGGTGATATGAACGACGACCCTACAGATAAGAGTATGCACGAGACTCTTGCTGCAAAGGAAGAAATTGACATGGTTGGACCTGATGATATGTATAATCCTTGGTATAATATTTTGGCAAAGCAGGGTACAGGTACATTAATGTATCGTGGTGCATGGAATTTGTTTGACCAGATTATCATGTCACCAAGTCTACTCAATAAAGGTGATAACAAGGGATTTTCTACATTGAAATTCTGGAAAAATAAGATTCAGCGTATGCCTTATCTTTTCCAGACAGAAGGACAATATAAGGGAAGCCCTAAGCGTACAAGTGCAGGTGGCGTATGGCTAGATGGATATTCAGATCACTTGCCTGTATGTGTATACCTTGTTAAAGAACAAGCTAATTAATTGATAGAGACACATCCTTTTGAACCTTGGTTACCGAGCAATGCAAAGTTGCTGATGCTCGGAACCTTTCCACCAGCAAGTAAGCGCTGGTGTTTTGAATGGTATTATCCCAACTTTCAAAATGATATGTGGCGCATATTCGGATATCTATTCTTTGCCGACAAAATGCATTTTGTTGATGCTGAGAATAAGACTTTTCATCTGGATATGATAAAGGCTTTTCTTGCCGAAAAGGGGATTGCTATATTTGATACGGCATTGCGCATACTTAGAACTAAAAATACTGCATCTGATAAAGATTTGGAAATAGTGCAGCCTAGTGATCTTGACGCAATGTTGAAAGGTTTGCCAGAATGCAAGGGAGTGCTTACTGCCGGGCAATTGGCTACAGAGATATTCATGCGCCATTACGATATAAAGGAAATGCCAAAGATGGGACAGAGCGTAGAGTTCATGTTCGATGGAAGGCTAATGAAACTATATAGAATGCCAAGCAGTAGTAGGGCTTATCCTATGCAGTTGGAAAAGAAGGCAGAGTTCTATCGTGTGATGTTTGATGAACTTATTTAGCTTCTGCCACAAATATAATAATAACATTATAATATAATGGAGGATAAAATTACGATCATCGGCATTGCTGGTGGAACAGGAAGTGGAAAAACCACTGTAGTAAGAAAGATTGTAGAGGCGTTACCACCGCATTATGTGGCAGTTGTTCCACTTGACTCATATTACAATGACACTTCACATATGACGGAAGATGAACGTCATGCTATAAATTTTGACCATCCAGATGCGTTTGACTGGAAGATGTTGAACAAACAAATAAATGACTTGCGAAACGGAATGGCTATAGAACAGCCTACATATAGTTATCTACTTTGTAACCGTCTGCCAGAGACAGTGCATATAGAACCTAAGCCTGTCATAATTATCGAGGGTATAATGTCACTGATAAACAAGAAGTTGCGTGATCTTATGGATCTCAAGATATTTGTTGACTGTGATCCCGATGAGCGACTTATAAGGAATATACAGCGAGATACTATTGATCGTGGGCGTACTGTTTCAATGGTTGTTGAGAGATATCTGAAAGTATTGAAGCCGATGCATGACCAATTTATTGAGCCAACAAAACGTTATGCCGATCTTATTATTCCGCAAGGAGGAGAGAATATAAAAGGTATAGCAATATTATGCAAATATATAGAAGGGCTTGTTCCTCAAGAATAATTTTAATAAAGCAGAAGACATTAATCAGTCCTCTGCTTTATTGCTTTTTATTTAAGTGTTTTATTTTCTTCTTTCTTGTAGAATTCTTTTCTGCATTTATTTGCTTTTAGTCCATTTATGCACTCAACGACTCCGTATAGCAACATACACAATCCTATAACGAATAGCGGAGCGGTTGCAATAGCTGTTGGGTAAACAATGGCAATGATGCCTATGATTAGTATAACTGAAGGCATTATCCAATAATAGAAACCTAGATATGCATACTTTGATGTATTAGCTAGAAAAACGAATTGACTTATTGCACCTATTATTAGAACTCCTGATATAATATATACCAAACTCGTGATGAACGTACTCGCCATCAACGCCAATATAGCTCCGAGTAATAGACTTGCTATTCCCAAAATCGGGAAATGGGGTTTCGGACCTCCTGAAATTAGTTTTCCTTCTGAATCAAAAACTTCAGGCTTCTCTGATGATTTCTTTGTTGCGAAATATTCTGAAAGTGATACGACACCAGAGATAAAGAATAAAACGCCAATGGCAATAGTTATCCATTCTAATGTCTGTTCACGATATTCTATTAGTAATATACCAATAATAATAGCGCATATTCCGCGAAAAAAAGAACTTTGGAGTATTTTCATAAATATATTAGTTTTGTGCAAAGTTACAAAAAACTCTTAGTTATCATACTGTAAATGTCTTCTTTTTTGTATTTTTGCAGTCAAAATATTTATATATGACTACATTGTATTTGGTTCGCCATGGCGAAACTGTTGATAATGCTGCCCAAATACTTCAAGGACAGTGTCAGGGGCAACTTAATGAAAAAGGTATAGAACAAGCTAAAGAGGTCTGTGAGAAGATGAAGAATTGTGATATTGACGTATTTATATCAAGCGATTTGAAACGTGCGTATGATACATGCCGTATAATTGCCGCTCCGCATAATAAAGATGTTGAGCAAACGTCTCTTATTCGTGAACGCGACTGGGGGGATTTCACAGGTAAATTTATTCCCGATATGAAAGATGCTAAATGGCCGGATAATGTAGAAACACTTGAAAAAATGTTGAGTCGTGCACGTAATTTCCTTACATACCTTAAAGTAACGTATCCTGATAAAAAGGTCCTTGTTGTTGGACATGGTATGATCAACAAGGCAATACAGAGTGTATATTATGACAAACCTATGGGTGAAATACCAAAGATGGGAAATGCTGAAGCCAGAATTCTGATGTTATAAACATTATATAAAAAAGGATGGCGTAGCTTGAATTGCAAGCTGCGCCATCCTTTTTATTATATATGTTTTTTATCTGTGTCCTCCGAATACGCCTCCGTGGTTTCCATTGTTGGAGTTAGATGAATTGCCTCCACTAGTACTGCGACTTGGACTACTGTTGCTTCCGCCGAATGAACGACTAGGAGTATTACTTCCACCGAATGAACGACTAGAGTTTCCGCTTTCAGGTGAGCGACTAGGAGTGCTTTCGTTGCCGAAAGAACGGTTACTGTTGTTGCCAGAACGTTCAAAAGTGCGGTTTGGAGTAGTTAAGTTGTTTCCACTTCTAGAACCTCCGAAAACTCTGTTACCATTAGGTGCTGTAGTTCTTGTACTGCTTGGGCGGTTACCAAATACTCTGTTTGGTCTGTTATCGTTGTCATTACCGAATGCTTTGCCGTTATTATATTCATTGTTGCCGTTGTAAGCACGATCATTTCTGCTTCCGCCGAATATACGGTTATTGTTGTTGCCTCCAAATGTGCGGTTGTTATTGAAAGAACCATTATTGAAAGAATCGCGCATGCCTACAGATCTTCTGCCTTCGCGCATACTGAATGCCTGCCCGTTGTACCAACTTCTTCCGCCATTAACTCTCCAGCTGTGTCCACCACGATATACAGCATAGAAGTCTGGGCGACCGAAATAGTAGTAATCACGATGTGGATAGCGAGCATATATTCTAAAATGCCAGTAGCCACCATCATAATAAATAGGATTGTAGAAATAGTTTACACTACAAAAAGTACGATATTGCCAGTCCTGTAATATATAACTAAGGTCCATATTGCGCTGGGTCCAGTAAGAACCATATACATCATTGTAATCGTTGATGCTCATCAGATAGTCAAGGTTTACTTCGTAAGCTGCCTCATACTGTTCATCTGTAAGATTTAGCTCATAAGCCATTTTGTCTGTTAGAAAAAGTGCCTGTTGACGAGCTTGCTCGTAACTCATTGCACTAGCTGAAACTGTTATTGTAAACAGTGCTATGAGGGCTAATATAAACTTTTTCATAATCGTATTTTTTAAAATTGTTATTACCTTTGTTGTCTCTTTAATCAGAAAGACATGTTTTGTCTTTTTTCATGTTGCAAAGATAGTATAAAATATATGGCATTTAAAAGGATTTTCCCTAAATAGAGAGAGGAAAATCCCTAATGTTTGATATTGCCACATCTTTTTTCATGGCTTCTTTTATGTCAATGCCTTTTGGATTAATACATACGGCATCCTTGAATCCTGCATTTATCAGCTTATCCTTGTTGTTTATCTTACCTGCAATCAATAGTGTAGGTACATCAATGTTTTTAGCTCTTCGCATAATCACATATGGCAGTTTGCCCATAAGTGTCTGTTTGTCGCTTGTGCCTTCTCCTGTGATAACGATGTTTGCATCTTTGGCAATATCTTCAAAATGTATTAAGTCCAGAAGTAAGTCTGCACCTGATTTCATTTCGGCATTCATGTATTGCATTAATGCATATCCAAGTCCTCCTGCTGCTCCAGCACCAGCCTTGTTGCTATAGTCGTGCCCAATATGCATAGCCGATATTTCGGCAAACTTCATCGCACGTTTTTCAAGAATATCAATCATGCTTTCTGTAGCCCCTTTTTGGCGTGCGAAAACATTCGATGCTCCGTTTGGTCCGCATAAAGGATTGGTAACATCTGATGCAATAATAAATTTGCATTCATTGATAATATCTCTGATATCATCAAAATTACCGTTGTTGCTGAATGATTCTATAAGTGCTTTCAGCATTCCGATACCGCAATCACATGTTGCGCTTCCTCCAAGTCCTATGATAAATTTGCGACAGCCTTTCTTTATAGCTGAGGCTATGAGTTGCCCAACTCCGTATGATGTTGCAATAAGTGGGTTTCTAAGTTCGGGTTCTATTAATGTAAGTCCGCATGACAGTGCGACTTCTATAATAGCAGTACCGCAATCGGTGATACCATATTCTGCAGTGATGCGTCTCATCATTGCGTCTCTTACGTTGATAGTCTCTCTTTTTGCTTTAAGGGCTTTGCAAAATGCGTTGAGCATACCTTCTCCACCATCAGAAACAGGTATGGTTATTATTTCCGCTTTGGGGTAATGCGAAGCAATGTTCTGATATACAGCTTCGGCAGCCTCTTCTGATGTAAGACATCCCTTAAAGGAATCTATGGCTATAATATATTTCATATTGTTAAATCTAAAACTTCCTTCCAAACACAATTTTAAGGAAAGTCATTCCCAATATTTTTATGTCTAGCATCCAACTTCTATGTTCAAGATACGAAAGGTCAAGTTCTAGTCGTTTAAGCATCTTTTCTATAGTTTCAGTGTAACCATTTGCTAGTGTTGCGTATGATGTCACTCCTGGACGTATTTGATAAAGGTATGAATATCTAGAATCCTTTTCCATAATCTTATCAATATAGAATTTTCTTTCAGGGCGTGGACCCACAAAAGACATGTCACCTTTGATTACATTCCAAAGCTGTGGGAGCTCGTCAAGATGATGATGCCTAAGAAACTTTCCTATCTTGGTCATTCTGCTGTCATTTTTGTGCTTGGCAAGCTGTGGACCGTTCTTTTCTGCATTCACTTTCATGCTTCTGAATTTGTAAATGTAGAAGGGACGTCCAAATCGCCCTATCCTTTCCTGCTTGAAGATAACAGGACCATGATCTTCTTTCTTTATCGCGAAATAACAAATTACGAATAGTGGAGAGAATATTATAATGCAGATTATGGCAACAAAAAAGTCAATTAAACGTTTGGTGTCGCGCTCAATTTCATTCATTCCATCAGTGATGTAGCCATAATTTAATACCGTCATGAATTCTGTTTTATAGTAACTAGCTAATATAAAAACGCAAGAAAAACAATATTATTATTTTCTAAGTCTGAAAACATAAATATATTTCCTTATCATATTTGGTAATAATCTTATTATAAGTCTTATAAAAATGTTACTATACATGTTTATAATGCTTATATATCCAATCTTATATAAATTTTGTTGAAATTTAATCTCATTTTTAGCGTAGTCAATTCCACCACGCCTTAAGAAAGCATTGTCGGAAAGTCGAAACCAAAGAAGGCTTTGCTGTATATTGTATAAATGTGCACCGTTTAATATAGCTCTTACCCACAAGTCGTAGTCTTCGAGAAAAGGTATTGCCCTATAACCACCGATGTTGCAAATAATACTTTTCCTGAACATGGTAGCAGGGTGATTGATAGGGTTGCGCGATTTTCCAAACTTGACAATATCATTATGTTTCTCTGGTATTTTGCGTGTTGAAATGATGTTTTCTTTATTACCATAAAACTCATCAATCCATCCGCTAACGATGTCTATATTTGGATGCTTTTCAAGGAAATCTGTTTGTATTCTGAATCTGTCGGGCATACATATATCATCGGAGTCCATTCTTGCAACGATATCGTATGAACAATATTTTAGTCCTTCATTAAGTGCAGGTCCAAGTCCTTTGTTTTCTTTCAGACATACTGTCTTTATATCATTATATTTCTCTTGCAGTCTCTTAATAACATCATATAATTCGTCGGTCAGTTTTCCGTCTTCAACCAAAATTACTTCATT
>JAGPKZ010000023.1 GCA_018053665.1 Prevotella sp.
TGAGATGGATGATACCACTTTACATAATAGTCACGCAACTCCTTTGGTTTGAAGTTATCAACAACACTCATCAATCCAATAGGATAACGTACACCATACTTACTACCGGGATAGAGCTTTGGAAGATGGCGTTCAAACATACGGCTTTGCGCACTTGTACGCAAACGCCATTCTTCATGGATAACGCCACGTTCTTTCTCTATTTCTTCTTTGTCAAGAGTAAGCCCAGTAGACCAGTCACGAAGAATCAACATACATGTATCAATAGCTCCTGCACGCTGTGTAGGAACATTGTCAATATTGTAAACTGTTTGATCAATACTTGTATAGGCATTAAGGTCACCACCAAATTCGATACCGTTAGCACGACACCATTCAATAAGAGAATTACCCTTAAAATTGTCAGAACCATTAAAAGCCATGTGCTCAAGGAAATGGGCAAGACCACGCTGTGTCTCATCCTCCTGAATTGAACCAACTTTTTGTGCAATATAGAAATTTGCACGATTTTCAGGCCAGTTGTTGTGACGGATGTAATAAGTTAATCCATTAGCCAACTTGCCGATGCGCACGTCCTTATCAACAGGAACAGTCATCTGCGGCTGTGCCTGAACTACACCTGTCAGCAAAAGCAATGCCGCTACCAGTAAATTTTTAAGTCTCATGTATAAAAGTTTTAGTTTATAAAAATCTTAAGATTATATGATGCAAAGATAGTGAAACTTTGTAAAAACACAAAACATTTACAATAATTTTTTTTACTCTTTCCATAAATATAAAAATAGATAAAACAAAGTCATTTGGTTCATCACAAGGATATGAGTAGTAAAATAAAATCTCAAATATAGGATAAACATTTTTTATTACATCTATAATCGTAAAAAGAAACAAAACATCCCATAAGTTCTAAAAAAGGTAAATATCCTCCACGCATCATATAAACACTTGATAAATAATGAATTATCGGTGGAGGTTTACCTCCACTATCATCCACCATCCTCCACGTTTTTGTAAACTATTAAGAAATACAGAGCCATTACTAAACGAAAGTTCAGATTACTAGAAACAATAATGCAATAAAGTATATTTACATTACGATCGTTTTGGCAATTTACAAATACGTTTTATCGACAAAACGGAAGCATTATAACGATATAAAGAAAACGTTTGATCGTAGGATTGGAAACTTTATATCATAGGAACGCAAACGTTTGATCGATATAAAAGAAACTTCGTAACGATATAACAGAAACAACATATCGAACAAACAGATTTACTAGTGGCTATCACATGAAAACTAGGATTGAATTATTAGCATTTTCACTAAAGTGTATTACATTTACATGAAATACACAAATCTTATAATCTACGACAAGCTTCTAAAATTTTTATCCACTTAAATAACCAAGAATATTGGCAGATAGAATAAATGTAAATATATTTAGATTCATATTATTCAAAAAATAATACAACCCCGCTTGTTATTAGTCATGTATTTCTTAATAGTTTACAAAAACGTGGAGAACAGTGGATGATAGTGGAGGTAAACCTCCACCGATAATTCATTATTTATCAAGTGCTTATGTGGTGCGTGGAGGATATTTCCCTTTTTTAGAACTTATGGGATATTTTTGTTTTTCATAATTACTCATGTAATAAAATACTCATAAATAAATCCATTGATGAATCACAATAGAGTCCAACTACTTATCCTTGCACAAATAATTATGTACTTTTATTACTAGAGCATCACTCGAAATACAGAATAAGACTTAATTGTTCGGTATTGTGTTCGGTATATTACTTAAACTCACGTGGAAGATGAGCTATGCTCTGTAAAACAAAGAAAAATATAATTTTCCTTTGCTTTTCCAGTCGTTTGCACTACTCTACCTGCGGTGAAGATAAGCTGCACTCGGGAAAACAAAATTAAAACACGTTTTTATTTTGCTTTTCCACTCGTTTGCATTACTCTACCTGCGGTGAAGATAAGCTGCACTCGGGAAAACAAAATTAAAACACGTTTTTATTTTGCTTTTCCACTCGTTTGCATTATCTTTGCACTAAATAAAAATATAAACTATGCAAGAAACAAGACAAAACCGCATATCTCGCCTACTACAAAAGGAATTGGCGACAATTTTTCAAGAGCAAACTCGCATGATGCACGGAATAATGGTAAGCGTGACACGTGTAAAAATAAGTCCTGATTTAAGCATTTGCACTGGATATCTCAGTATATTTCCTAGTGATAAAGGCGAGGAACTTATAGCAAATATCACAAAAAACGAGAAAGCCATTCGATTCAATCTTGGACAAAGAGTGCACAATCAACTTAGAATAATTCCTGAACTGAGATTCTTTATCGATGATAGTCTTGACTATATCGAACATATTGACGAACTTCTGAAAAAATAGATTATTTTCAAATATCCTTCCCTTTTACATAGGGTAGGCAAAATTTATGAACTTTCCATATTATATAGCTAAAAGATATATCTTCTCGAAGAAGAGCACAAACGTTATCAACGTTATATCAATCATATCTGTAATAGGAGTAGCTGTAGCGACTACAGCACTAGTGATTGTGTTGAGCGTTTTCAATGGCTTCCATGACTTGGTAGCGACATTCTTCACGAACTTCGACCCACAGATAGAAGTAGTTCCTACAAAAGGGAAAACCGCTCCTGCTGATGATCCACGTCTTACCAAGATTAGGCATTTGCCTGAAGTGGATATAGCTACAGAGAGCGTTGAAGATCAGGCATTAGCTATATACAACAATAAACAGGCTATGGTAACGGTGAAAGGTGTTGATGACAACTTTGACCAGCTCACGCATATCGCGGATATTCTCTACGGCGATGGGCATTACAGTTTACATGCAGGCGATTTGCAATATGGGATAATGGGCATAAGACTTGCCACGACTTTAGGTACTGGTGCAAGATTTGGGGACTATCTCCGCATATATGCTCCACAAAGAGAAGGACAGCTTGATATGTCAAATCCACAATCAGCATTCGTTGTAGACTCTTTATTATCTCCAGGGGTGGTATTTGCTGTAAATCAAAGCAAATACGACAAAAATTATATTATTGCCCCTATAGCTTTCGCACGTAATATCTTCGGACAGCAAGGAATGTTGTCGTCTCTTGAAATAAGGCTTAAAGACGACAGTAATCTTGATGATGTAAAGAAGGAAATGCAAGAGATAGCGGGCAGCAAATACAAGGTAATGGACCGCTTTGAGCAACAAGCTGATACATTCAAGATTATGCAGATTGAAAAAGTCATTGCATACATATTCCTTACATTCATACTTATTGTCGCATGTTTTAATATCATAGGCTCTCTATCCATGCTTATCATCGACAAGAAAAACGATGTTAACACATTAAGGAACCTTGGAGCCACGGATAAGCAGATATCACAGATATTCTTGTTTGAAGGTCGTATGATTTCAGCTATAGGTGCCGTTATAGGTATTGGAGTAGGATTATTAATGTGCTTCCTTCAGCAGCAATATGGGCTCGTTTCTCTTGGTGACAGCAGCGGAAACTTCGTTGTTAACGCATATCCAGTAAGTGTTCACTATGGTGATGTCGCTATCATATTTATAACAGTACTTGCTGTAGGATGGCTTGCTGTGTGGTATCCCGTAAGATACCTCAGCAAGCGATTATTATTCTAAGTCTACATGATTCACAGTAACCTTCTCATGAAGGAATATTTGTGCACTTTCCTTAAACTTATCAGGGTTCTCTGTGGTATAATATCTACAAGAACCTCCATGCGTTATCTGGCTCTCTATCGTGTCATGGCGGTCGAGATAGGTTTTAAGACTATCTGCAATATATTCTCCCTGCGGAATAATTCTTACGCCTGGCTTAACATATTTAATAATCTTAGGCATAAGGATTGGATAGTGGGTGCAACCCAATATTATTGTATCAATATCATTATCCTTCCTCATAAGTTCATCAATACGCTTCTTGACAAAATAGTCTGCACCTGGACTATCAGCCTCGTTATACTCAACCAATGGTACCCAGAATGGACACGCAACTCCGCTTACCTTGATATCAGGCCAAAACTTCTTTATTTCTAAATCATAGCTATGACTTATCACAGTTCCTTCTGTAGCAAGAAGCCCGACATGATTATTCTTTGTTAGTGTACCAATAATCTCTGCAGTAGGTCTTATCACTCCAAGCACTCTTCGTGATGGATCCCATTCGGGAAGATCACATGTTTGTATGCTTCTCAAAGCTTTTGCTGAAGCCGTGTTGCATCCGAGTATAACAAGATGACACCCCATTTCAAACATCTTTATAACAGCCTGTCGCGTAAACTGATATACGACATCAAAAGAACGGGTACCATAAGGTGCTCGTGCATTATCTCCAAGGTAGAGATAATCATACTGAGGCAACAACTGACGAATACCATGAAGTATTGTCAAGCCACCATAACCGGAATCAAAGACTCCGATTGGTCCTGGATTCTTAGGAAACGACATAGTCATTTATTTATTAATAACGTCTTTAACGATGGCACTGATGTCTTCTCCTGTAGCATTATTAATGTATGGAACGGCATCATTGTCTGTATTCAAAATAAAAGCATACCCACGCTGATCACCAATTACCTTTACTGCAAGACGCAATTTTACCTTCAAAGAATCGTATGCCTCTTGCTTGGCCTGTGACAACAGACGGGCAGCCTCTTGCTTGAAAGCAACATTCTTCTCCATCATGTCTTGAAGTTCAGCTTGGCGCTTTTGCAATATTGTAGGTTCAAAATCACGCTGACCATCAAGGAACTGCTCATATTTTTTATTAAACTCTTCTTCTACACGCTTGGTCTCAGTATCATATTTAGCTTGCAAATCACTTATATTATGCTGCACTACTGTATAATCAGGCATCTGCTTCATTGCGGCATCAAAGCTAAAATAGCCGAATTTTAAAGAAACCTGTGCATTGGCTGCAAATGAAAATACAACGAAAGCAAGAAACAAGAATAGCTTTTTCATCATTGAACAAATATTAAGTATTACTGAATTTCCACAAAAAAGATGATTATCTTTATGAGAAAGTAGGGACGGAATATCATTCCGTCCCTACTCTATTCATATCGGAGTATGATTATTACTTCAATTTGTTAAGCTGTGTCTTAACTTCTGCTGTAACATCCTTACTGAGAGTGTCGCTGATATAAGGAATACCAGCACTTACATCCATGATGTAAACATATCCACCAATCTTACCGACAGCCTTGATAGCATTGACCAATTTGGTTGTAATAGGCTGCATTTTTTCCTGCTGATTCTTCTGAAGAGCCTGCTGGTTATCTTGATATGTCTGCTGAATCTTCTGATACATTGCCTGAAGATCAGTCTCTGTCTCCTGCTGCTTTGTAGCATTCATAGTAGACTTTGTCTTGTCGTACTCCTGACTCTTGCGTGTCAGTTCATCCTGCATAGCTTTAAGGTCATTCTCATACTGCTTTGCGTTTGCTTCCATCTCGCCACGAGCCTTGATGAATTCTGGCATCTGAGACATAACTTCCTGAGCATTAAGATGTCCGAACTTCTGAGCGAATGTAGCCAGAGGAGCGAACAACATCAACATTAAAATAATTTTTTTCATGTGTTCTAAATTTATATTTATATTAATTATTTTGCAAATCCCAATTTCTGAAGTACCTCATTAGATATATCTATACGTGGACTTCCAAATATTATACCCTGATCGCTTGAACGGTCAAGAACTAAACTATATCCTCGCATATCAGAAATTTCCTTTACGGCATTATAAATATCATCCTGAATTGGAGAGATAAGACTTTCACGTTTCTTAAATAGTTCACCTTCAGGACCGAAATACTTTTTCTTAAGTTCTGCGGCAGCTTTTTCTTTAACCATTATTTGTTCCTGCTTTGCCTTCTTTTGTTCCTGTGAAAGAAAAGCTATCTCATTCTGGTAGTTTTTATACATTGTGCTGGCTTCCGTATTCAGAGCCTCCACTTCTGCCTGCCACTTTTTGCTCACTTGATCCAGCTGTTCGTTTGCACGCTCATAAGCTGGTATATTCTTAAGTATGTATTCCATATCAAGGAGAGCAAACTTCTGTGCGCTCATTGTCATTGCCGATAATAGCATAACAAACATCAATACTGTTTTTTTCATACTTTCTTTTTTTATATATTAGAATTCCTGTCCTAGGATAAAGTGGAACTGACTTCCACCCTTTGTTCCGTTGACATTATCTTTGTCGAAACCATAAGCCCAGTCAATACCCATCAAACCAACCATTGGGAGATAGATTCTCACACCAAGGCCTGCACTACGTTTCATGTCAAATGGATTGAAGTATTTAGTGTCACTCCATGCGTTACCTGCTTCAATAAATCCTAGACCATAGATAGTTGTGTTGCCGAGCATGAACGGGTAGCGAAGTTCCAAGGTGAAACGATCGTAAGCATAACCATTATATGCAAGTGAACCATTCTCATAACCACGAAGTCCGATAGTTTCTTCGGCATAACCTGTAGAATATCCACTCATACCGTCACCACCGACATAGTATGTTTCAAACGGAGACTTCTTATATTTATTGTAACTTCCTAGCAATCCCATTTCAACACGTGTCATGAGCACGAAACATTTTTGTCCTCCACTAAGTGCTGTATATGTCTTTGCCTTGAACTTCCACTTGTGATATTCCACCCATCTGTACTTCTCCTGCTGCTCGGCAGAGTATGTTGCAGAATATGGATTATTGGCAAGGTTCTTATAATCCTTGTGGTCCCATGCACTCCATGGTGGAGTAAGTGTTACACTGGCACTAAATTCAGAACCCTTACGTGGATAGAGTTGGTTATCAGTTGAAGTACGACTCAAAGACAAGTTGATATTGAGGTTGTTTGCAGAACCGTTTGTCATAAGGAAGTAACTCCAATTCTTCAAATCGTAACGCTGATAAGACAACTGCGCTGATAAAGTGAAGTAGTCATCAGGCCAACGAAGGCGCTTACCCCATCCCAAACTGATACCATAAAGTTTTACGTATTTGTCTGGGTCGTAATAGTTCTCGTAGTTATTATAGTTATAATTTCCGTAACCAGACATAGAACTATAATAGTTGTTCATGTAAGAGCTGTTATAGTATGTACTAGAAACATCAGTCTGCTTACTGAAATATGCACTCACACTAAATTGATTAGGACGCTTACCACCAAACCAGTTTGTTGAATAGCTGGCATTATAACTCTGATAGTATGTACCGTTGGTCTGTGCACCGAGACTCAAGACCTCACCATCACCGATAGGCATTATACCACGATGTTCCTTGTTCTTATTGAATAGGTTTGCCATAGAGAAGTTGTTAAGCTTCAAACCTATACGACCTATGACGCCAGTCTGTCCCCAACCAAGAGAGAACTCTACTTGGTCATTGCTCTTCTGTACAAGATTATAGTTTACATCTACAGTTCCATCCTCTGGAGAAGGCTTAACATCCGGATTTATTTTCTCTGGGTCAAAATGTCCCATTGAAGACAACTCACGTACAGAACGCATCAAAGCCTCCTTTGAGAAAAGGTCACCTGGCTTAGTACGCAACTCACGACGAACAACATTCTCGTAAAGGCGGTCGTTACCATTGATGCGAATATGACTAAGATATGCCTGCGGACCTTCAATGACACGCAATTCAAGATCTATTGAGTCACCTACAATATTAACCTCTGTAGGATTGATGCTTGAGAATACATAACCATTATTATAATACAAGTTAGCTGCGGCATCATCATCTTCATTCAAACGCTTATGAAGAAGTTTCTGGTTATATGCATCCCCCTTCTTCATACCGAAGATATTATTCAGATAGTCTGTAGTATATACAGTATTACCAACCCATGTAATATTGCGAAGATAATATTTTTGTCCCTCATCTATCTTAATATATATATTGACATGCTTTGAATCATTATTCCAGACACTGTCTCTTATTATTGTGGCATCACGATAACCAAGTTCATTATATTTTTCTATAAGCTTTTTCTTATCGGTTTCCCATCTCTCAGGTGTGTATTTCTTAGCCTTAAGGAAACCACTTATCTTACCAGCCTCATGAGTCTTGGCAAAAGCTCCTTTTTTAAATAGTCCACCTTTTATCTTACTGTCTGCTAGTTCCTTGTTACCATCGATAGTAATAGTATGAACCTTCATCTTCTGTTTCTTATCGACAACAACATCAAGAATCACTTCGTTCTTATTAGCAACATCTTCATGCTGATTGATAACAATTTCGGCATTCTTAAATCCTTTATCATCAAAGTATTTCTTTGCGAGGATCTTTGCTCTGTCAATCATGTTAGGAGTAATCTGAGAACCTTTAAGCAGACCTAGTTTCTGCTCCATATCATCACGCTCACTCTTCTTCAATCCTTCATAATTAATGGTAGAAACACGAGGGCGAGTCTTCAATGCAATGTGCAGATATATCTTTCTGCCGACAATAGAATCTGCAGAGATTAAGACATCAGAGAATAAACCGTGACGCCAATAACGCTTTACAGCATTAGTAATCTCAGATCCAGGAATCTCTATTTCCTGCCCTACCTGCAAACCAGAAATACCAGTAAGCATATAGTCTTCATAACCCTCAACACCAGAGATGTTGATACCACCAATAGTACAAGTACGCGGAGTACCTGCATAAGAAATATCGGGGGTTAGAATTTTGTCCTGTGCTTGTGCATACAGTCCAAGGGTAAGACCCACTGTCAGTATAAAAATCTTCTTTATATTATTCATTCTAAAAGATGTTTCGAATCTTTAATTTATTATCTATAATTTACTTCTATGATTTATCTGATTCAACTTGTGCCTCAGTCTTGCCAAATCTTCGTTGGCGGGTCTGATAACTCAAAATCGCGTCCTGTAGATTTTCCTCTCCAAAATCAGGCCAATATGTTTCGCAGAAATACAGTTCAGAATAAGCTATCTGCCATAACATATAATTGCTTATTCTCAACTCACCACCTGTACGTATCAGCAAATCTGGATCTGGCATGAAACTAGTTTCAAGATGCTTACTTATCGTTTCCTCAGTAATCATTTTATCAACAACGCTCCTATCAAGTTGCCCTACAGCACATTTATCAATAGCTTCATCAACGATATCACGTACTGCCTTTGTTATCTCCCAACGACTAGAATAGCTCAAAGCAACAACCATTGTCATTGCATTATTGTTGATTGTATGCTCCATGGTTTCATCCAACTTAGTCTGCACTTCTTGTGGCAGTCGCTTTATATCACCGATAACCTTAAAGCGAACGTTGTTTTTCATGAATATTTCATCTTCAAGAGAACTCAGGACAAGTCCCATTAGTGCGCTTATTTCATCAGCCGGACGACTCCAGTTTTCTGTAGAGAATGTATATAGGGTGAGATACTTCACACCAAGACGCACGCATTCAGATGTAATCCTTCGCACTGCGTCAACACCAGCCTGATGACCAAAGCTTCGCGGCTTATCTTTCTCGGCAGCCCAACGTCCATTACCATCCATGATGATAGCAATATGCTCTGGTATTCGTGTCATATCCAATGATTTATTCATATATATAGTCTACTCTTTATTACATGTTGTACACTTTGGCATAAAACTATAAGTGATTGTGAATAGTAGTGATGAGTAGCAGTCTGTATTCTTAAACAAACCTGAGCTGTTGATACCGTAAGGATCCTTAACTCCATCAAACTTGTCACTTAACGAAAAATGCACAGCCCATTCGAGTCCTGCATTAAGTCTTTCACCTATTTTGTATTTAAGGCCCACTCCAAGTGGGATATTAGCTGTATAAACATTATTCGAACAATCGCAATATGTCACACCGACACCACCACTTATGAATGGCGTAAAACGTTTCGCACCGCGATAGTCATTTCCTGTGCCATAAGGCCAGAAATTATACTCATAAATGAGATTTGCGTCAGCAATCGAATTATTAAAACTATATTTTCCGTCAGCATATTCAGTATAATATGTATTAACATCTGCCGAACTACCTTTCAGCTTTCCGTATGATACGGCTAACTTCAATGCCATATAATGGTCAATATTGCGTCGTAAGACCACCGCAAACATTGGTTTCAAGTCTTTGGTTATATTACCATTAAAATCACCCAAATATCCGATTAGCCCCAAACCGCCTCCGATTTCCATGCGATAGTCGTCATCAGTCTGCGCACTCGTTGAAGCAGCAGAGATAATCAGCATTATCATCAGAACGGTTTTTTGCATCTTATCAGATTAGTCTTTTTTCCAGTTCACCTGGTTTATGTGTCCTTTCCATATCTGTCCGCTTCCTCCACATATCAACCATACACAACTGTTATTGTCAGCAACCAGAGCAAAAGACGAAGATGCACATTTAAATCCAATCGGCAGTGACATCAGAGAGTCATTCTGCCATGTTATACCCTTATCATAGCTCATATAAAATTTAGAGAAAGCTGTCTCAGTACTTGCACCAAGTCCACTTCCACCAAATGCCATTATAGCATCTCCATATTTAACGGCCTGGAGATTAGTAAGACGTGGAGCTGGATATTTATTATCGTCTGTTATATTGTAATACGCCCAAGGTTGATTTTCACTTCCAGTGGCATTTTCCTCAACTTTTCCCCATACCATTGCATAAGCATCTGTAGAATAAGATGCGTCACGATTTCCTACAAGGACAAGATTATTAGTATTGTCATTAACTAAGGAAGCGAAACTAAGCATGTTCACATTATCTGTTGGAAGCAAAGTTAAAGCATCATCCATTACGTCAACTGTCCAAGTTGAACCGTCATCAACAGAACTTTTTATTCCACTTACACTTAGTGCATATAATTTTGTTGTTGTGCTTCCTACTAGTCTAGTAAGCGGTTCGTTGCTTACAGTCTCCCATGACTTGCCATCCTTACTTTTTATTACACTTCCGTTATTGTAAGTATATATATAATCACCTTTTACTATAAGACTCTTATAGGCATCTGTCGACATTGCTATATCTGGAGTAAGTTCGCTCCATCCAGTAATACTATTCTGTGAAGTTGCGAAAAGTTTTGCAACACCACCGTTATTTCCCATAAGAAATATCTGACTGTTCACAGCTACGCCTTTCATGACGGAAAGAGCTGCTATATTTTCGTTTACAGCCGAAGTAGCATCCCAATTGAAAGAATCCGCTACCTCTTTATGAACGTTCACGTGAACTTTATATGCACGATAAGCAGTACCTTCCTGATTATAAACACGGAATTCACGCGGAGTGCTGAAATTTACAGAATCAGTACTTGAATAATAGGCCAAAGTGTCACTAGTAAGGCTTTTTATTACAATACTTCCGCTGTTTTTTGATGAAACAGAACACAACACCTTTTTACCGTCAATGCCATAAGGCAGAGAATCAGGATTGTATATCTCACGTTTAGCCTGATCTATGTAAAACTTGTATCCACTACAACTAAGCGTGGTCTGGTATACACTGTCCTTACCCTTTGATGATGTAGTATGCTTATAATATTTAAGCGTACCAACTGAAAAACTTGTTATAGCGGTATCGCCATAATAAGTTGTTACCTCATTATCACTGTTTAAACAAGATGTAAAAACGAATATAGCTGAAAGCAGCGCTGCCAAGGATAATATATACCTCTTCATTACACTCTATTATATTATTAAATGCCACTAGGAAATACTTTCCCGTAGGGTTTTGCCTGCAAATTTAATCAGAATTCTGCAAATAGGGCAATAATTGTGTCCTTTATTATGTAAAATAATGATTATAAGAACGTTTTTTAAGTTTGTTTTACTTAAAAGCATTACTTTAAAGCGGTAAACGGTGATTAAATCATTCCGACAACACTTTATCCAAAACGAAGTGGCAGAATATCACATTAAATATAATAAGGTATAGAAAAAATAAAAAAGCTCGCTTCCCAAAGAAAGCGAGCTTAATATATAAAGTTTTAATCTTCTAAGATTATAGCTTTGGACCAGCAGCTACAAGAGCCTTACCAGCTTCATTGCCTTCATACTTCTTGAAGTTCTTGATGAAACGACCAGCAAGATCCTTAGCCTTAACATCCCACTGACTAGCGTCAGAGTAAGTATTGCGTGGATCAAGGATGTTAGTGTCAACACCATTCAACTTTGTAGGAACTACGAAATCGAAGAATGGAATTGTCTTTGTAGGAGCTGCATCAATAGAGTGATCAAGGATTGCGTCAATGATACCACGTGTATCACGGATAGAAATACGCTTACCTGTACCATTCCAACCTGTGTTTACGAGGTATGCCTTAGCACCACTCTTTTCCATCTTCTTAACTAGTTCTTCAGCATATTTTGTTGGGTGAAGCTCAAGGAAAGCCTGACCGAAACAAGCAGAGAATGTAGGAGTTGGCTCTGTGATACCGCGCTCTGTACCTGCAAGTTTAGCTGTGAAACCAGAAAGGAAGTAATATTTAGTCTGCTCTGCGTTCAAGATAGATACTGGAGGAAGAACTCCGAATGCATCTGCTGAAAGGAAGATAACCT
Organism: Prevotella sp.; assembly: GCA_018053665.1. Lineage (GTDB taxonomy): Bacteria > Bacteroidota > Bacteroidia > Bacteroidales > Bacteroidaceae > Prevotella. The sequence goes on from JAGPKZ010000023.1 coordinate 12,609, forward strand.
GCTTTGCAGCTGGACCCTGAGAAATAGGACGCTGAATATTCTTGATATGATAGATAGGGTAAGATACACGAGTATTCTCTGTAACAGACTTGTCTGTGAAATCAATCTTACCATCCTTGTCTACTGTTACGTTCTCAAGAAGAGCATCGCGACGAATAGCGTTATAGATATCAGGCTCTGAATCCTTATCAAGGTTGATAACCTTAGCATAGCAACCACCCTCGTAGTTGAACACACCCTTTTCATCCCATCCGTGCTCGTCATCACCGATAAGCTTACGCTTAGGATCTGTAGACAATGTAGTCTTACCTGTACCAGAAAGACCAAAGAAGATAGCAGTATTCTCGCCGCTCATATCTGTATTAGCAGAACAGTGCATAGAAGCCATACCCTTAAGTGGGAGGAAGTAGTTCATCATAGAGAACATACCCTTCTTCATTTCACCACCGTACCATGTATTAATGATAACCTGCTCCTTAGATGTTACGTTGAATACAGCTGCTGTCTCAGAGTTAAGACCAAGTTCCTTATAGTTAGCAACCTTTGCCTTAGAAGCATTGTAAACGATGAAGTCTGGCTCCTGTTCAAAGTCAGCTTCGCTCTGAGGGCGGATGAACATATTTGTTACGAAGTGAGCCTGCCAAGCAACCTCAACGATGAAACGAACCTTCATACGTGTGTCCTTGTGTGTACCGCAGAAACCATCAACAACAAAAAGCTTTGTATTTGAAAGTTCTTTCTTAGCGATTTCCTTTAATGCATTCCAAGTTTCCTTAGATGTGCGGTGGTTATCATTATGAAACTCATCAGAATCCCACCATACAGTGTTATGAGAATTCTCATCGTCAACAATGAACTTATCTTTAGGTGAACGACCTGTATAGACACCAGTCATTACGTTAACAGCGCCTAGCTCTGTCTCCTGACCTACCTCAAAACCTTCGAGACCTTCTTTTGTCTCTTCGTTGAACAATACTTCGAATGAAGGATTGTAAAGTACTTCTGTTGTACCTGTGATACCGTACTTTGCGAGTACAGACTTGTCAAACTTTGCCATTTTTCAAATGTATTTAAGTTGTGAAATAATTATTTCCTTAATTTTACCTTAAAATTCGACCGCAAAGATAACGAAATTGTATTGAATAACCAACTTTACACCACCAAAAATCATATAATAGAAAAATTTTTAGGTTAAAGAATTTAAAAAAAACACTGTATAAAAGACATTTGCAAAATAGACTTTGCAAAATAAATAGAATTGTCTAACTTTGCACAAATTATTATAAAACAACCTATGAAAATAGTAAATTTCTCAGAGCAAAACAGCATCATCAACCAATATATGGCTGAAATTCGCGATGTTGATTATCAGAAAAACAGATTACTGTTTAGAAACAACATTATGCGTATTGGTGAATTAGAGGCTTTTGAGCTCTCAAAGACATTGGAATACAAAGAAAAGGAAATTGCCACTCCATTAGGCATAACTAAGATTAATTTACCAACAGACAAGATTGTCCTTGCAACAATCTTCCGTGCAGGACTTCCTTTCCATAATGGATTCCTGAACATTTTCGATTATGCCGGAAATGCATTCGTAAGCGCATACCGTGAATATAGGGACGAGGAGCATCACGAGGTTGATATACATATAGAGTATCTTGCCACACCTAGTATTGACGAAAAAAGCCTCATCATCGCCGATCCAATGTTAGCAACAGGGGGAAGTATGGAACTTGGTTATAAGGCTTTTCTTACGAAAGGCACTCCTAAACATATTCATGTGTGTTGCGTAATTGCAACCCCTGAAGGCATCGAACATATAAAGAATACATTTCCCGAAGACAAAACCACTATTTGGTGCGCAGCCATTGATCCCGGAATGAATGAGCATAAATATATTGTACCAGGATTCGGTGATGCCGGAGACTTATGTTACGGAGATAAATTGTAAAGAATACGATTACAAAACGTGTTTTGTCTTTTATCAATCGGTAAAATATTTCTAAATGAAGTAACTGATTAGATTTTAAAAGACAAAACACGTTTTTGCAAATTAATATTTAAACGAGCTTCCACCAAGGAATTCTCTCAGCAACGATGTTGGCGGAATATCTCTGTTACTAATCGGCTGAAAATATTTAAGAAACTTCAGAAGCCTGTATGCTTCGCTATATTCATCACTTTTCTCAGGCACTTGCTCCAACAATGGTTCTGCTTGAGTTTTCAGCACAGCAAGTTCAAACAACATGGCAGTATTAAACATGGCATCAGCATTTTCCTGATACGGGAATATCCATTTGTTTTCACCAGCTCTTACTGAAGGCCATCTATGAATAGTTTCCATGGCAGTAACCCCACGGTATTTATAATCTCTGACTATTCGTCTCAACAAGCGATTATCCGTTGTTGGAATATAGTTATGGTCATCAAGTAATATTGTGGTAAGGGCAGATGCATACACTCGGTATTTATGTTCTTCTGGTATTTGCGAAGTAAGCTCTGGATTAAGTGCATGTATTCCTTCAACTACCAATACGTTATGCTCGTTCATCTTCAATTTCTTGCCACTTTTTTCACTTGTTCCTGATTGGAAATTATATTTTGGCAATTCTACTTCCTCGCCTCTGAATAAAGCATTAAACTGTTCGTTGATAAGTTCGAGATTCAGAGCGTATATACTTTCGTAATCAAATTCGCCAGCAACATCCTTAGGTGTATGTTCACGGTTCACGAAATAGTCATCCAGACTTATTTGCAAAGGTTTTATTCCATTTGCCAGCAATTGTATTGACAGCCTTTTGCAAGTAGTAGTCTTGCCTGAAGACGACGGTCCTGCTAGCAATACCAACTTCACACCCTTGCGATTTGCAATTTCATCCGCTATCATGGCAATTTTCTTTTCCTGCAAAGCCTCACTTACATTGATAAGTCCAGTAGCATAACCATTTGTCACTGACTCATTGAAATCACCGACTGTGCGTACTCCCATAATATCTTGCCATTTATGATGCTCTTTAAATATCTCAAACATCTTATCTTGTCGAGTCATTTCAGGCAACACAGAAGGGTCTTTCATGGAAGGGATACGCAACAAAAGCCCGTCATAATACTTTTCAAGTCCAAAAAGATACAGTTTTCTGGTATTGGTGAGAAGTGAACCATAATAAAAGTCAACATAGTCATCAATCTGATAATATGTTGTGTATAGTCTTCCGCTACTTTCCAAAAGTTTTACCTTTGCCTCATCACCACGGTCACGAAACATTTTTATCGCTTGTTCGCTTGGCACTTCATGTCTTGTAACTGGCATATGCTCATTGATGATTTTCTGCATACGTTTCCTTATATTGTCTACATCTTCAAGTCCTACAGAATGTCCGAGTTGCAGATTTACATAATATCCATTAGATACGGGAATATCTATAATAACATGGCTCTTGGAATAAATATCATGAACAGCTTTGCACAATACGAAAAACAAAGTACGCGTATAGTTACGCGATGCTGACGCCGAGTGCATATCAAGAAATTCAACATCCTTGCTATGATACACCCTAAAATGCATTCCTTCAACCTTATTATTCACTCTTGCACATATAGGTCCGAATGGCATATCAATATTAAATTGGGAAAAAACATCAGAAAGTGTGCTTCCTATTGCCACGTTTTGAGTTTTTTTATTATTTTTGCAACGGATTTGTATTACTTGTTTCATAGTTTGACATTTAATATATATAATAATGCTAACTTAACTGTTATAACATCTATCCTCCAAAGGTATAAAAGTTTTGCATCTCCACAAAATTTAGACATTACAAATTAAAGAAATTATGTCGATTTGGATATTTTTTAAACTTATTGGTTCGCTTGCACTTCTTATGTTCGGTATGAAGTCTATGAGCGACAGTTTACAGAAGATGGCTGGTCCCCAACTTCGTCACGTATTAGGAGCTATGACTACCAACCGCTTCACAGGAATCCTTACCGGCACATTCATTACCGCCGCAGTACAGAGTTCTACCGCAACAACAGTAATGACAGTGTCATTTGTTAACGCAGGACTTCTAACACTTGCACAGGCAATATCGGTAATTATGGGTGCAAACATAGGAACCACCCTCACAGCATGGATAATGAGTGCAGGATTCTCATTCAACATTACCGATTTTGTATGGCCGGCTTTCTTTATAGCCATACTACTAATCTACTCAAAAAAGCGGAAGATTCTCGGCGATTTCATTTTCGGAGTATCATTTATGTTCCTTGGTTTGGGAACTCTAAGACAAACTGGCATTGACATGGACTTGGCTCACAACCAACCAGTATTGGCTTTCTTCACATCATTTGACCCAAACAGTTTCACTACTACATTGGTATTCCTATTGATAGGAAGTGTACTAACTATGTGCGTGCAGAGCTCAGCAGCCATAATGGCTATAACAATGATTCTGTGTTCCAACGGTGTATTACCAATATATCAAGGTATAGCACTCGTAATGGGTGAGAATATCGGAACGACCGTCACGTCAAACATAGCCGCACTGACAGCAAACACGCAGGCTAGACGAGCCGCCTTTGCCCACATGCTCTTCAATATGTTTGGTGTATTCTGGGTACTTTGTATCTTCAAGCCATTTATCGATATGGTTTGCGGGTTTGTAGGATATGACGAGACTATCACAAAAGCCGATCCAAATTTTCTTGCTAACACTGCTAGACTAAGTTTTGTTCTTGCTGCTTTCCACACCACATTTAATGTAGCCAACACTTTGGTCCTTGTAGGTTTCGTACCTCAAATGGAGAAAATTGTATGCAAAGTTATAAGGCCAAAGAAGCAGAATGATGAAGACGACTTCCGCCTGAGATTCATCCAGACTGGTATTATGAAAACCGCTGAGTTGAGTGTACTTGAAGCACAGAAAGAAATATCCAGCTTTTCTGAACGCATACAAAGAATGTTTGGTATGGTGCGTGACCTTATTAATGAGAAAGACGAAAAAAAATTACTTAAGATTTTCAGCCGTATTGAGAAATATGAAGGTATCAGCGATAACATGGAAATAGAAATCGCTAAATATCTTGACCAGGTAAGCGATGCACATTTAAGCGACGATACCAAGGCAAAGATTCGTGCCATGCTACGTGAGATAAGCGAGATAGAAAGTATCGGAGACAGTTGCTATAACATTGCACGTACGATAAATCGCCGTGCAATAGATAAAGAGGATTTCACCACTCAGCAATACGAGCATATACACCAAATGTTTGAGCTAACAGATAGTGCCCTTGCACATATGAACTATATGTTCTCTCACAACAAGGAAAACATTGATGTAAACCGTTCTTTCAATATTGAAAATGAAATCAACAACTTTCGCAATCAACTGAAGACACAGAACATCAATGATGTAAATTCTCATGAGTATACTTATGCCATAGGAACAATGTATATGGATATCATTCAGGAATGTGAGAAGCTCGGCGACTATGTTGTAAACGTTGTTGAAGCACGTATGAACACTCGTCAGCACTACGTATAAAAGAATTGGTTCATCCGGTTGGTCGGATGAACCAATTTTTGTTTTTAGGATAAAAGTGACGATAATTACCAAACTACACCACTTTTTTGCGATTTTTTCTCAATTATGCTATTTACATAATACGCATTTATGGGATAAAACTAAAAATATAACTTTAAAAGAAAAATGGGGCATATCACACAATGATATGCCCCATTTTAATATAATTAAATCTATGATTTTTAAACGTATTGCATAAGTATGTCCCATACTGCAACAATATGGCATATACTACCTGCCAGCACAAAGAAATGGAATACGGTGTGCATGTATTTTCTTTTGTTTATACTGTAGAACACAGCTCCTGTTATATAGCAGACACCTTCTGCGATTATCCATTCTAAGGAAGCTCCATTTAAAGCATCTACCAACGGTTTGAAAGCAACGAACACGCTAAGTCCCATTCCTACAAAAGCGATAGTCTCAAGATTGCTATGATCCTTTAGGTTTACGAAACTTATTATCGTACCTATTATCGCACATCCCCACATAAAGCAGAATATCGCTAGTCCCCAATATCCTTGATTACGTAATGCTATAAGAGCTATAGGAGAGTAACTTCCGGCAATATGCCAATATATAGCTGAATGATCCCATTTACGCAATCTTTCTTTCCATTTGCTCCAGGCTGATAAAGAATGATATAATGTGGACGCAACATAAGAGCATAACATCCCAACGAGATATAATACCACTCCGGCTGTAGCCCATCCGTCATGGGCACGAAAGCACCATATAAGGAATATTACTCCAAACACTACGCCTAAGACAATACCTCCGGCATGGCTCCATGAGTTCCAGAGTTCTTCCTTATGGTTGAAATGTATCTTTACATTCATAATAATTTGTTATCTTTACACTATTACGTGCAATTAATTCTTTTTAGAATTGATTTTACCAACATTTCCTGTACGCTTCAGTACTCCCCATGTCTGTAATTCTCCCTTTATTGCACGCTTGAAACTCTTGAATAGAACAACATACATTATCCAACGATATGCAAAGCGCTGAGGTATTATCCACAACAACACTCGCAACGGCTGTTTTTCGAAGAGATAAGCTGCAACGGAGACGCTACAGTCCACTGCTGTGAACATAAGATAATATATGAATATCTGCCATGCATTACCACTGAACAAACCGAAAATCATGAACAGATCGGCAAGTGGTGAGAAAGTTGGTATGATAAACTGGAATATCAGCATATTAGGCAAAGCCCAGAATCCTAGTCCTTTATATTTCTTTACCATCAATGCATCACGGTTTTTCCAGAATGTCTGCATAACTCCAAAAGTCCAACGCACACGTTGTTTCATGAACTGCTTTATATGCTCTGGTGCTTCCGTCATTGCTACAGCACGATTCTCGTTTTCTATTAAATATCCCGCACGGCTAATTCTTATTGTCAAGTCACAGTCTTCAGCCAAAGTATCGGTAGTCAGTCCTCCGGCATCTTCTATTGCTTTCTTGCGGAATGCCCCAATAGCACCCGGAACAACAGTAATAGCATTTATTGCTGCATAAGCCATACGGTCAAAATTCTGACTCGTTGTATATTCTATAGCTTGCCATTTTGTTAGTATATTACGTTGATTTCCTACTTTCACATTACCAGCAACCGAGCCAACTTTTTCTGCTCCTGGGCGCAGGAAGTGTGACATAAGCAGTGATACTACATTAGGATACAATTTGGTATCTGCATCTATGCATACAAGATAATCTGCGTCAGTGTGTGAAATACCATAGTTCAATGCCGATGCCTTACCACCATTAGGCTTTGTAAGTATCACCATTTTAGGATTGTCACTAAATGCATCGCATACGCATTTATAAGTATTGTCCTTACTACCATCGTCAACAAATATTACATTAAAATTAGGATAATCCTGATTTAGTAGATTTTCCAATGACGAAACAGCATCAACTTCCTCATTGTAGGCAGGTACAATGATAGAGACCTTTGGTGCATCAGATGTTATATTCACATCTTGTTGCAGCAGCTTTTCCTTGCGTCGTTCCTTTATTGTTAGACATACCATAAACAGCAATCGCCCAATACCCAGAATGATAAAGATGATAAACATTGCAGTTAGGAACTGTATTATATCATATGTAGCAGTAACAAGACCCAGATTGGCTTGCATTGCATAATACTCTTTTCCTTTTTCAACATTAGGCATCAATTGGTCACGTTTCTTTTGAAGAATATCCTCCAACGTAACAAACTTATAGCCTCTTTTTTGGAAATACTCTATAATACGCGGCAAAGCCTTTATTGTCTCTTTTCGTGTATCTCCACCAGCATCATGCAATAAAATCACATGACCTGCGCCTTGCTTAACTTGCTTAACAATTCTGTTAAATATTTGGTCAGCGGTTATTCTAGGTTCCCAGTCTTCTGGGTCTATACTCTCACCAACATCAATATAGTTTTGCTCTCTTGCCAAAACAACAGGTACAAGCTCCTCCATGTTTGCCGGTTCACTGTCGGCATTATAAGGTGGGCGGAAAAGTATTGTGGTATGTCCTGTAATACATTCGATAAGAAGTCGAGTCAGTTTCAGCTCCGCAAAGGTTCTGTTAGGTGAAACATTGGCAACATTCTGATGAGAGAAAGTGTGGTTACCCACAAGATGCCCTTCATCGTATATGCGCTTTACCAAAGGAACATTACGTTCTGCCTGTATTCCTACTACAAAGAAAGCAGCATGCAACTTATACTTCTTCAATATATCAAGAACCTTTGGAGTCCAACGATAATCTGGTCCATCATCAAAAGTCAGCAACAGTTCCTTGTCACCAGCTTCACCATATTTCATTATCTGATATGAAGTAGGAATCTTAATATAATCTTCTTCAGCGACAAGGCTGTTTGTACTATCCATCACAAGTTTTATCTTTCCCTGTTTAGGAGTTTTCTTAACATCCAGAATCTCACCATCACCAAGATAGTTAATGCCGCTATTGAGTTTTACTTCCTCAAATTCATGCTGTCCAACTTTTCCAAGTGAACTACTTTGCATGTCATTACCATAATATTTCCATATACGATTATCCTCACTTCCCATACGCCAAAGTCCAAAACCAGCAAGTCCGTATTCTGAACCAAAACGCATCACGTTAAATGTTGTGGCAGCATCTGTGAAATATACCTGATGCAAATAATCTCTTTCATCACGATATGCAAAGTCAAGATTATATGTATTGTTATCAAAATTGATTTTTGATCCGCTTTCCGCAGCTTTAGCTAAAGCTCCCTGATAATCAAGACTGACGTTACCATTAGGATTCTTGCTCCAATCATATCCAAATGCAGCAAGACCTAATATGATTTTATTGTTTGGAACATTGAGTGCTGTATGATCTAAAGCGGCCTCTATCCATTTTTGTGAAGATACAGGACCAGCATCACTTGACTGAGAATACTCATCATAAGCCATTAAGACCAAATAATCAAGGTATTTGGCTAATTCTTTGTAATTATAGTCGTCGTTAAATGGCTCAACATCCTCTGTGACCAGAAGACCGTTATTATGCATCGTAGTAGTCAGTTCCTTGATAAATGTTATCAAGTATTCATCACTATTTTCTGTTAATTCCTCAAAGTCAATATTTATTCCAACGAAATTATTTTTCACGCATTGGTATACAATACTGTTAATTAACTTACGTCGTTTCATCGGATTATGAAGAATACGACTTACAACATCGCCACGGAAAGATTTATCAATATTATTCGTAAGCATCGGCATAATAGGTACGCCGCTCTTATGCATCAAAGCAAGTCCTTTATTATCAGCCTTCATCTTGATGCCGTCTGTTTTTGGATCAAGAAACATCCACTCAGGCATAACCAGATTAAGATTATGAATATTTTGACGCAGAGAAGCATACGACTTCGGATCCCAAGATACATAGAATCCAGCACGTATTCCTGCAGAGAAGTCAGTCCAACTGTCTACATTCTTCTGAATAAGAGAATCACTACGCCCGCCAAAACGTCTCAATTTACCTAGCCTTCTCATCTTCTCCTGTGCATAGTTATTATGCAACTTCTTTTCAGATATAAATGAGCGGAATCCTTTATATTCACGCGAGTATTTTGTTTCTTGCAAGAATGGCTTTGATGCCGTCATTGCACTCTTGAAATCCTGACGGAAAGGAACATTTGGAATATGATCAATAATAAACATTGTAATAAATATTGCAATGAATATTACTGCTATGAAGACAAAAACTCTGATTGTCCACTTAAATTTCATCCACCTTGACTTATTTTCTGTCTGAAAAACTTGCTTATTCATATAATCTATTTAATAAATCGTCACAAAGATACACTGTTTTTCCCCATTATTCCAAGATTTGAATATAATTAACTAAACTTTATTAATGATTTTCGGGCTACATTGTTTATACCATTTCAATTGAATATCAATATACTTTAATTTTAATTGCAATTAATAAATTTACGCTATTTGCAACATTGTTTGCAACATTTTTTCATTAACCAACGTCTAAACATATAAAATTGATTAATATATGACTAAAAGAATTACAATCACATTATTGTTCATAATATCAGTATGCTGCTTAAACGCAAAGACATACTCTATTAAAGGTAAGTTGATTTCATGTAAAGACATTGTTGATTATGCATCAGTTATCTTACAGAAACAAGACTCTTCTTTTGTTTCTGGAGTAATATCAGATAAAAATGGACAATTCTTTTTTGATAATATAAACAATGGAGACTACAAAATTGTTATAACCAGTATCGGCTATAATGACAAAAATATAGATATTAAACTTCAGAATGATAATCTCGAACTTGGTAATATATCTATGTTATCAGCAGCACAGCAACTAAACGAAGTTGTTGTACATGCTGCAAAAGTTATCAGGACCTCTGACAAACAAGTCGCACTACCTACAAAATTTCAGATTAAAGCCTCAACTAATGGGGTTGAATTGTTAAGAGCTATGCAACTGAGCCGCTTACATATCAATCCTATTGACAACACAATATCGTCTTCAGCACAAGGAGAAGTACAGACTCGAATAAATGGAGCAAAGGTCAACATACAACAGATACAGGCACTCAGACCTGAAAACATTCAAAGGATTGAGTATCACGATAACCCGGGTATGAAATATGGGCAAAACGTTGCTTGCGTTATAGACTACATAACAAAGCGCCCTACTTCAGGTGGAACGTTGTCTCTTGAGAGTCGCCATTCTCCTTTCGACGGATGGGGAGAGGATCAACTATCAGGATCATATAATAAAGGAAAGTCTGAAATCGGTGCATTTGTATGGATGAGTTATCGCGACCTTCATCAATGGCGTAATAATACAGAAACTTTCAACTATCAAGATGGAACTTCATTTACACGTAGTGAAAATGGAGAACCAGACAAACTTAAAGAAAACAGTGTATATGGTAATATATACTATAATTATAAGAATGGAGACAAATGGTATATCAACACCACCTTGAATCTTGATAATTATGAATTGAAAACAAATACAAGGAGCACTTTATTTCCAATTAATGACAGAAATGATTTCGTGAACATGCTTGATATCAACAATAACAATAAAACACGCCCTTGGCTAGACATATATTTCCAACGTAACTACGACAATAATCGCACATTTATTTTCAATGTAGTCGGTACTTATATTCACAATAATATACTCAGGAATTACACAGAAGACAAGAACACACAACCTCAAACTGAAATAAATTCTATAACTCGAGGTAATAAATATTCTGTTATTGCCGAAGCTATATATTCTTTGGGACTAACTAAAAACGGTAGTTTGAGCTTTGGACTAAGCGGAAATCAGGCTTATACAAACAACGACTATACAGGAACTGTTACCCAAACAACGAACATGCACGATGGATATGCACGTAGTTTTGCTGAATGGAAACATAATATTGGCAAATTCAATTATTCTTTTGGTGCATACTTATCTTATATATGGATGCTTCAAGGTCCAAACAAAATGTATCAGGTAGAATGGTATCCTAAGGCAAGCATGAGCTATACAATTAATGACAAGTCATATATAAAGGTAAGTGGAGAACGTTCATATAGCACTCCTAGCTTGGGAGACATCAGTAATGTTGAACAAATTATAGATTCTTTACAGATACGAAGAGGTAATCCTAATCTCAGTGTCAGTCATACATGGATGACTAATTTATATTATGAATGGCGCAATGACATTTTCAATGTAAACTTTAATATGAATTATCAATATCAGCAAAATCCTGTAATGGAAGAAACTTTAAGAGAAGGTAATAAATTCATACGTACACAGCAAAATCAGAAAAGTTGGCAGAGCCTAAATCCAGAAGTACAGATTGAAGTCGGTCCGCTATTTAAACTTTTTACATTTAATGTTACTACAGGCATGAACTATTATGATAGTTATGGTTTCACCTATCATCATTGTTACACCAATTGGTATTATGATATAGAAGCGATGATGCAATACAAAAATCTGACCTTACTTCTGAAAGGCAAAAACCATTGTAACTCATTTTATGGTGAAACAATGACATCAGGCGAAAGTATAATAATGGCAATGGCAAAATATAAAATAAAGAAGGTATCTTTGGGCTTGATGGTCTTTAATCCATTTTCAAGCAGAATGAGCTATAACCGACCTACAATAAACTATAATAGCTTTGCTCCAAGTCATCAAACAATGCATATACGTGAAAGTGCGCGCCTTATTGCATTAACACTTAACTGGGACATCAGTTTCGGACGAAAATATGATGGCGGACACAAACTGCGCAACAACGAGGATAAAGACAGCGGAGCTATAAAAAATGGCAAGTAATAACATCTAGATTTACAAACATTCATAAATAGCTTGATTAACAAAATGTTTTTTTGTACCAAACTTTCATTTTAACAAAAATAATGGTTAAATCCATTTATTTTAAAGAATATTCAACATCTATTTATCATTTTATTAGATTTTATTGCTATTTTTGTGCGCATGTTGAGATTCTTTATATTAGGATTTCCGTGGCGCTAAGATAAATGAATTTTCGACAGGCTTATACTCAGACGTACAATAAGTTCGTCTGAGTATAAACAATATTAATTATTTCGTTGCGGAAATATGTTTTTAACTATAATAAGATAATATCAAATGGATTTAACTAACGTAAAGCCAGCAGATGGCAAACTAGGGATTATGGTAGTAGGATGTGGCGCCGTAGCTACTACATTTATGACAGGCGTATTAATGGTTCGCAAAGGCCTTGCAAAACCAGTTGGTTCAATGACGCAGTATGATAAAATTCGTGTTGGAAAGGGCTCCGACAAAAAGTATCTACACTATTCAGACATTGTACCACTTGCAAAACTTGACGACATCGTTTTTGGAACATGGGATACTTATCCACAAAATGCTTACCAAAGCGCTATATACGCAGATGTACTCAAAGAAAAAGACATCAATCCTGTTCGTGAGGAACTTGAGAAAATAATTCCTATGAAAGCCGCCTTCGACCACAACTACGCAAAACGTCTAGACGGTGATAACGTAAAGGACTGTAAAAATCGTTGGGAAATGATGGAGGCCATACGTAAAGATATACGCGATTTCAAAGCAAATAACAACTGCTCACGCATTGTTGTTATCTGGGCTGCATCAACAGAAATATACGTTCCTGAGTATGAACCAGTACATGGAACTTTGGCTTCTCTAGAAAAAGCTATGAAAGATAACGACCGAGAACATGTAGCTCCTTCTATGTGCTATGCTTATGCTGCACTTGCAGAGGGTGCTCCTTTTATTATGGGTGCTCCTAACACTACGGTTGACATTCCTGCAATGTGGGAAATGGCAGAGAAAACTAAGATGCCTATTTCAGGTAAAGACTTCAAGACTGGGCAGACACTTGTAAAGAGTGGTTTTGCTCCTATTATAGGAACACGTTGTCTTGGACTTAATGGTTGGTTCTCTACCAACATCCTCGGCAATCGTGACGGTCTTGTCCTTGACGAGCCAGCAAATTTCCGCACAAAGGAAGTCAGCAAGTTGTCAACTTTGGAAACTATTCTTAAGTCTGACAGCCAGCCCGACCTATATGGCAACGTTTATCATAAAGTGCGTATCAATTATTATCCTCCTCGCAATGACAACAAAGAAGGTTGGGACAATATTGATATCTTCGGATGGATGGGATATCCTATGCAGATTAAGATTAATTTCTTGTGTCGCGATTCTATTCTTGCAGCACCATTACTTCTTGATCTAACTTTGCTCAGTGATCTTGCCGCACGTGCCGGTCGTTTTGGAATACAACGTTTCTTGAGTTTCTTCCTGAAGAGTCCTATGCATGACTATACAAAGGGCGAAGAAGCAGTCAACAACTTGTTCCAACAATATACAATTCTCAAAAATGCTATCCGTGAAATGGGTGGCTACGAAGCTGATGAAGAAGTAGATTAATTAGTTATACTTTATCATTATAAAAGACTTGGGATACTATATGAACCCCGAAAGTTTGACAAAAAGCTTTCGGGGTTCATTTCATTTAACAAAAATGATAAATACGATGCAACTATGAGAACAAACTGTGCGTCTTTATAAAATTATTAAAGAAAAGATTGCCTATTATATAGATGGTAGTAAAGAATGCTTTTGTATTGATTAAAAAACAATATAGATCTGTAGCATAGCAAGAGGCTAACGTTGTTAGATAAGAAAATTCGACTATAAGAAGCTACGTTATTGGGATATTGTGCACCTCAAAAGACTTATTACTACGGTTATAAGTAGCATACAGTATGTGAGATAAGTGAAGCTATTCTTTTGACTTGACAAAAGCAAGTGTTCATGATATCAGGAATTAAAACGAGGCCGAATACAAATATCACAGTTGTAGCATCTTCTGAGATCATAGCAATATCTGTACCGGCATACAGCTTAATTCGATTGAAACGCAAATATCAAATTGAAAATTTCCTATAGACTAATCCAAAAGAACAGCAAACCCATATTTATTCCATTGGCTAAAGTCAGAAAAAAAATAAAAACGGTATCCAATCAAAGGTGCCATCAATTTATGATTGACCAAAATTATACAAAAGAAACAACGGGATTGTTTACTTGAATTATATGGAAAATCAGGACTCTTACAATCCTAAAATTGTATCAATTACATTAACAACAAACCAATTGGGCAAATTAAATATACACTAATTTAATCCCGCCAGCAGACATCTCTATCTTTTATATAGAAGACATGCTGATTATCAGCGAGTTGAGAAGCTCTTTTTACAACTTTTTCCAAACATACAAATAAAAAAAGGAAAGATAATCTTTCCTTTTATAAACCTATTTTATTTCTGTGTTAAAAAAATGAGACTACAT
>JAGPKZ010000079.1 GCA_018053665.1 Prevotella sp.
AGTCCAGCTAGAATGCAATTCCATAAACCTGCACCAAGCGTTGTATAGAGCAGAAATTGCCAGTATTTCATTTTCGAAAGACCTGCAGGAATTGATATAAGATGTCTGATTCCTGGTATAAGTCTTCCTGTTATCGTAGCGACCATTCCATGTTGGTAGAAGAATTTCTCACTTTTTTCTACCTTGTGCTGATTAAGGAGGCACATCTTTCCCCATTTACTGTTAGCGAAACGGTATATTATCGGTCTGCCTAAATAGTATCCTGCTAAATAGTTTATTGTAGCTCCACAGTCAGCTCCTAGTGTAGCGAAGAGTATTACCAGAAATACATTTAAATTACCTCCTGCGGCATGATATGCGGCAGGAGAGACTACAAATTCGGATGGAACTGGGATGACGGTACTTTCCAATAGCATAAGAAGGAAAATAGTACCATAATTTAGATTCCCCAATAGTGTAGATAGCCAATTCATTATTAATCTTTTTTTGTGTTAGTTAGATATTTGTAATAGTCTTTGGGATCCATATTTTCAGGAAAGTAATCCTTTAATATGTTTTTAGCTTCATTCGGAGCTTTTTTTACTGCTTTTTTGACGGCAGCCTTGAACTCGTCGTCATACCCCAAAATCTTGCAGCAAGCAGCTAAAAATACATATATCTTGTCTGATTGTGCTTCCTTGTGATTTAGCATGCAATGAAGAATCTTGTATGCCATTTCGACGTATCCGTTATCCATAAGTGACGCAGAGATGCGTATATAGGTTTCAGAATCATTGTTAGATTCTTTTAAAGCTATTTCAAATGTATCTCTGGCATTCGCCATATCACCATGCTGCAAATATAAATTACCCTTGTTAATAATTGCTTCAATGCCTCCGTTATTGCGATAGCAGTAGTCTGCTATCTTTATGGCTTCATCAAATTTATCTGTAAGCGAGAGTGCATTAGTCAACTCTTCGTATATTTCATTTTTAGCTGGATCGTTGTCAGGGCATTTTTCGAGAGCCTTATTAAAAGCATCTATTGCTTCTTCGTAACGTTCAAGGTTACTGAGTGCCATACCTTGTAACATGTTTCCTGAATATTCATCTGGACATATTTCTGTGTATCTTTTTGAATATTTGAGAGATTCTTCAAAGTTGGCCAATCCGAAAAGTCCATTACTTTTGTTCAGTATAGCGTCTGTGTCATCAGGATTTATAGCAAGAGAAAATTCACTGCTAGACACGCAGTCATTGAAATTAAAGTTAAGCAATTGCGCAGATGCTAGTTGGTTCCAATACTCAGTAGAGTAAGGATCTTTATCTAGGAGACTGTTATATATACTTTCACTTTCTTTCAAATTACCTAGTCCGAGTTCTATTAGTCCCTTAATTTGCCAATAGTCAGGGTCATCAGGATTGTTGGAGATGTCAATCCATTTTTTAGCTATTACGAACTCATTGTAGTCCGCGAAAAGCGTAGCTACTTCTACTATGTAGCTTTCAGTATCATCCTCGTCAATATCCTCAGCTTTATGTTTAAGATACTTTGAAGCGAGTTCTGGATGTCCTTCAGCAATCTTTACTTCAGCTATAGCATAATAATATTCTATGTCGTGCTTATCTATAACTGATTTAAGATACTTTTTGGCCTTTTCTATGTCATCTTCTATCAATATAGCCATTCTTGCCCTGAATACCAAAGGATACACATCACCAGGAAACAGTCTTATTGCATACTCAATTGTATCTATTGCGGCAAGTGAATTATCATGAGTCTCATAGTAGTTTGAAATATTGGCAAGGACATCAACATCAAGATAGATGTCCCTACCATTCTTGCGTGCTTCCTCATACTCTTTTAAAGTATTAAGGAACTCGTCTTGTTCTAAGTACTCAGATTTATCAAAATGCTTCATTAATAGCTTTTTATGTATTTAATTATAGATTCTTATTTATTTTGTTTTGCCCATGTATCTTTTAATCCAACTGTCTTGTTGTAAATAAGATGTTCATTTGTTGAGTCTGGGTCGGCAATAAAATAGCCTGTACGTTGGAATTGCAGATATTCACCATGAAGCAATGTTGCAGCATAGTTCTCAACATAACAATTATTGTAAACTTTGAGACTGTCAGGATTTAACAATTCCCTGAAATCACGTGCATCAGCTGACGGATTTTCAATGTTGAAAAGTCGATCGTATTCGCGAATTTCTGCTTTCTGACAGTGATCGATAGATACCCAGTGAAGTGTACCTTTAACCTTACGATTAGCACCTTCCATTCCGCTTTTGCTCTCTGGATCGTATTCTGCTTGTATTTCAACGATATTGCCTTCAGCATCCTTTGTGCATCCAGTACATTTAATGATGTATGCATTTTTAAGGCGAACTTCTTTGTCAGGAGTCATCCTGAAGAACTTTTTAGGAGCGTCTTCCATGAAGTCGGCACGTTCAATCCAAAGATTCTTTGAAAATATTATCTTATGACTTCCTGCTGTTTCGTCTTCAGGATTGTTTATCGCATCCATCTCTTCTGTTTGATTATCAGAATAGTTAGTGATAACAAGTTTCACAGGATCTAGTACAGCGCTGACACGGATTGCCTTCTTGTTTAAGTCTTCGCGAATACTAGCCTCCAATAAAGCCATATCGTTTAGTGCTTCAAACTTTGTATAACCGATAGAATTGATAAACATTCTTATGCTTTCTGGGCTGTAACCACGACGACGCATACCACAAAGTGTCGGCATACGTGGATCATCCCAACCATTAACCAGGTGCTCGTCAACAAGGGTGTGCAATTTACGTTTGCTCATTACTGTGTAGGTAAGGTTCAAACGATTGAATTCTATCTGTCGTGGACGATTGTCATGCATGTCACTGTTGATTCCTGTTTCGTCATATTCTTTTAAGAAGTCAACGAACTTATCGTATAGAGGACGGTGAGGTACAAATTCCAAAGTACAAATAGAGTGTGTTACACCTTCAAAGTAATCACTTTGTCCGTGCGCGAAGTCATACATAGGGTAGCAATGCCATTTTGTTCCTGTGCGATGATGAGGCGTTTGAATAATTCTATACATTATAGGGTCACGGAAGTGCATGTTTGGATTTGCCATGTCTAGTTTGGCGCGCAACACCATGCTACCTTCAACAGCCTCAGGCGTATTCATATTCTCAAATAGTTGCAGGTTCTCTTCTATAGAGCGTTCGCGATATGGACTAGGAGTGCCAGAAGTAGTAGGAGTACCCTTTTGTGTAGCAATTTCCTCACTTGTCTGCTGATCTACGTAAGCATATCTTTTCTTTATCATCCAAATAGCGAAATCCCATAACTTCTCGAAGTAATCAGAAGCATAGTAAATGTTTCCCCATTTGAATCCTAACCATTTGATGTCGTTAAGAATATTTTCTACATACTCATTATTTTCCTTGCTTGGGTTGGTGTCATCAAAGCGAAGGTTGCATATTCCATTGTATGTTTCAGCAACACCGAAGTCCATACATATAGCTTTTGCGTGTCCAATATGAAGATACCCGTTAGGCTCTGGTGGGAAACGGGTTTGTATTCTTCCTCCATTCTTGCCATTGGCAAGGTCGTCTTCAACAAGTTGTTCTACGAAGCTAATGCTCTTCTTTTCTTCGTTATTTTCTTCTTTTATTGCCATAATGTATATACATGTTATTTTTTTGTGTTGCAAAGATAACTACATCAAGTCTCATAATCAATACTGTGTGATTTTTTATTTATTAATGTAATTTATAACTGCAAAGATAGTGCAAAAATCTGATTAATCGAAGCGAATAGAGATAAAATTTCCATTATATAACGTGTAATATGATTTGTTATTGGTATTTATATAGTTATAAAAAGTTTATTTTATTCGTGGCATTTACTTATTTTGCCAATAAATATTGCAAATCGAACAAATATTATGGTAAGAACATGTTTATAAACATAAAAAAACATTTGCATAGAAATGAAAAATCATTTATCTTTGCAAATGTTATCCTGAATACAATCTTTTTACCTTAAAAAAAAGCTAATACCTATTGAGATTGATGCCGCCCTCTGTGAAGAGAGCGGCATTTTTTTATTTAATCCCATGTTCGTTAAGTGCATTTGAATATTTTGCGGCATTCTTCATATGATCTTCGTAAGTTCTTGCGAAGTTATGTGTACCGCTGAAGTCTTCTTTTGCGCACATATATAGATAATTGTGATGTACGCGGTTTAGAACAGCGTCAATACCAGCGATTGACGGAATTCGTATAGGACCAGGAGGAAGACCAGGATTCTTATATGTATTGTATGGACTCTTAATATGTAACAAATTGTTATATATGCGCTTGAGATCAAACTTCTTCCATGCAAACTTTATTGTAGGGTCGGCTTGTAGTGGCATTCCTAGTGGATATTTTGCGTCACGGAACATCAGACGATTATAATACATTCCAGCTATCATTGGCTTTTCTGAATTGTTGGCAGTTTCTTCGTCAATGATACTAGCAAGTGTTATGACCTGATTAGTTGTAAGATTTTCCTGTTTGGCTTTTTCTGTTCTTTCAAAGTTCCAGAATTTTTTGCTTTCCTTTTGCATACGGTCAAGAAATTTGTCTATGGATATATTCCAATAGATGTCGTATGTATTGGGAATGAACATGCACGCGATTGTTGCGGTATCATATCCGTACTTTTGGCAAGTAGCTTCGTCTGTTAGTTTCTTGTACAGTTGAGTGCTGTCAATCATAAGCTTCTTAGAGACTTCTGCTGATAGTTTGTCTAAAGTTCTAACGCTTGGTATGGTTAGACTTACAGGAGTCTGTAATCCGTTTTTCATGTGTCGGAAAATCTTTAAGGCTCCTTCATCAGGATTGATGGCAAATCGACCTGTCTTGATTTTGTCTTTGTAGTTGAACTGACGTGAGAGTAACTTGAAAGCACTCATCCCGTGACTTGAGGCAATTGGCTCAATCTTACTGTATACAGAATCGATGTTGTCATCATTGTCAATGTATACATACTCAACGTCTTTCTTTACGGAAAAACCTGAAAAAAAGTAGTAGTAAATCACTCCTAATATAACCAGAATGCAGGCTGTGGCTGGAGCAAGGTACTTTTTCTTAAAATCCTTTTTCATAATTATATGTTGAAATCGTGCGCAAAGATACATCAATTTTTTTTATCTTGTGCTCGTCAATCACTTTTTTTTCTTAACTTTGCATAATCTTCATGTTATTATGTTGGGTAATATTTTTAGGGTATGAAATATAAGTCTTATATTTTTGATTTAGATGGAACGTTGCTTGATTCTTTAACGGATCTTGCTGCCAGTTGTAATTATGCGCTTCGTATGAATAATATGCCTGAACGGACGATTGATGAAGTTAGAATGTTTGTTGGTAATGGAGTGCGTAAATTGATGGAACGGGCAATTCCTAAAGGAGACAATAATGAATTTTTTGAAAAAACATATTCTGATTTTCGCAAGCATTATCTTATTCATAATCTAGATCATACATCACCTTATAAAGGCGTTCTCAAAATGTTGCAAGCATTGAAAAATGATGGTTGCAATATCGCGGTCGTCAGCAATAAGTTTTATGCTGCAACTCAAGAACTAGTTAGTCATTTCTTCGGTGAATACGTATCAGTCGCAATTGGTGAACGTGAAAACATTAAAAAGAAACCTTCACCAGATACTGTTTTCGAGGCATTAAGGCAGTTGAATGTTGATAAAGATAATGCTGTCTATATTGGTGATAGCGATGTTGATGTTATGACAGCAAAAAATTGTGGCATTCCTTGTATCAGTGTCTTGTGGGGATTTAGAAACAAAAAGTTTCTCATCGACCACGGGGCTAATGTGTTCGTTGAGAAACCTTCAGAAATACTTTTATTATAGGAAGTAATATTAAATGCTATGCTTAGCTACATATTTAAGGACATTCTCCTTGTAAGATTCTGATATAGGAATACTTAGTTCTCCATATACAAGATGCATACGCTCAATCATGTCCATTTTCGAAAGATTAGCTATGTATGAACGGTGTATTCTCATGAAATTGTCACCGGTAATAGCTTTTTCTAGTTCTTTCATATTCATGAGTGACATAATAGGTTGCTTCCCATTATCAATATAGAATTTTACATAGTCTTTTACGCCTTCAATAAATAAAATGTCAGACAGATTAACCTTTATGACTTTGTAGTCACTCTTTATAAAGATAAAACTGTTATTCTTTAAATCAGGCGTTTTCTCTGTTTGAGTGAAACATGCCTTTGCTTTGGCGGCAGCCTTCAAAATATCTTCAAAGTTTGCCGGATTCATAAGGCAATCTACTGCGTTGACTTGATATCCTTCTATGGCGTGTGCTTTATTGTCAACAAGGAATATCACTTTTAATGTTTCAGGAAGCATCTTCGCAAATTCTACACCACTCATTTCCGGTAATCGGATGTTGATGAAAGCTATGTCAATGTGCGAATTTCTGATAACCTTCATTGCCTCTATGGCATTTGTACAACAAGCCGTAAGACTGAGGAATGGTATATTTCCCAGGTACTCGCTCATCTTTTCAGCCGTACTGGTGTCATTTTCAATTAAAATACAATTTAGCATCATACAAATTTGTTTGGGTTGTTATGTTATTTTCTCGTTATATGTAATAAATATTGTTATTTTATATCTCCATTCTTATAAAATTTCAACATATCAATGTTTAATATTGCCAGATATTTGCTTTGAAGTTCGTTTTGTTGTGCTCTCAATAGGTTGTCTTTTCCTGTCATTAACTCAATGATATTTTTTAGGCCTAGATTGAATTGCTCACTTAATAGTTCGTAGCTTACTTTTGAACTTTGCGTAGAAACTTTGGCACTCTTGAACAAACTTTGGTTATTATTTGCTTGCAACCAATAGTTTTCTATTGTGGAGTATAGGGTTGTTTGCTTATCCTTTAGGTCTAGCATATAGTTCTCGCGTTGTATCCTAGCCTTATTAACTGCCGTCTTGGCTTGTCTATTGTCATATAATGGCATACTAACGGTAAATCCAGCCCCAAGAGCAACGTTGTTTTTTATCTGTTTGTCCCAAGCATTGCTGCTCATAGAGGTGGTATTGGTATTAAAACCTGCACTCATGCTTACTGTAGGTAGTTTTTGTGCTTTGGCAATTTTTATACTAATATCGCTGCCTTGTATTCCAAGTTGAGCACCTTTTATCTCTGGCCTGTTTAATGACTGATTGTAGACATCGTTTAATGTTGGAATAGTTTCCAAAGCCATGTCATCAGTTGTCTCTGGAATCGTGATGTCAAAGTCCTCGTTACTGGTAATTTGTAATAGTTGTTTTAATTGTCGTTTGTAATTTTTCAGATTACTTTCTGACTCAATTATGGTATATTCATCCTTTGCCCTTTGTGCTGTGAGTTGAGAAAGATCAGATTTACTCATCTTTCCTACCTTCAGCATCATCATTCCTCTTTCCTCGTTTTTCTTACTTGTTGCAAGGGTTTCCTTGTCAACATTTACGGCTTCGTTGGAATACAATATCTGAACGTATAATTGTGCTATTTGTTCCTTTAGTGAATTGGCTGTAACTGCTGAATCCAATTCAGTTTGTTGTTCTGTAACTTTATTCAATTTTACCTGATTTCTGTTTTTATTGCCGTTCCAGACTGTCCAATTTGCGTTTATACCATAATTACCGTTGTAATAAGTTTTGTCAACGCTTGTTTGCACTTTGTCTCCTGCAACAACATAACTTCCTGTTTCAGGCCATGGATTGTATGTTAAGTTTTGCGATGTGCTGAGTGATAAAGATGGTAAGAGTTCTGCCTGACTCTGTTTTATATCTTCAATAGCGCTTAGTTTTGCGAGATTTTTTTTCTGTATGGTTATATTGTTTGTTATTGCATATTCAATACAATCCTTCAATGTCCAACTTCTAGCAGAAGTGTACATTGGCAGAAGAACAAATACAACACACAGCAGCATTTCTATTACTATTTTATTCACTTTGCATTTAGTTATATTCTTATTCATACAAATCTATACTTTTAGATGTAAAAAGATAATAAAAAGTTTATTTGTTGATGTTATAATTAACAAAACTTTAAAAATGTTGGCAATAAAAAAGATTGCAGTTATTAAATAGACTGCAATCTGGCTATATACTTTCCTAGTATATCAAATTCTATATT
>JAGPKZ010000024.1 GCA_018053665.1 Prevotella sp.
AATTATCCATGCAGTCTAGGAAGCCAGCATTTATGTTCGATAAAACTTTATCATCATAAATATGTATTATGTAAATACCATAATTGCGAAAAAAACGCCAAAACCAGGTGTACTCGAGGGTATAATGTCACTTTTACACCGATAATGTCACTTAATGTCACTCGCCCAGCCCTTATAAATAAAGGGTTTGTGACATTATGACATTAGTGACATTAAAAAACTTTTTCTGGTTGTCTTGTCTTTAGTCTGAATAGGTTTATTGAGAATATCACCCCTAAATTGACGATGAACCGAGATTTAAGAGTTAACGTATCTACGTAGCTGAAAAAACAAAAAAGCGCAGGAGTTAAAATAACTTCTGCGCTTCTATTGTTGTGTGTATCACTATCTTATTCTATCAGCAGCCCTTAAGAGCTTTTCATCTGCAATAATTGAATGACGTGCCATAATATATAAAACTATTGATATAAATGGCAGACAAGCAGCAAATGCGAAATGCAAAGTTTGGTTCTCAAATACAAGTCCACCTAGCATTGTGAAATACATATATACTACATACCACAAAAGTATCAGCAATATATTAACAACGCAGAGACGAGCTTGAAACTTTCTGTCATGAAACTTGAATATCGCCCATAAGTTGATAGGACAAGTAATCAAAAGAATCACAAACAAAGGACACACCTTAAAATCTAATGCACTGCTTCCATCCTTTATCCACAAATTATACACCTCTGTATTTACTCCCATACCAGAAGGCTCAAACGCAGCAATCGGCAGAGAAAGACATACAATCGTAAGAATCAGAGCGACAAGCAAAAATAAAGTCTGTCTACGCTGTATCATTAGCCTTCGTTATTAACAGTATCCTTTGCAGGATCACGCCAATAAATGTTACCATCTACAAATTCCTGAGTAGCCAACAAGATTGGCTTAGGAAGTTTCTCATAATAACGTGAAATTTCAATCTGCTCACGATTTTCAAACACTTCCTCAAGAGAATCATTGTATGAAGCGAACTCTGCCAATTTTTTATTAAGCTCCTGTTTGATTTCAACAGATATTTGATTTGCGCGTTTAGCTATAATAGCAACACTCTCATAAATATTACCAGTTTCGTCACATAAGTCCATAATGTTACGAGTGACTGTGTTCACTGGTGCTTTTGATTTCTTGTAATCCATTTATTTGTTTATTTATCGTTATTATTTTCTCCAGTATATTTCTTGCATTTCGCAATATATCTCATTGCAGTGTCCTTTTCCTTAGAATCAGGAAATTCATTAAGGAAGCCATAACACTCATCTTCTGAATCCTGATATCTATCAAGACGTTTCTCTTCAACACTCTGTTCAGCAAGTTCATACTTACTCTTCATGATGAGAACAGAGAAGTCTTCACGCATACTTGTGTAAGGATAATCCTTAAGAGCATTCTGACTAGTTATGATACAAGCCTCATAGTTATTTCCACCATCGGTGCAATTACCAAAATAAGGACCAAGGTTATAATATAGTCTTGCTGAATAAAGTTCCTTCAACACCAATTTATCTTGCAATTCAAACAATTTCTTTTGAGCAGTCTCCTTCAACTTTGCATCTGGATATAAGTCCAAATATGTCTGAAAAGCGGAAATGGCAGAAACTGTCATAGATTGGTCAAGACGAGGTTCAGGAGTACTCATATACAAACTCAATCCTTCATAATAATGTGACATCTCTGCCAAATATCCTTTTGGATAAGACTGATAATATCGTTTGAAAGCTTGAGCAGCACCCTCATAGTCCATACTATTATATTCAGCCATAGCCAACATATAAAGACTTTCCTGGGCATTGTCTGTTCCCTTTTCTATAGTAATAAGATCTGTAAGCAACGTTATGGCACGTGTGTACTTGCCATTTGCATAGCATTCTTTAGCATACTCGTATTTATACTGATAATCATCAGTCTTATAAACCTTATTGAATTCACTAGCGCAACTTGAAAAAAGCATCGCCAGGCATATTGGGAATAGACTATATTTCTTCATATTTAAATATATTGAGATGCAAAGTTACTCACTTTTCCCTGATCTACAAAGCAAAAAATACACTTTTTCGCAAATTATTAGTCTTTATAACTCATATTAGCTGATTATTTAGTAATTTTGCAGTTTACATAAGGGATAAAGCATGGATTTTAAACTAACTTCAAAATATAGTCCAACTGGAGACCAGCCAGAAGCTATAAGACAATTGACAGAAGAATTACAAAAAGGTGTACCAGCGCAAGTACTTCTTGGAGTGACAGGTTCTGGAAAAACGTTTACAGTAGCTAATGTTATTGCCAACGTAAACAAGCCTACCCTTATACTAAGCCACAACAAAACTCTTGCCGCTCAACTTTATGAGGAAATGAAAGGATTTTTTCCAAATAATGCAGTGGAATATTACGTATCATATTATGACTATTACCAACCTGAGGCTTACCTACCGTCTTCTGACACATACATAGAAAAAGACCTTGCCATAAATGACGAGATTGATAAACTGAGACTGAGTTCCGTCTCTGCCCTATTATCAGGACGCAAAGACGTAATAGTTATTTCTTCTGTATCATGTATATATGGAATGGGAGGACCTGCAGCCATGCAGGAGAGTGTGATAAAAATAAAGAAAGGACAAACCATAGACCGCAATGAATTTCTACGACAATTAGTTAATGCACTTTATGTAAGAAACGACATTGAACTGCAACGTGGAAACTTCAGGGTAAAAGGTGATACAGTTGATATTTTCATGGCTTACAGTGACAACATGCTGAGAGTCACATGGTGGGATGATGAAATTGATAGCATCGAGGAAGTGGACAGTATCACATTTCATACTCTTACATCATTTGAGGAATATGAGATATATCCTGCGAATCTTTTTATCACGACTAAAGAACAGACAGAATCGGCTATCAGACAAATACAGGATGACCTTACAAAACAGGTTGATTACTTTAACGAAATTGGTGACAGCATTAAGGCTCAAAGAATTAAGGAAAGAGTTGAATACGACATGGAAATGATGAAGGAACTAGGTCATTGTAGCGGAATAGAAAACTACTCAAGATATTTTGATGGCAGAAATGCTGGTGAAAGACCTTACTGCCTTTTAGATTTTTTCCCGAAAGATTACCTTATGGTGGTTGATGAGAGCCATGTAAGTATACCACAAATAGGCGCAATGTATGGTGGAGACAGAGCCAGAAAGCGTAATCTAATTGAATTTGGCTTCCGACTTCCAGCAGCATTCGATAACCGACCATTGAGGTTTGAGGAATTCCACGAATTAATCAACCAAATAATTTATGTAAGTGCCACTCCTGCCAACTATGAGATAGAAGAAGCTGAGGGCGTTGTAGTAGAGCAGATTATACGCCCTACAGGATTACTTGATCCGGAAATAGATGTCAGACCATCTGAAAATCAGATAGATGACTTAATGGACGAAATACTTACCAGATGCACCAAAAACGAAAGAGTTCTTGTAACGACATTGACAAAACGAATGGCGGAAGAACTTACAGAATACTTTTTGAATCATGACGTAAAAGCTAATTATATACATAGCGACGTAGCAACTCTTGACAGAGTAAGAATAATGAATGATTTAAGAGCCGGTGTGTATGATGTTCTTGTGGGTGTAAATCTACTTCGTGAAGGACTTGATTTACCCGAAGTATCATTGGTTGCGATTTTAGATGCTGACAAAGAAGGATTTCTGAGGAGTCACAGAAGTCTGACTCAGACAGCCGGACGTGCTGCACGAAATATCAACGGAAAGGTAATCATGTATGCAGACAGGATTACAGAAAGTATGAAACGCACTATTGAAGAAACAGCAAGACGACGTAGCATACAGCTTAAATACAACGAGGACCACAACATAACTCCTCAGCAAATAACCAAAAAGATAGGTTCGTCTCTGACAATGGGTACTGATGCAGACTACACAACAGCCATGGGTAGAAATAACATGGCAACAAACGCATATATAGAACCCGAGTTCGGCGCTTTCGCGGCAGACACAATTGTGAAGAAGATGTCACACAATGAACTTCAGCGAAGTATCGACAACACAACAGAACTGATGAAAATGGCTGCTAAAAATCTTGACTTTCTTCAGGCTGCACAATATCGAGATGAAATTTTAAGATTGCAAGACCAACTAAAATTAAAGGAATAAATCTATTAATTATAGTTAAGTTTAAGGAATCTACTGACACCTAATTAATAGCTCTCATCTTTTTTTATTACTTTTGCCCTAATTTAGATATTATAATAAATTTGCACTATGAAGAAATTATTTATATTGACACTCTGTTTTTTGCCATTTAC
Source organism: Prevotella sp. (assembly GCA_018053665.1). GTDB lineage: Bacteria > Bacteroidota > Bacteroidia > Bacteroidales > Bacteroidaceae > Prevotella. Next base: position 4,370 of record JAGPKZ010000024.1, read on the forward strand.
TGGCATTGCACAGAATGTAAAGACAACACAGAGTAATACAAAAATAGAACAGCTAAAGGCTGATGCAGCAAAAAAGGCTACTGAAGCTAAGAAAGCAGCAGAGGAAGCACAAAAGGCTGCCGATGAGGCTTTGAAAGCTGCCAAAGATTTAGAACAGGCTACTTCAAATGGCAATATAAACGATAGTACTTCATCTGATTGGACTGTTCCTACACAAACTCCAAAAACAAATGTAACTGTAAAAGTAGAAAATCCTGAAGAGAATTCAAAATATCTTGCTGGAGCTGTACCTGAAGTTGATGGGAACGTAGTCTTCTCACTTAACGAAGAAGTTACAGGAATGAAAGCTAACGAAATATACAATAGGCTTTATTCGGCCATAAGTGCAATAACAACAGATGCCAACCAAAAAAACAGCAGGATTGCGCTTGTGAACAAAGAGAAACACGTTATTGCAGCAAAGTGTATAGAATGGCTTGTGTTCTCAAACAGTTTTATGTCTCTTGACAGAACTGAATTAACCTATACTATCATTGCTGAATGCGATGACAATAAGGCAAATGTCACTATAAGCCGCATAAACTACAACTACGAGCAAGGTCGTGTTACTGGTTTTAAGGACTCCGCCGAAAAACTTATTTCAGATAAAGAAAGTATTAACAGCAAAGGCAAACTTAACAGACTGAATGCTAAGTTCAGAATCAAAACAATTGACAGGATGGACGAGATTTTCAATAACATAAAATTGGCATTAAACAATAAATAACAAAACGATTATGGAAGAAAATATAAACAATAACGAAAGAGAATACGCTGTAAAGCCACGTCATACTCAGCCAAAGCTCAACAAAGGAAAAGATTCTATGTTCAAATACCGTAACATCATAAATATTGCGTTTATGGTATTGGCTATTGTCGGAGTAATAATTTACACAAAATCAGATTTTAAGATAACTGGTGCAGTGATACTTATCATTGCAGTAGCATTAAAGTTTGTCGAGGTGTCACTACGAATGTTTCATAAATGAAAAGAATATTATTTATAATAGCCCTTCTTCTTTCTGTATCTCATATATTCGCCCAGTTCAATGACAATGGCTCTTACAACCAAATGGACGAATCAGGAAACATTACTAAAAGAGGAGGCAAGAATAAAATAGATTCATTAGGTTCTGAAAAAGAAATACCAAAGGGTATTAAAGTTTGGACAATAGACAAAAGGTTTGGTGACAGGACAGCTGCTGTACTTGATACAATTCCCCACATGTTCATGAATTCAATATTCACTACTGGTATGATGGGGGAATTCAATACTACAGGAAATCTTGGTGCGCCACGCATCAACCGTGTATTTATTGATAGGGACAATACTGGACAGTTTATATTCACACAACCTTATGACTTTTTCATCATACCAGAAGACAAGTTCCTTTTCACCAACACATTGTCACCATTCACTAATGTTACGTATAACAATGCCGGAGACAGAATAAACGGTGAGGATCATTTCACCGCTAAATTCGGTGTCAATGCAGGTAAAAAACTTGGTGTAGGTTTCAAGTTCGACTATCTATATGGTCGTGGATATTACCAAAACCAAAGTGCGTCAAATTTTAACTACACAATGTATGGTTCATATATAGACGACAAATATCAAGCACATCTTCTTGCATCAACAAATCATCAGAAAATGGCTGAAAACGGAGGTATCAAAGATGACAATTATATAACCCATCCCGAAAGTTACAGTGATAACTATGAAACCAACGAGATACCAACTGTATTGGAAAAGAACTGGAACAGAAATGACAACCAACATATTCTGTTTACTCAACGCTACAACATAGGTTTCAGTAGAAAGGTAAAGATGACTGAGGACGAAATAAAAGCGAAGAAATTCGCTATAGAGTCTAAGAAGGAAAATGCCACAGCAGAAAAGGATAAGAATACCAAGCTTAATGAAAAGCCTAACGAAAAGGAACCTAAATCTTTTGCTGGCAGACCTGACAACGCAAAGATTGCCGGCGCTGAACCAGACAAGAAAGATAATGGCGGTAAACGCCTATCAATAAACAAAGAAACGGCAGACAGTATTCTTGCAGCAGATAAGAATGCTAAAAAAGACACAGCATGGTTAAAAAACGAGTTCATTCCGATAACAAGTTTTATCCATACGTTGGAGTTTAACAACTACACACGTATATATCAGGCTTATGAAACTCCAGACAAGTTCTATGCTAACACTTATAAAGTAGACGAAAAACTACCAGGTGACTCAATATACGACAAGACAAGCCATTACAGTCTAAAAAACACATTTGCAATGTCTCTTCTTGAGGGATTCAACAAATGGGCAAAATCTGGAATAAAGGCATTTATAACGTCAGACCTACGCCATTTCACGCTCCCCGACTCTATCGGAACAAAATCGTACAATGAGCATAACCTAAGCATTGGAGGAATGATAAACAAAACGCAAGGAAAGACATTCCATTACAGTGTTATCGGTGAGACTTGGCTTACAGGTGCTGATGCCGGACAATTAAAACTTGACGCTACAGCAGACCTAAACTTCAAACTATTTGGAGATACGGTGACTCTTGCTGCAAGTGGCTTTTTATACAGACTGAATCCAACATTCTACTATCGTCATTACCACTCTATGCACTATTGGTGGGATAATAATGATATGGACAAAATTATCCATTCACGCATCCAGGGAGTGTTTAGCTATAAGAAGACACGCACATCACTACGTGTAGCTGTAGACGAAATAACGAATTATACTTATTTTGCATCTTCATATACAATAGATAAAGATTTTAATAGACTTGGCAACACCGTTAAAGTAAACCAAAGTGGTGGAGCGATAAATCTCATAACAGCTTCACTGTCACAGGATTTCACACTCGGTCCTCTGAACTGGGAAAATGTAATCACCTATCAGAAATCAAGCAACAATGATGTTATTCCTGTACCTGATTTAAACATATACAGTAATCTGTATCTTAGATTTAAGATTGCACATGTGCTGAAATGCGATTTCGGTACCGACGTGAGATATTTTACTGAATATTATGCTCCTGAATATAGTCCTGCTCTTGGACAATATACAGTACAGACAAATACGAGTACTAGCAGTGGAACAGACAGCAGAGTTAACATAGGAAACTATCCTATTGTTAATGTCTATGCTAATTTCCATTTAAAGCATACACGTTTCTTTATAATGATGAGCCACGTGAATGCCGCAAACGGAAACAAGGACTACTTCCTCACTCCACACTATCCACTAAACGGAAAAATACTCAGAATTGGATTAAGTTGGAATTTCTTCAACTAAAAATTGAAAAGAGGTAATTATGGATAACCAAAATATAATAACAAACAGTTTCAAGGCATGGATACTAGCCGCCAGGCCAAAGACACTTACAGGCGCGGCATTACCTGTCATTGTAGCTTTGGCATTGGTATTCAACAAAACAGGAATTGACAACTTTTGTATTGTTCCTGCCGTTTTATGCTTCTTATTTGCAATAATAATGCAAATTGATGCTAACTTCATCAATGATTACTTTGACTGTATTAAAGGAAACGATGATTCAGATACACGCCTTGGCCCAAAGAGAGCATGTTCTGAAGGTTGGATAACATTAGATGCTATGAGATATGGCATCTTTGCAACAACAGCCATAGCATGTGTTATTGGTATGCCACTCATATTTTATGGTGGTGTCGAAATGATTCTAATAGGCTGTATATGCGTTGTTTGCTGTTTTCTCTATACCACCATATTATCATATCTTGGTCTTGGAGACGTATTAGTTATTGTGTTCTTTGGAATAATTCCAGTCTGCATAACATATTATGTTGTAGTACCATATATGCAAAAAGAGATTCCACTTAATGTACTTGCAGCTTCAATAGCATGTGGACTAGTTATTGACACCTTATTAATAATAAACAATTATAGAGATCGAGACAACGATAAACGCGATGGCAAGATAACACTAATTGTAAGGGTTGGTGAAAAAATCGGTGAACGCTTATATTTTATTATCGGTCTTTTGGGAGCAATAGCAATGTGTGTTGCATCATATGTTACAGGAAAGAATGTGATTTTAATAGTACTTCCTTTATTATATGTGCCAATGCACTACTTCGCATATCGCAAGATGATTAGAATAAACAAAGGAATGGAGTTAAACGCCATCCTAGGAAAGACATCACGGAACATGCTGATATTCTGTCTACTTTCTGCCCTATCAATATTACTGTAATAACCAACAAATTTCTATATTATAATGCAACAGGTATCACTGGAGATCATGGAATTCATAGAAAAAAACATTCTTCCAAAATACAATGACTTTGGCAAAAGCCATGGACTGAAACATGTAATGAGGGTTATTGATAATTCCATACAACTGGCACACCAAACAGGTGTAGACATAAATATTGCATACGTCATAGCAGCTTACCACGATCTGGGAATGAGCGGTCCAAGGGCCATACATCACATAACAAGTGGTAAGATTCTTTCTTCTGATAACAGACTAAAAAAATGGTTCAGCGATGACCAACTAAAAATAATGAAAGAAGCCGTCGAGGATCACAGAGCAAGTTCCAGTCATGCACCACGCAGTCTTTATGGGAAAATCGTAGCTGAGGCAGATCGTGACCTTGACCCAGAAACAGTTTTTACAAGAGCCGTAGAGTTCGGTATAGAAAATGAACCGACTAAAAACAAGGAAGAACAATGGACACGTTTTCAAAAACACATGAATGAGAAGTATTCACGTAACGGATATATACATCTATGGATTCCAGGAAGTCCAAATGCCAACTATTTGAAAACTATACAAAATATTATTAGTGACGAAGAGTTGCTAAGGACTGAATTTGAAAGGATATACAAAAAAGAAATTGTTGAATAAATTTGGACCTTTAGAAAAAATCTATTACCTTTGCATTCCGAATACCAAGCATTAATTTGATTTCATTGCCGATATGGCTCAGTTGGTAGAGCAATTCATTCGTAATGAATAGGTCCCGGGTTCGAGTCCCGGTATCGGCTCTAATATTGCGGCATTAGCTCAGTTGGTAGAGCGTCGGCTTCCCAAGCCGAAGGTCACGGGTTCGACCCCCGCATGCCGCTCAAGGAATCTTAACTTTAGGTTAAAATTCTTCAATTTTAGCATTTTATTCTTCAAAATATTATTATACTAACCAATTATTTAGTATATTTGCGACTATATTGTTTATAATAGTTGCCTATGAAACACATTATTGCCATATTTTTAATCCTACTCATTTCGACAAACACTTTTGCCGGAAGTGACAAGACAGCCATTAGCATTAATGGAAACAAAGCAGATAAAAACGTTACGGAAATAAGTTATGAGGATTCCATCATAACACTCCATTGGAGTGACAATACCGTAATGACCAACAAACTTGCGTCAACTATGGCAAAACTAGTTTCAAATTATGATATTGACAAAGCTTACATTGCATCTATTGGAGGTATTTATGACAATAGTATCATCGTAGGTGGAACCAAAGGCGGCTCAAATATCAATATATATAATGTGGAAGGAAAAAAAATCCAGAACATGCCTACAAATAATGATCAAACTTATATAGATATCAGTGCACTAAATACGGGCATATATCTACTACAAGACAACAGCACTATCATTAAATTTATAAAGCGTTAATATTCATAACTTTATAAATACCTAACAATATTTTTTTGAAAAAAGTCGCTAAAAGATTTGGCAATTAACAAAAAAGGACGTACCTTTGCACACGCAATTCAGAAAATACAATTTCTGAGAGAGTTTAAATATGCGCCCTTAGCTCAGTTGGTAGAGCAACTGACTCTTAATCAGTGGGTCTAGGGTTCGAATCCCTAAGGGCGCACAAACATAACTCAGAAAAGACAAATTGCACTTGCGCCCTTAGCTCAGTTGGTAGAGCAACTGACTCTTAATCAGTGGGTCTAGGGTTCGAATCCCTAAGGGCGCACAAATCAGAGAGAGAACTTTTGTTCTCTCTTTTTTGTTTACATTACTCCCTACTATATTTAATCAACCAATTCGTATTATCACACAAAAAAAATAAGGAGCAAACCATACTGATTTTCAATATAATACATTTTTAATGGAACTTTTTTCAAAAAAAATAGCCAAAAGATTTGGTAATTTAGGAAAATAGAATTACCTTTGCACCGCATTTGAGAACAATGCTTGGCAATCGGAAACGATATCAATCCTTATTGGAAGGATGGGTGAGTGGCTGAAACCAGCAGTTTGCTAAACTGCCGTGCGAGTAATCGTACCGGGGGTTCGAATCCCCCTCCTTCCGCATGCAAAGTTCAAGAATGCACCTTGGTCGATTCATCTAATGGTTAGGATACAAGATTCTCAATCTTGGCATAGGGGTTCGATTCCCCTATCGACTACAACAAGTCCTGCAAATCTTAAGATTTGTGGGCTTTTTTCATTTTAAAGCTTTAGACAATGGAATCTATTAAGGAAATTTTTCGCATTGGCAAAGGTCCTTCAAGTAGTCACACTATGGGACCTCAAAAAGCAGCAACTATCTTTGCAGAATGCCACAAAGATGCATCTTCATTCAACGTTATTCTATACGGTTCGCTTGCTGCAACCGGAAGAGGACACATGACCGACATTGCTATTGAGGATGTACTACGTCCAATTGCACCTGTCGAGATTTCATGGAAACCTAGAACTTTTCTGCCATTTCATCCTAACGGAATGAAGTTCATAGCTTGCGACATCGACGGCAAGCCTATTGATGACTGGACTGTTTATAGTGTTGGTGGTGGTGCATTGTCTGATGGGAAAGGAGAAGATGACTACTTTAAGACCAAAGATGTATATCCCCTAAACACTCTTGATGAAATCAAACAATGGTGTGACAACACTGGTTGCAGTTATTGGGAATATGTAGACATTTATGAAGATAACGACATCCATGATTATCTTCTACAGATATGGCAAGTGATGAAAGATTCTGTTGAAAGAGGACTGATTCATGAAGGTGTTCTTCCAGGACCGCTTCATCTACCACGAAAAGCTTCGACATATAACGTTAAGGCAAGTGGCTACAAGCAATCGTTGCAAAGCCGTGGATTAGTTTATTCTTATGCTTTAGCTGTTAGCGAAGAGAATGCGTCTGGAGGCACAATCGTTACAGCTCCTACTTGTGGAGCATGCGGTGTTGTACCGGCAGTGCTGTACCACATATATAAGTCTCACAACTTCAGCGACAACAGGATTATACGTGCCCTTGCAACAGCTGGACTATTTGGTAGCGTCGCAAAGAAAAATGCTTCTATAAGCGGAGCTGAAGTTGGATGTCAAGGTGAAGTTGGAGTAGCATGCGCTATGGCTTCTGCAGCTGCATGCCAGATTTTTGGCGGTAGTCCTGCACAGATTGAGTATGCAGCAGAAATGGGACTGGAACATCATTTAGGCATGACATGTGACCCAGTATGCGGACTTGTTCAGATTCCATGTATAGAGAGAAACGCATTCGCTGCCACACGTGCTCTTGACGCACAATTATATGCTTCTTTCAGTGACGGAAGTCACCGTGTTAGTTTTGACAGAGTTGTAAACGTTATGAAACAGACAGGGCACGATCTACCTTCTCTTTACAAGGAAACTGGAGAAGGAGGATTGGCTAAAGGATATAGCAATAAATAAGAGATTTCTGACACACAAACACATCAATACTCGTAAGCTCCAACATCTGGGATACCAATGCGATTCTTGCCATTGCGATCTAAAGTTGGAGCTGTTATTTTATCAGCTTTATCAATAGCTGCAGATTTATCTGAAAGATGAAAGTCATAATGCTGATTATCTGCATCTATTTTTAAAAAATGATTTTTACCAACAGTTTCTGTATTAACTGTTGACTCATAAATGACATTCTTAAAATAAGCACTATCGGATGTTACTACAACTGGTGTTCTAATGATACTATTACTGAATTTATAATTAAAATCCTTACCTTCTGATTTAAAACCATATAACTGGTCATCTGCATATCCAGTAATAATACTATTATATACAGACATTGATTTCAAAGAATGATTCGACAGAAAACAGAAAGCTGCGCCACGATTAGAATCAAATGGATAGAACTGGGCTATTGTACAAGCATTTATTAAAGCATTTCCACCATCTATATAAATACAATTATTCAAAGTATTAGTTATCTGACTATTCAATGCTACGATATTACTATTTATAGATTTCAATCCATATCCCTGGCAATTATGTATAGTTGATTCCTCAATATTAAGCTTTATTTTGTCAACATCACTACTATCACAAACTACACCATTAAAAGCACTATGAATATCACAATACTTTATCGAGTTATTATAAGAAGACTCATAAAAGTGGATGCCTTTCCATTGACCACTCATCCGATCATATGGCAAATAGTTAAACATTCTATCAAGACGACTACCACGAATTACGACATTCTTATCGCTGCTACCTGCAATATCAAGACGTCCATAAACATCAATCCCTGCATCAGAATTAAAATAAAGTATGGTTCCAGCAGCAATATTAAGTACGGCACCCTTGGCTATAGTTATTCCACCAAAAACCAATATAGGTTTAGACCCACCATCTATCGTTGTATCATTATTAATATGCAGTGAAGATAACTTTGTGGCATCCCATGACCAAGCCTGCAATTTTAGTTTCTGCTCTACCCCACTTTGAAGTTCAAATACAAGATTATCTGATATTATTTTAGGTGCAACTTGACCATTTACGGGAGCCGTCATTTCTACAAATACACGCAAACTGTCACCATGATATAACATGACATCATTTGCACGATACCCATTGGTAGAATTGAGATACAAACCATTAACGTTAACTCTAAATCCAGTTTGGTTGCCCGATTCTAATCTAACACTATTGCATCTTATTCCTTCATTATTCTTATTGTAAACCCAAAAAGATTTTGTTGATGACGGAATAGTAGAAAATACGGTATCAAGAGATATGATATCGCCAGAGAATGCCAGTTTGTCTACCGTAGATGTTGAAAACTTCTCATCATCATTGCATGACAAAAACAACAGCCCAAAAGCCAATAAAATAAATGTTATGATTCTGTTCATCAAAGATATAACGCAAAATAAGAGTTTTTATTTTGCGTATACCAGCGATGAGTAAATAAAAAAACTAATGGCAATCATATTATGCCAAGACATACATCAATAGCTTTCATCAACATTTGGGAACGAAGACTCCTTGACAGTGTGAATATATTCTTGCACACCATCTGTCATGCATTTATGCACATCTGCAAAATGACGAAGAAACTTAGGTTTAAAACCTTGTGTCATTCCCAAAGCATCTGCATAAACAAGCACTTGTCCATCTGTTCCATTTCCTGCACCTATACCAATAGTAGCACAGCTAACAGATTTTGTTACCTCATTAGCTAACTTTGCCGGAACTTTCTCTAAAGTAATACCAAAGCACCCAACTTCGTCTAGAGCACGGGCATCAGATAACAGTTTTTTAGCCTCAGCTTCTTCCTTAGCTCTTAATCCATATCCTCCAAATTTATGAATACTTTGAGGAGTCAATCCTAAATGTCCCATTACAGGTATTCCAGCATCAATAATTCCTTTAATGGTATCAATAATCTCAATACCACCTTCTAGTTTTAAGGCATCAACACCAGACTCCTTCATAATCTTAATGGCATTACGTACACCATCTTCCCTACTAATCTGATAACTACCAAACGGCATATCACAAACAACCAAACAATGCTTACATGCGCGAGCAACTGAACGTGCATGATAAATCATCTGATCAACAGTAATTGGAATTGTATCATCGTTACCGGCCATAACGTTTGAAGCTGAATCACCTATTAATATTCCGTCTATTCCAGCTGCGTCTACAATACCAGCCGTAGTAAAGTCATAAGAGGTAAGCATAGTAATTTTTTCACCAGCCTGCTTCATATCAACAAATGTCTTAGAAGTAATCTTCTTTTTGTCAGTAGATAAGTATCCCATTATATATTTTTTATTTTGAGTGCAAAATTACATCAATTGGTGGATATAGCAAAATAAATGTTAATGAAATTTACCAATTAACCATTCATAATCTGCATTAATATAGTTTTCCACCACTACATCACAATATTCTTTTATACTCTCAGCAGTATTGGTTGTTGAAAGACCAATAGTGAATTCATGTGCAGATTTAACTGATTTCAATCCATTAAAACTGTCTTCGAAACCAGCACATTCCTCTGGTTTTACACCAACACATTGCGCACCTTTCAAGTAAGGATCAGGATCAGGTTTACTTGCACTAAAATCTTCACTTGTCAATATACGGTCAAACAGGCTTCTGAAATTATGATGCTGTGCATAAACATTGTTCATTTTTACGACATTACTACTTGTAACAACAGCAGTCTTTATTCCATGAGCACGTAAATCCAAAATGAAAGCCTCAACACCATCAATAAATGGGAAGTTCATTGTTTGTTCAAATTCATTAAGTCGCTGAGTAATAATCGGTTGTTGCTCCTTTACATCATCGAAATAGTTATCATAAATTTGAACAAGAGTCTGACCTTTTATAACATTTTCTAGTCCAGGAATCTCCGGATGATAAAGTTGACACTGACTATGCCAAAAATTAGTATATTGTGGCTCAGTATCAAAAATTACGCCATCTAAATCAAATAGAGCGGCTTTAAGTTTTACGTTTCCTTTATCCTTCATTTTTACCTTTTTATTGTAATTGCTATGCAAAGTTACAAATTTTCTTTGTAACTTTGCCCCCTATTATAAAGAATTTACTAAGTGCGCATATAGTAACTTGAATTATGCTATCACCGTATTCTTATAATTATTACATTATCATAATATAGACTAAATATATAACACATGATAGAAATCATAACAAAATACTTTCCTGAGCTTGACGAAAAGCAAAGACAACAGTTTGAGATGCTTGATGCCCTATATCGTGACTGGAATGCAAAAATTAACGTAATATCGCGCAAAGACATAGACAATATTTATGTGCATCACGTGTTGCATTCGCTAGCTATCGCAAAGGCTATAAGATTCAAAGACGGTTCAAGAATACTCGACTTCGGAACAGGCGGTGGTTTCCCAGGTATACCATTGGCTATCATGTTTCCAAACTGCAAATTCAGACTTATTGACGGTACAGGTAAGAAGATTATGGTTGCTAACGAGGTGGCTAAAGCATTAGGATTACAAAACGTGGAAGCAATTCATAGACGTGGTGAAGAAGAAAAGGGCGAATATGACTTTATTGTGAGTCGTGCAGTAATGCAATTGCCATTGCTTATGAGAATTATTCAAAAGAACATCAGTAAGAAAGAAAAAAATGCACTTCCAAATGGTCTATTATGCCTTAAAGGAGGTGACCTTAAAGAAGAACTTAAACCATATCAGAATATTGTCGACGTCATGCCTCTTGAAGACATGTTTGACGAGGAGTGGTTTAAGGAAGACAAGAAACTTATTTATTTACCAATGGCTTAAATAAAATATATTTATATGCTGAATATCAAACGCTTTATGTGCAACATGCTTCAGGAAAACTGCTATGTTGTTAACGACGAAACCAAAGAATGTATTATCATTGACTGTGGTGCATTTTGGGAAGAGGAAAAGAAAGCTATTGCTGAATATATTTGTGATAACGAACTTGTACCAAAGCATCTCATTGCTACACATGCACACATTGATCACAATTTTGGAAATGCCTATATATATGAACAGTTTGGATTGAAACCTGAGGTTCATGCTTCTGACGAAAAACTGATGAATAAACTAAATTGGCAAGCAGAGTCAATCGCTGGTATACATTTAGATTATGAAATGCCACCTGTAGGAAAGTATCTTACGGCAAAAGATACAATAAAGTTTGGAAATCATATATTCACGATTATAGAAACTCCAGGTCATTCTCCTGGCTGTGTTTTCTTTTATTGTGAAAATGAACATTTAGCTTTCTCTGGTGACACACTGTTCCATAATTCAATAGGACGAACAGACTTTGAAGGTGGTTCAAAATTCATGATTATACAGAGCTTAAGAATTATTTGTCAACTTCCCGACAATACACGCATTTTCCCAGGACATGGAGAAGACACGTCTATCGGACAAGAACTTGCTGAGAATCCATATCTTGACCGATAAGTATATGGACAAGAAAACTGATAAAATAATATTGGGCATTGATCCTGGTACTAACGTGATGGGATATGGTGTACTGAAAGTTACAGGAAATAAGGCGAATATGATATCTATGGGAGTTATTGATATGAGAAAAATACATGACCCATATCTTCGACTAGGCAAAATTTTCGAAAGAGTTACAGGCGTAATAGAAGAATATCTCCCAGACGAACTGTCTATTGAGGCTCCATTTTTCGGTAAGAACGTACAATCTATGCTAAAACTCGGTCGAGCTCAGGGGGTAGCTATTGCAGCCGCCATATGCAGAGACATTCCTATACATGAATATGCACCACTAAAAATAAAAATGGCTATCACTGGTCGAGGACAAGCATCTAAGGAACAAGTAGCAGGTATGCTTCAGCGACTTCTTAATATTGACGATAAAGATATGCCAAAGTTTATGGATGCAACAGATGCATTAGGAGCTGCATATTGCCATTTTATGCAAATGGGTACACCATCAACAGAAGCTAAACATTATTCCAGTTGGAAAGATTTTGCCATTAAAAACAAGGATAAAGTTCAATCTTAGAAGAACTATATAAAGATTTAAATAGAGACTTATAATGCAAAAGATTATCAAAATTCAGGATGGGACAACGCGTATGCTAGAATGGCGTATGGCTGAACCTGTTAACTTTGAAACAAATGATGGAGAGCACTTAGCGATCGTAGGACCAAACGGTGGAGGAAAATCAATGCTAGTAGACATTATTGTTGGCAGACATCCACTGCTTATGCGTGATCCAGAATATGATTTTTCACCTAGCGAAAAGCCTCTTGTTTCAGACAACATCAAGTACATCACTTTCCGTGATAGTTATGGAAGTGACAATGACCGGACATACTATCTGCAACAAAGATGGAATCAACAGGAAATTGACGAAAACACTCCTACCGTAGGTGACAAACTAGAAGAAGCTTACGATTTGGCAGGAGAGGATACACCAAAAAGAAGAGAACTACAAAAACATATATACAAGATGTTCCACATGGAGCACCTACTAGACAAATACATTATTTTGTTGTCAAGCGGCGAACTAAGAAAGTTTAAACTTGCCTCTACCCTGTTTGCCAATCCAAGAATATTAATAATGGACAACCCGTTTATCGGGCTTGACGCTGGTACAAGAGATCAATTAAAAGAATTATTAAAAGAATTATCTTCTGAAAATGCCCTACAGATAATATTAGTATTAAGTAAAAGTGACGATATACCTGATTTCATAACCCATGTTGTTGAAGTCAAGAACATGAAAGTATATCCAAAAGTTAAACTGGAAGATTATACAAAGAATCGTCAGGCAATACCAAACAGAGTACTCAGCAAAGAATACGAGCAGGAAATAATAGACTTACCATATAAAAATAACGAATATCATACCAAGGAAGTTGTGAAAATGAATAAGGTATGCATAAAATATGGTGAACGTACTATTCTTAATCAATTAGACTGGACTGTAATGAACGGGGAACACTGGGCTCTCGGAGGGCAAAACGGTGCAGGAAAGTCAACCCTGTTAAGTCTAATTTGCGCAGACAATCCACAAAGCTACGCCTGCGACATAACACTCTTCGATAATCCTCGCGGAAGCGGTGAGAGTATATGGGACATCAAAAAACATATAGGATATGTTTCACCTGAAATGCATCGTGCTTATCAACGTGACATGCCTGCTATAAGAATCGTAGCCAGTGGAATGAAAGATTCTGTGGGACTATACATGAAACCTTCTGACGAAGAAATTGAACAATGCAATTTCTGGATGAAAATATTCGGACTTGATAAGATTCAAGACCGTACTTTCCTAAAATTATCTAGCGGCGAACAAAGACTGGTACTTCTCGCAAGAGCATTCGTAAAAGATCCAGAGCTATTAATCCTTGATGAACCACTACACGGCCTTGATAACACAAATCGACGAATGGTAAAAGATATAATAGAGTCTTTCTGCAAAAGACGCAACAAGAGTATTATTATCGTCACCCACTATAAAGAAGAACTACCCAACTGCATTGATCACGAAATATATTTAAAAAGGCACGCATAGGAAACTTCTTTTAAACAAAAAATCCTCAAAACAATAAAGTTTTGAGGATTTTAAGCGGTGTGTACGAGACTCGAACTCGTGACCTCCTGCGTGACAGGCAGGCATTCTAACCAACTGAACTAACACACCAGTTTTACAAATTCATCAAAAGGCTTGTGGCGGTGTGTACGAGACTCGAACTCGTGACCTCCTGCGTGACAGGCAGGCATTCTAACCAACTGAACTAACACACCATAAAAGAGCCTTGTTCTGAATTGCGAGTGCAAAGGTAATGATAATATTTTATTTCTCCAAAACTTTTAATGTGTTTTTTCTAAAAAAAATTGCATCAAAATAGCATCATTGTATTTTTCGCCATCAAAAAGCCACCCATCCAATTGTGTTTTAATGCTGAAACCCAAAGAGTTAAATAGATTTATTGAAATTTTATTATCATTTCTTATTATAGCATAGATTTGCGCCAAATGTATTACTCTATGACTATATTTAATAACCTTTAGTAATGCCGCTTTTGCAAAGCCACGATTTCTAAACTCACTCATTATAACTATTCCTATTTCAGCCCGACGATGTTGCGGATTGAAATCAACCAAATCTATCATCCCTACACAAGTCTTGTCTGAGTCTACAATCATTAACCTCACTTGCTTATCAGCATAGATATCGCCACTTGAATTAGCAATATAATCATGAAGCAGGAAACGGGAATACGGCACATTTGTAATGCCTACATTCCACAACTTATCATCATTTTCAATATGATACAGTAATTCTAAGTCTTCAGGCTCTATTGCCCTCAAAGTAACCTCCGGTAGTTTATCAGTTTCATTCATTGCGCATCACCTCCTCAGCTGTTATTAATAAGTTATCATAATATGTACCAATAGATATATGTTTCATTGGACAACTTGCAAAGATACTCAATACATGAGAATAATTATAAACAGTCATGTCATAAACAACATATATCATTCTATCTGGATCTGAATGAATTGTTTTCAGATGACCTTCAGGACAACTATCCTGACTAGCATTTACATATTCTGCATCCAATCCATTATTAAGTACTATATTCTTGCATTGCTCAAGCATATCCTTTCCACCTATAAACATATATGCGACTATTGGGCAGTTTCCTTTTTCTCTGAATCCTAACGATTTAGACATACTGAACAATCCATTTTTTATAAGTGCGACCATAGCCTTAAAAAATATAGCCGCCTTAACTGGTAAATTTATCAAATAGGATGAATTGCAATAGTGTTTTCGCATAAATATAAGCATTGACTCATAAAACACATGCACATACCTAAAAGATGTCTTTTGAGTGCTTTCTCCTTTATAATGAAGTATACATAATGGCAGATACCAATTTTTCCATCCATTTTCCAAAAGACGACAACTCAAATCTATATCCTCACCATACATAAAATAATCTTCGTCAAGTCCACCTACTGAATTATATGCCTTACGGCGAATCATAAAGAACGCACCACTGATAACCTCTATAATATGTGGCTCATCCCATGATAAATAACTCATGTAGTAATGTGCGAGCTTATGATGTTTGGGGAATCTTGCACACAATCCACTCATTTTATAAAATGCAGTCATAGGAGTAGGTAATCCACGTCTGCTTTCCATAGCATTGCTACCGTCAGACTTCAGCATCTTCACGCCTAAAGCTCCAGCTTCAGCATGTGTCCTCATAAAGTTTAACGCATTGACAATTACCCCTTCTCCAACAATTGTATCAGGATTAACCATCAGCACATATTCTCCGCAACACTGCTTTATGCCTATATTATTAGCACGTGAGAATCCCATATTATGCCCACAGTGAAGAAATCTTACATTGGCAAATATAGGCTTTAAATATTCAACACTTCCATCATCAGAATGATTGTCAACAACAATAACTTCAGACTCTATTCCTTCCAAAGCCTTAGCTAACGAGTGAAGACACTGTCTCAAATAGTACTTCACATTATAGTTTACAATTATTACTGACAGAAGCATTATTGCTATCCTTTCATCCTTTCGTATTCAAAGTTGCATCTTTCAACTGTTGGGAAGATAAAAAAACTTACAAGAAACAATATTATTCCCATATATCCAAAAGCAACATTCATATACATGTAATACAAAATAGCATTTACAATCATTGGCAGTTGCAACATTCCCAAGCGTACAATAGCCCATGCTATAAAACTAGAATGATTTTCTGTGGTATCTGATAATATACCATTACGTACTTTCTTGAATTTAAATAGACGTAATGATACTGGAATTAAACATATTGTTATTATTTCCATTATTGAAGTCATTATGAAATCCGAACTTTTGTCATCATGCATAATCCCTACATTATTCAACCAATCGTTTTCGCCAAAGACTATTATTACCAAAGTAAACGCCAACACGATAAAATAATTGATTGTGAGAATCTTTTCTGCTTGTTTCATTGTTTAAATGGTGTTCTGTTTAATATTGAGCGACCCAGAGTAACCTCGTCAGTATATTCCAATTCATCACCAACAGAAATACCTCGAGCTATAACACTTAGTTTAACATCATATTGCACAAGTTTCCTTGATATGTAAAAGTTTGTTGTATCTCCCTCCATTGTAGAACTTAATGCGAGTATAACTTCCTTAACATCTCCTTTACTAACTCTGTCAACCAATGACACTACCTCTATATCACCAGGGCCTATACCATCCATTGGCGATATTATTCCACCAAGCACATGATAAAGTCCATTAAATTGTTGTGTCTTCTCAACAGCCATGACATCCTGAATATTCTCAACAACACATATAGTTGATGCATCACGACGAGTATCAGAACATATAGGGCATACGTCTGTATCACTTATATTATGACAAACTCTGCAATACTTCACTTCATGCTTCAAAGTCATTATTGAATTACAGAATTCATCAACATCAGTGACATCACGTCTCAACATATTTAATACTAGACGCAAAGCTGACTTACGCCCTATACCAGGTAGTTTAGAGAATTCACTTACGGCTTTTTCCAATAAGGCCGAAGGATAAGTTTCGGACATATAATATTCCTAAGTACTATTTTGTATTATAAATATATACCTATTCCTACTTTAAGTCCGATAGTAGAATACTGGCTATGATCCTTAAGACTCTGGTCATAGTATATAGCAGGTTCTATTGTAACGGTCTTACTTATGAAAAAAGCATATCCAACTTCAACTCCTGGCATAAAGTCATTATAGTGACCAGTATGCACATATTTCGCACCTGCTCCAAGGAAGATGCCGTTTTGCTCAATATAATAGCGAGCGCCCGCACCTACCTCATAATGGTTTGGAATAAGATCATTTGAACTTGTTTGATAACCTACTTGTGCAGAAAGCATGATGTCATCTGTAATGAAATATCCAGCCTTTGCCTGCAAACCAAGATTAAGTTCATCCGCACCATTATAACTCAAATTCAAACCTGTAAGCGAAGCTCCGCAATACATTTTACCTTCCTCAAATTGTGCACTTGCACTAACTGTCATCAGAAGAGCGGCAAAAACCATTAATAGTTTCTTTTTCATAATCTGCATTTAGATATATAAATATTTTACTATATGTATAGATTTTTATTCTTATATTACCTTTCTATACAATGCAAATATAGGCATTTTTTTACGAACATACAAATTTCTCAACACTATTTCACTAAAAGACTACTAGTTCTTTTCAGCTTAGAATTATATAAATAGACATAACTACACGCTAGCAAAATTAAATTAGTGAATATTTAATTCCGGCAACGGGTATTACCATAGTTAACTAATAGCTTCTGATACCATAACAAAACTTCCTCCGTTAAATTTAAAACAAACTTTTTTATTACATTTATAACTAAGAAAAAAATAAAAAGATTCCAAAACTTTTAAAAATGGGAAATAACCTCCACTAGCAACATAAACACCTGATTAATAATATGTTACCGGTGGAGGTATACATCCACTAACCTCCACTATCCTCCACGTTTTTGTAAACAATAAAGAATTAGTTGATTATTATTAAAAATAAATCTGATTTTTTTAAAATAATATAAATTCAAATATGCTTACAATGCTTACATGATGTCATGTCACAAAACAATATTAACCAAAATTCATTAGTACAAAGGTAAAGTGATATCATCAAGTTTCCATTCCTACGATGAAAAGGTTACGTTTCTACGATCAAAAGTTTCCATTCCTACGATGAAACGTTTGTGTTTGATCGTTATAAAGTTTCTAATCCTACGATCAAACGTTATCTGTTTTGTCGTGCTAACGTTTTTACTTTATCGATAAACAAATTCACTTGTTTTTAAATACAAATTTATATAGAGCTATTGGCACTTCCGCAAATGAGATGATTCTACTTGAAATATACAAATCTTACTATCTAAAGCAAGCTTCTTAAGCTCTATCTTCATCATAAACAAAGAATACACGATAGTAAAACAAGGTAAAATGTAAAATATATTTGAATTAAATTTATTTCAAAGCAATACAAGTAAATGTAGCAACATCCAAATATTTCTTAATAGTTTACAAAAACGTGGAGGATAGTGGAGGTTAGTGGATGTATACCTCCACCGACAACACATTATTAATCAGATATTTATATTACTAGTGGAGGTTATTTCCCATTTTTGAAAGTTTTGGGATATTTTCATTTAAAATAATTGAGCATGTAAAAGAATACTCATCAATAATTTTATTTATAAGTATGTTGCCTCACTTTACCAGATTGGTTGTTATTCATTCTTACACGATGTGTGTACAGAAAAAACTGTAATATCCATTTTTTAAAATCTGTCTATTAAGAAAACCTAATTTGGCTTACTCAGAAAAACATTAACTATAAGCAGTACAAGACATTCATGATCAAGCATTTCTAGTTCCACAATATAACATTTGCACCATGACGCTATTAAAAATTTTCTTAATCAAAAGTTGGTAACACTCATCAAGTCATTTAGTTAAAGTACTATAACTATTTTGGTGAATCATATTTTTCATTTACCTTTGCCTGTTAAAAAGGAAAACCAGTATATGGCAGAAGATAAACTCAGACTAATGCAGCAACTAGTTGCTCAACTTAATAAAGCTGCAGACGCATACTACAACGGACAAGGCGAACTCATGACAGATTATGAGTGGGATGCCATGTTCGACAAAGTTAAGCTATTAGAAGCTGAGACTGGTCAACATTTTCCTGACTCTCCAACCAATCGCGTTTCCGAAGACAACATAAAAGGCAATAAAGAAGAACATGAATTTGCCGCACTGTCACTTGCAAAAACAAAAGATCCTCAAGAACTAGCAAAATGGGCTGAAAGTAAACCCATTTGGTTAAGTTGGAAACTTGATGGATTAACATTGGTAGTTACTTTTGACAATGGCACATTGACAAAAGTTGTCACTCGAGGAAATGGACATGTTGGAACTAACATAACACATTTAGCAACAGCTATAGATGGCATTCCTCAAAATATAAATTATGATGGACATGTTGTTATACGTGGAGAATGCGTAATCAGCTATAAAGATTTTGAACAATTCAATATTGAAAGCGAAGAAGAATATGCTAACCCAAGGAATCTGGCATCTGGTTCTCTTACATTAAAAGATGTAAACGAAGTGAAACGCCGCCACCTAAAATGGATTCCTTTTACATTGGTATATACAGATGAGGAAATCATATCATGGGGGGCCAGAATGGATTGGCTTGAAAAGAATGGCATGAAAGCTGTCGAAAGACAATTTATAGAAAATCCAAATCTGGATAATATAAATAAGGCTATTGACAACTGGACAGCAAGAGTCACAGGAACTTCTAAAGGTGATATTAATGAAGGTAACTCTAATCCCTACCCTGTTGACGGACTTGTGATTACATACGATAATACAGAATACGCACAAACAGGTAGTGTCACAGGACATCATGCTACCCGTGCTGGATATGCTTTCAAATGGAAAGACGAAAGCGCAGAAACAGAATTGGACCACATAGAATGGAGTTGTGCAGCAAGAACAATTTCACCTGTGGCAGTTTTCCTACCGGTAACGTTGGAAGGTACCACTGTAAAGCGTGCCTCATTGTGTAATATCAGTGAATGTGAGCGATTGAATATTGGCGAAAAAGGTTCTCTCATTAGCGTAATAAAAGCTAACAAGATTATTCCTAAAGTCATTAGCGTTGACAAAAAAGTTGGTTTGTTGCAAATTCCTGATAAATGCCCGGTATGTGGTTCACCTACAGAGATAACAATAAGTCCTGCTAGTCAGACAAAGACTTTACATTGCACAAACCACAAATGTCCAGCCAAACAACTTAGAAAGTTTGCCAGATTCGTAAGTAAGGACGGCATTAACATTGACGGCATTTCAGAACAGACTGTCGCAAAGTTCATTAATCTAGGATGGGTGAAGGAATATGCAGATTTGTTTAAGTTGAAAGATCATGCATCTAAATTGTCTTTCATGGAAGGATTTGGAGAAAAGAGCGTACAAAACTTACTAAAGTCTATTGAGGCTGCACGTAATGTTGAGGCGCATCATCTGTTATATGCTCTCAGCATTCCATTGTGTGGACAAGATGTATGCAATCGCCTTCTCAAAGTTTATCCGTTGCAGCAGTTAATAGAAATTGCAAGTGGAAACTGCCAAGAAGTTGTTGCCGGAGGAGATTCTCCTTTCGCTGTCATTTCAGGAATAGGACCTGAAAAGAGCGCACGAATCGTTGAATGGTTTCACGAAGAGGAAAATCAAACTATTGTAACCAACCTTCTCAAACAGATAAATGTCACACAGGAAGAAAAAGCAACCGAAGGTGACTTATGCAATGGACTTACATTTGTAATAACGGGTGATGTATACGAATACAAGAATCGCAATCAATTAAAAGCATACATTGAAAGTCAAGGAGGAAAGGTAACAGGGAGCGTGAGTAAATCAACAAACTATCTGATAAACAACGACTTACTATCCGCAAGCTCAAAAAATCAAAAGGCTAACCAACTTGGCATTAAAATAATTTCGGAAAAAGACTTCATTGATAAATTCACACAAGTAAATAAATAGGCCCCATACGACTCATGGTAAATTTTAAGAGAATTATTTTAACTACTATATATATAATATCATTAGTGTCCCGTTAAAATTGGGACGAGTTAAAAATTAAACGAAAGCTGACCGTCGAGGTCACATCGATCTTTGTCATATTGAACATTAGTTGATTCTAAGAGATCTCTCAAATGGGTTTTATCAGTGAGTGAGATGCTGAGAATTTGCAGTACCTCGTATGTGCTTCTTGACAGGTGCATATCATGCTGAATAATGGCAACCAGACAGTAAGCACATATAGCAGAATAAATCTGAATGCGCACTGCGTTCTCTGTTGTTCCCCAGAACTTTTTGATCTTCAAATGCTGCTTGATCCACTTGAAAAATAGCTCAACTTTCCATCTGTTGCGATATAGTTCTGCAACCTGAAGCGCTGAGATATCCATCGCATTGGTGATGAATATGAACTCCCGTTTTTGCTCCCCATCCCAGTATCTGACGAGACGGAATTGTTCAGGATAGTACTTATGAGGATAGTGCCCTGTTAGTTCTATAGTTGAATCCGACAGGACATTCTTAGGAAGTCTGCGCTTCCATTTGACAGCCTTGTATTTCAGGTTCTTCTTGGCTCTGACAACAAACTTTGCTTTTACTAAATGAATGTGATATAGACTTTTAAAGTCGTTATAGCCACGGTCAAATATGTAGTAAGCACTTGGTTCATAGGGAATTTCCTTCATCGCTTTAGAATCGTGTACTTTAGCCTCGGTGATATGGAAGAACTTTGGAATCTGAGTTTCCACGTCATACAACGTATGGACTTTTATGCCGCCTTTCTTCTTTCTGAACTTGGCCCACCAGAACACATTCAGACACAAGTCTATGGTAGTTGAATCAAAAGCATAGACGTTCCCACCGAGTTTGAAAATATCGGTTGCACGTTTACGTTGAGCTTCATCCACCAGAAAGTAAGCATACTCTTCAAAAATATGATAGTCTCGCTCCTGGTTGGATTTTGCCAAGGTTGTTTTCGATACGTTCTTGCCAAGTCCGAGATAGTAGAGTTTGCCTTTGTGGGCTTCCAATGCCACTATCAAATCTCGCAGACTTACTCGATTGGAGAGTTGACCGAACATCAGACAAAGTAGCTGGTTCCAACAAGTGAAATGCTTCACATATCGGTTTCCTTGATACTTGTCTACGATGCGTCTAAACTTATCTTGATTCAAGAAAGATATCAATTGTGCGAAAACGTACTTTTCCTTATTCATGCAGATCTATTCTTTGATCTGCAAAATTATGAAATCAAATCGTCGCGCACGAAAAATCTCTGTAATTAACTATGTTTCAATACTTTCAAAGAACAATTTGTGATTTTAACGGGACAGCAATGTAATTGAAGGTTTTATCATATTTTATTCTCATTTTAGGATTGACATTGTTAACATTAGGTTGCAGTGATAATTCTATTTTGGAAAGTGAAGGCAAGTTAGAAGATTCACTTTCTATGGATTTCTCA
>JAGPKZ010000145.1 GCA_018053665.1 Prevotella sp.
CGTATAGAATTAACGACGTGAAGACTACTTATAATGGGCAGTTGATGGAAAAACCGCTTACAAGTAAATATAAGGGACTTCTCACAGCAAGCTATAAGACACCGCTTGGAAAATGGCAGTTTGACGCTACATTGCAGTTAAATGGTGGCGGTCGTATGCCAACTCCATATAAGCAAGTTGATGGCAGTATGTCTTGGGCAGACCGTTTCCATCCTTATGAACAACTCTCTGCACAAGTAACACGTTGGTTCCGCCACTTCTCTGTATATATTGGTGGTGAAAATCTTACAGGCTTTAAGCAAAAGCAAACGATTATCAATGCTGATGATCCATGGAGCAAGACATTTGATCCGACAATGGTGTGGGGACCATCTCATGGAGCTGTTGGCTACGTAGGAATTAGAGTTAATATAGGAAGATTATAAACCATATAAAAATTAAAAAAAATGAAGAAGTTTATTTTATTATCTGCAATGATGCTTATCTCAGTAGTAAGCTTTGCAAAAGACATCAAAACATTAGTTTTCACAACAACTCCTCAAATGCATTGCATAAACTGTGAAAACAAAATCAAGATGAACATGCGTTTTGAAAAGGGTGTGAAGAAAATTGATACTAGTATTCCTGATCAGACGGTTACTATTCAATATGATGCAGACAAAACAAATTCTGATAAACTGATAAAGGGATTTACGAAGATTGGTTATTCTGCTCGTTTGGTAGAAAAGGGAGAGAAGGTGAAAAAGAACGAGAAAGAAGTATGTGACAACATGTAATTGTAATTTCTTACTCAAATAATAAAGGATGGCTTTGCTGATATTAAACAAATATCAGATCATAAGCCATCCTTTGTTTGATTTATACAATTTAATGATAACCATGAAAGCGATATATGATGTATTAATAATGACAGTTTGTTTGATATTATTAATAATATTTCCAGAATTCAGCTATACATTGCAATTGCTGAAATAACAAGGCAAACTTGTAAATTCTAAACATTAAAAATGGCAACATCCAATATAGGGTGTTGCCATTAGCATTTTTTTGATTGTTGATTAACTATATATATACAATCTTTGATAGGATTTAATAAACGTATATCTTATATTGTTTCATTGCTCCAGGAGCATCTTTTTCAGCTCTTGGAAGTTGCTGTATGCCAGTGATAGTCTGCTTGCTGCCTAAGTCAATTACCAATAAATGGGGGAGAGCAGTACCCTTTACAGTCTGCCAATATGTTGACTCCTGAAGATCATATATCTTGTCGCCAAGATGATTGCCGGTTTCGCTCTCGCTATCGGCATACTTAATTGTCCAAGGTTCACGAGACAAGCGGTTACCATCAGCATCCAGAGCATATAACTCTGCTATTGCCAATATATCATCTCCAGTTTGAGTAGAATTGCACTGTATAGCAATATAGCGACCTTTTGCTGGAGTTTCAAACTTAACAGTCTGCCAACCATTACCTGCATTCATGCTACCTTCTGCAACAGGAGTTGCAGAATTAAGGTCTGGACGATCGCCAGGAGCATTATGCTTATTAGTCTTCTCCATTTGGAGTTTGTTAAGTTCAGGCTTATCCTGTCCCCAAACAACAGGTTGCTTTGGTCCGACTACATCAAGAACGATGATTTCGTTTTTACCCTTCTTCAACCAGCATCCTGGCATGTATAATGTCTGCTGAGGA
This sequence comes from Prevotella sp., assembly GCA_018053665.1. GTDB lineage: Bacteria > Bacteroidota > Bacteroidia > Bacteroidales > Bacteroidaceae > Prevotella. The sequence goes on from JAGPKZ010000145.1 coordinate 1,694, forward strand.
CCGATACTCCAAAATCTTCCTAAGGCATGTCCGTTGACATATACCTGACCTTTGCCCCATGTCTCCATGTTAATGAATGTGTCACCGGTCTTGTTAAGATTGAAATAGCCGCGATAATATCCACGGTTGCCCATAACATCGTCTGTGGCGTGCTGACTAATCTTATTCAAAGCTTTTTCTGCAGTGTTGCAGTCGTCTGCAATCTTAGCAGTCTGCCAACCCTTCAAAGTATATGTTAGAAGATGATTACCATCATTTGTGTCGATCGTTACATCCTTCGTGATACCTTTGTAGTCTTTTATTGCGCGTCCGAAATTGATACGTCCCATAGCCTCAATAACGATAGTCAGTTTGTCGCCTTTGTTTACAGCTGGTAAAGAGATGCTTTTCTCATTCTTCACGCGGTCAATGCTACCAATATATTTATTGTTGATAAATACTTGTGCAAAGTCGTGACAATCATTAATATAAAGTGTACTTGGGTTTGCAATAGCAGGTAGGGTGTTGGTATATACCATTGAGCCCCATCCCATATCGGCAGCCTCCATAGTGAGATCATCGCCAGTGTTGACGAAAGAATCGCAACCGTTTATAAGCGGTGAAAATTCGTTCAGTCTTAACTTTGGAATAGATATAACCTGCGTTATAGGTTTAGGAACAGCAGGAAGTTTCTTGCCATCGTTGTATTTCTGCATCATGTTGCGCAGTTCCCAGAACTTTGGTGTAGTCTGACCTGATTCGTTTATCGGTGCATCGTAATCATAAGATGTTACATCAGGTGCAAATCCAGGACTATTAGCGCCAGCCCAATGTCCGAAACTAGTACCTCCGTGAGTCATATA
>JAGPKZ010000080.1 GCA_018053665.1 Prevotella sp.
CTTCCACGGACTTAAATATTTAATGCTTAGCTATTATTACGCAAGTATTATCTTATGAATAGAAGTTCACGATATTTAGGAAGAGTCCAAAGTTCATCGCTTACAATAAGTTCCAGCTTATCAATCTGGTATCTTATCTCTTCCATTCTTGGAGCAATTGTGTCGTGGTATGCAATGGCATGCTCACGCACATCTTCAATCTTGTTGGCACGTTTACGTGCGTCAACAAGTTCCTCAACACCCGTTTCTATCTTTTGAGTGCGTTCTGCAATCTCCTTGATAATTTTTATGTTGCGCGTTGTGAGAGTTTGTCCCTCTTCACGACCGAAGATGTCGAACATGCTTTGAACATTTTTAGCCAATTGACTCTGATAATGAGTGGCAACAGGTACGATGTGATTCATTACGAGGTCTCCCATTACGCGAGCTTCAATTTGAATCTTCTTTGTGTATGTCTCCCATTTCACTTCATTGCGGGCTTTAAGTTCGTAGTCTTTCATTACATTCATGTCCTCGAACATTTTAACGCTCGCTTTGTCAAGATAGCGATCGAAGCAAATAGGGCATGAAGGCTCGCTGTCAAGTCCACGCTTTGCAGCCTCGACTTTCCATTCATCACAATATCCGTTGCCGTCAAAACGTATAGGCTTGGTAGTCTTTATATCTTCACGGATAATATCTATGATTGCAGAATTTTTATCCTCTCCCTTTGCTATAAGTGCGTCTACACGCTTTTTGAAGTTTGAAAGAGCCTCGGCAACAGCGGTGTTCAATACTATCATTGCACTTGCGCAGTTAGCTTCACTACCCACTGCACGGAACTCAAAGCGGTTGCCGGTGAAAGCGAATGGTGAAGTACGGTTGCGGTCGGTGTTGTCAATCATAAGTTCAGGAATCTCTGGAATGTCAAGCTTCATGCCTTTCTTTCCAGCTACAATGAACAGTTCATTCTTATCAGATTTTTCGATATGATCGAGCAAATCACTAAGTTGCTTTCCAAGAAAACTAGAAATAATTGCAGGAGGTGCCTCGTTAGCTCCAAGACGATGATCGTTTGTAGCACTCATGACGCTAGCTTTAAGCAATCCGTTATGACGATATACGCCCATAAGAGTCTCAACAATGAATACAACAAAGCGGAGATTGTCCTCTGGTGTTTTTCCTGATCTATGCAGAAGAATGCCTGTATCCGTAGTAAGACTCCAGTTGTTGTGTTTTCCGCTACCGTTTATGCCGCCAAAAGGTTTTTCGTGTAGCAGAACTCTGAAGCTATGCTTATGGGCAATCTTTCTCATGAGACTCATCAACAGCATGTTATGGTCTACTGCAAGATTGCATTCCTCGAATATAGGAGCAAGCTCAAACTGTCCAGGTGCAACTTCATTGTGGCGTGTCTTGCATGGAATACCAAGTTCAAGAGCTTGAATTTCAAGTTCTTTCATGAATGCCTGCACACGATCAGGAATAGTTCCGAAATAATGGTCGTCCATCTGTTGGTCCTTTGCTGAATCATGTCCCATAAGAGTGCGTCCTGTGAGCATAAGGTCTGGGCGAGCTGAATATAAATCTTCGTCAACAAGGAAGTACTCCTGTTCCCAACCAAGGTTGGCGCTTACCTTTTTTACATCCTCATTGAAATAGTGGCATACTTCTGTGCCTGCAATGTTTACAGCATGTAAAGATCTAAGCAATGGTGCTTTGTAGTCAAGAGCCTCACCTGTATATGAAATAAATATAGTAGGTATGCATAATGTGTCATCAATGATGAATACAGGAGACGTTGGGTCCCATGCGCTATATCCGCGAGCTTCGAAAGTATTTCTGATACCTCCGCTAGGGAAACTGCTGGCATCAGGTTCTTGCTGAACAAGAAGCTTACCTGAAAACTCTTCAACCATGCCACCTTTTCCGTCGTGCTCTACGAAAGCATCATGCTTCTCGGCTGTACCTTCTGTAAGAGGTTGAAACCAATGGGTGTAGTGGGTAACTCCGTTTCTCATTGCCCAGTCCTTCATGCCGCTGGCTACTGCGTCAGCAATACTACGGTCTAGTCGGGCACCGTTATCAATCACGTCTACCAACTTTTCATAAATGTCGGCAGGAAGATACTTATACATCTTCTGGCGATTGAAAACATACTTACCGAAATACTCAGAAGGTCTTTCCTTTGGTACTTCTACGTTGAGTGCCTTCTTTTTAAAGGCCCCAGCTACCACCTCAAATCTTAAGTTTGCCATTGTTCTTTAGTTCTTTATTGTTAATTCAAATTGAATTCGATTATGTTTGCAGTATCAAAAAAAAGGACCCTCACAAAGCGTGAGCGTCCTTCGCATAATATCTTTACCAGAATTTATTGTTTTCTCTGCTATATTCGAAGCCAGCAGAAGCCAACTTGTTTTCAAGATGTGTGCGGTCTACATTCATGTCATCGCACAGTTCATCAAGAGAAGTGTAGTCATCACGCAACAGCATGTTTAATGTGCTGAAGAGAATCATAGGGTCGTTTGGCAGTTTATCCATTTCAATACTTTTTACCTTTTATGGTTGCAAAAGTAATAAAAAGCAATGAAACTGCCAAACATTTTGTCAATTAGAAACAAAATCTCTTTAGACGTTTAATTTATGTCTGTCAATTTGGTTAAAAGCGATACACAGCAAATGTCTTTGCCGGTATTTTTACTGATAGAGTATTGCCTTTTGCTTCAATGTTTGTAGTTTGTGGCACTACATTTTCTTTGTTGCTCAATGTATTTGTAGCATGTGGATCGTTGCTGTGCAATGTGATGAGTTTACCAGAGCCTAGATTTTTTATTCCATTGACAGTGATATTTATGTCCTTATCAGCATCACCTGTATTAGCAATCTTTATTATATAGTTCTTAGCCTCCTTGTCGTATACAGCACTTGCATACAGTCCGTCAGCACCTTCTACCGGTTTGCCGTTCTCAAGTAGGCTCAACACGTTTGTACCTCTGTTTGTGCCATATAGCATCTGAACATACCAGTTTACAGAACGTACACTTTCGAGATTATCAAACCATATTAGGTCTGGACGCCATTGCCAACCCTCTACATGTGCGAATAGTGGGGCGTAGGTTGCTTGGTGTACAACATCTGCATTTCGTTCAAGACCGGTCATGAACGCTGCTTCTGATAGTGCAGCTTCAAAGTTATTCATTGCAACAGTCGGTTTGTCTCCTTGTCCTTTAACATGGCTTGCATACTCTCCTGCAAAGACTTTTGGTCCCTTACGGCTGTATTTGTCGTAGCGGCCAGCATTCTTTAAGAACCATTCCGGACTCATATAATAGTGTTCATCAACAAGGTCAACATTTAAGCGTCTCATTTGTTCCCAGCCATAGTCAAATTCCTTGCCACTAGCTGAAGGTCCGGCAGAACCGCATATCTTAATATTTGGATATTTGGCGCGAATCTGCTTTATAAACATTTCCAGACGTTCAGGATACATCGGCCCCCATTGCTCGTTTCCGATTCCAATCTGTTTGAGATTGAAAGGTGCTGGATGTCCCATGTCGGCACGCAATTTTCCCCATTTGCTTGTAACAGGCCCGTTGGCAAACTCAATAAGGTCGAGTGCGTCGTCTATATAAGGCTGTAATTTATCAAGAGCCACGTGGGCATTCTTATCGTTGTCGCTATTCTGGTATTGACATGCCAGTCCGCAACTTAAAATAGGTAGAGGTTGTGCGCCAATCTTCTCAGAAAGAAGGAAGAATTCGTAAAAGCCTAGTCCCAAAGTTTGGTAATAGTTAGGATAAAGGCGGTGAGGGAAGGTGTAGTTCCAACGGTTCTCATTAAGAGGGCGATTCTCTGGAGCACCTACAGTATTCTTCCATTGATAGCGAGTCTCAAGGTCAGTACCTTCAACTATACATCCACCAGGAAAACGGAATATACCAGGATGAAGGTCGGCAAGATCATTTACTAGGTCGGCACGCATTCCGTGCCAGTTGTCTTGTGGCATTAAACTGATATGATCCAAATCTACGCTTTCGCCAGACATGAGGAAAATTCTCATGAATGCCTTTTCTATTGTTTTGTCAGAAGATAGCGTAGCTGTATATTTTTGCCATTGGTTGTTGGTCACAACAATTGTGTCTTGGCAGATAGGTACATCGTCCTCACCAACAAGTTCGACACGAAATTTAGTACTCTTCCCTTGTAGTAGGTTGAGGCGAGCATAGATAGAAAAGTCATATTTCATACCTTTCTTTATTCCCATACCGAAGAAACCATGATTTTCCAATCCTGATTGTTTTTCACGATGTCCTGAAGGGGACACAGTTACATAATGAGGATTTCTGTCAAATGCCGGTTTGATGTCGTTGACTGCGACATTGCCAAATACATTCCAACCCATAAGTCGTTCTGGAAATTCAAATGAACGGTTTTCTACCATTTCGGCATACAGTCCGCCATCAGCACCGAAGTTTATATCTTCAAAGAAGATTCCGTACATTGTTGACTGAATCGGAGCACCTGGTTTGGTGTTTACTGTGAACTGATGCTGTGCGCTGACACCGATAGAAGTCAGTGCCGACAAGAGCATAGTAGATAGTAATCTGTTTTTTCTCATAATTTGGTTTTATTGCTTTTAGATATATTAATAGTGATGCAAAAATACGAAAATCCACCTTATGCAAGGTGGACTTTCTATAGTAATAAGGTGGATATTTTATAATTTGTATTTATGATACACTAAAATGTATTATTTTACAACTGATAGCGAGAAATTAAATTCTCTATCCTGATAGTGCAGACGATATTTTTCGAGTGGCCATGCACCCCAACTGTTTGTACCTCCTAAACCCATTTGTGCTCCATCAATGCAAAGATTGGTGTATTTTGATTTAGGTATGTCTGGACTGTGACGCTGGTCTTTCTCGGCACCGTCATCAAGATCGTTTATAGCATAATGCAATGCACTTGCAGAGAAAAGCTTATTGCTATTTATGCGTAGTCCGAAACCGTTGTTGTCTGTCTGATTCCAGTAGCGAATGTCTGACTTTGTTCCATTTTCCTGTGGACGGATATATGGGAAGTACTGCTGTTCGGCTGTTTGTGAATATATGCCTACATTGGCGAAGTCCTTTCGATCACTGTAGTTTTCTACAGGTCCACGACCATAATATGTACTGTTGTCCATAGCGTAAGGCATTTCCATCACCATACCGAAACGGAACATATCTGGAATTTCTGCACCCTTTGTTGTGTTGAGCTTCTGATTAACGTTTATTGTTCCGTCAGCATATACAACATATTTTAGTTCGAGTTGAGCCTTTACCTCCGGCATGTCGTAAACAGCTGCTACTTCGGCAACCTTACTACTGTTTTCAGTCTTTACTTCATTGGCGCTTATGGATACAAGATTCATCTTTGGATTATGCCATACTGCGAATTTCTTCTGCATGTCAGCACCCATATCATTATCTGTTACAGCACGCCAGAAGTTGGGCTTTAAAGTTCCTCCTTCTCCTAGATAGTCGGTGCCATTTACCTTGTATTTAGTAAGAAGTCCTGTTGTTTTGTCAAATGTTATTTGCATGTTGTTGGTTGTGACAGTTATTACTGGATGGTTTTTCTTATCAGTTACGTTAACTTTTCCTTTTCCTGAATAAGTTACAATGCTTGGAGCTTCAGAAGCCTTCTTAACCAACAACTGCTGATAAGCAACTGTCTGGTTATCGTCCATAAGTGGTTCTGCTTTCTTAAGTTTGAACTCTACATTCAGATAAAGCTCGTTACCTTCAACCTTATATGGAAGAGTATATTCTTTTGTTTGTTGTGGTGCAACGTCAAGATCATTAATTTCGCCACTGCTCACCGTCTTACCATCGTTAATCAGAGTCCATACCATTTTGTAGTTACTGAGATCACGGAAGAAATATTCATTATGAACATTAATCTTTCCACTCATTAAATCAATCGGATTAACCCAGATATCTTGATATTGGTATGCAAGCTCATAAGCATGAGGATTGAGTTGGCGATCAGGACCTATAATTCCGTTACAGTTGAAATTGTTGTCTGATGGGTCATAATTATTGTAGTCGCCACCATAAGTATATTCTGTATCTTTAGACCAGTTAGCAGTAATTGAATCATAATCAGCAACAGATCGGTCTGCTTTATAATTTAGTTTGCGATGCAATCCCTGATCAACAAAGTCCCAGTCGAAACCACCTTGAAACTTAGGATACTTGCGGATTAACTGCCAGTATTCAGCAAGATTTCCTCCAGAATTACCCATTGTGTGATTATATTCACATTGTATTAGTGGGCGAGTGTATGTAGTGTCCTTTGAGTATTTCTCGCAATCACTTACGGAATAATACATTGGGCAGAAAATATCTGTATTCTCTCCAGTCTTTCCAGCCTGCTCAAATTGTACAGGACGACTCTGGTCAAAATTCTTTATCCATTTATATGCATCAACAAAATTCTTACTGTTCTTAGTCTCGTTTCCAAGACTCCAAACAATAATGCTAGGATGATTGTATTGCATAGAAACATTATGCTGATTACGTTCCATAATTTGTTTCGCAAATAGTGGAGTTCCAGAAACAGCATCAGGATGATATCCAAACCCATGGCTTTCTTGATTAGCCTCTGCAACTATGTAAAGTCCATATTTGTCGCAAAGATCATACCAGCGAGGATCATCTGGATAGTGACATGTTCGTACAGCGTTTATATTTAGACGCTTCATAATCTTTATATCTTGAATCATTCTTTCAAGACTTAGATTATAACCTCCGTCTGGATCCATTTCATGTCGGTTTGCACCTTTTATAAGTACAGGCTTACCGTTTACAAGCAACTGGCTACCTTTAATCTCAACTTTGCGGAAACCTATGTTCTGCTTAATGACTTCCTTAACATTCTTCTTCCTGTCCATAACAGTTGCGACCAATGTATATAAATAAGGTGTCTCTGCAGTCCATCTCTTTACGTTGCGAAGCATAAATCTAGCACTTCCAATGTTGCGGTTCTTAAAATTTGATTCAGTTTTAAGAACGCTTATGCCATTAGCATTGAATATTTCGAAGTCAATGATAGGATTCCCCTTGGCATTAACCTTAACCAAAGCCTCTCCGTCTTCATAATTATTTGTAAGATTAGGAGTAATATGCATATCTTCAACATGAACTTTATTGTCACGTGCATATAAATAGCACTCTCTTGCTACACCAGAAAGACGCCAGAAGTCCTGATCTTCACAATATGAACCATCACTCCATCTGAATGTTTGGAATGAAATAAGATTTGTACCTTTCTTCAGATATTTAGTTATGTCAAATTCTGCAGCAACTTTGCTGTCTTCCGTATAGCCAACATAGCTACCGTTAACCCATAGATACATGTTTGATGTGACAGAACCGAAATGTGCAATAACCTGTTTACCATCCCAATTTTCTGGAATATTTATAATTTGTCGATAACTTGCTACATGATTTTCTTTCGTAGGAACCTGCGGAGGGTTGTTTTCGAAATGTCCACGCCAAGCAAAGCCATTGTTAACATATTCAGGATCGCCAAAACCGTTGACTTCTAAAATACCGGGAACAATCATATTTCCCCAAGATGAGTCATCAAAGTCAGTCTTAAAAAATTCTGTTGGCCTTTGGTCGGCATTCTTAACCCAATTGAATTTCCATTTACCTTCAAGAGAAAGATAGTTGGTTGATTGATTAATGTTGCCTTTTTGAGCTTCTTCTACAGAATTGAAGGCAAAAAAGTTTGTATGAAGTTTGAATCTATTTACTTCATTTACTTCCATATCATGCCATTCTGTAAAAGTAGGCTGTTGTGCTAACGCAACAGACACGCATACCGAATAGGCAAGACTGGCTAAAATTTTTTTCTTGTTCATGTCGATAGATTGATTATCTGATTGAAATATTTATGCAAATATAACGAAAATACCGAGTAACGGCAAATAAAAAAAATTAAATAT
>JAGPKZ010000025.1 GCA_018053665.1 Prevotella sp.
AGTGTAACATTGTTAGATGTGGTAATCTTTACAAAGTTACTGATTTTCATTCAGTTATGAAAATACTAGAACCTTTTTTTATGCACTATTTTGATGTATTCATATTACATGAGAAACTTAAGTATACATATTTTAAGACCGTTACTGATAGTCTTTATATCTTCTGAAATCCTATACTGAAAAGGTTGACATCATTGTTAAAATGAAGTATAACTTTTCAGTATAAAGTAATCATGTATGATCATGTATGATTCATGTATGATATGGCATATACATACATTAGTAAACGTATTGACTATGATAGACTTACGCTAAAAATGTATGTTATGTATGTTATTTTTCTTTTTTTCAGCAGATTAAAAATCTACAACCAAACTAGTAGTAATCGTTGAATCTACTGACTTATGAACGGCACCTAAACTCTTAAAAATGATAATATATTGATGCTACAATATCATGGATGTGTTTGGTGTCAGAGAAATTTGGACGTTGCTTGGCAACATTAAGCAACCCTGCGTTTCCTTCAATTCCTATACGGAACTTACCTGTCTGATACATGATGCTAGGTTGTATTCCAATATTGAAGTTTTTAATTTTATCGGTAGAGGGAAAAGCCGGGTCGTTAGGCCTTGCATCATAATAGTATTGGTCGTTTTTAACACAGAAAGATAATACTGGACCTAGTCCTAGCACCCAAGCGTTATTTCCTTCCTGAATATGATATTGCATTATGATAGGAACATCAAGGAAGGTGAACCCATCATTATCAGCCCCCTCGCTTGAGGAGAATGGACTAACGACATCTTGACGTATAGCAACACCTGGCATAATAGACAACTTATCTGAAAGATAGTAGTTAAGTCCATAGCCCATTTTTATGGACATACCAGTCTCTGTATCTCCAGAAGTATTGTCTATAAATAATCCACCAGACACATAAATATTATGCTCAAACTTCTTTTCCTGAGCATTTGATGTTATGCTTGTAAGCATTAACAAAGTGGCTAAAATAGTAAGTCTCATATTTAGTTTTATTTATAAATTATAGTAGCTCTGGTATCTGGAATAGTTTTATTCCGTTTGAACCTTTTATAAGTATGTAATATCCCTCTGGACGTTTTTTAGCAATCTCTTTTTTAACTTCTTCAACATCTTTGAATTTGCGGTAATCTGTATCTGTTTCCCCGAATTCATCGCCAACAAGCCAGATTTCTTTAAAACCGTATTCTTTAAGTTTATCGACAATTTTTTGATGCTCTACCATAGAAACATCACCAAGTTCGCGCATATCTCCTAATATAGCCATCTTCTTGTCAACATCCATTACTTTGAAGTTATCAATTGCTGCGGCCATGCTTGAAGGGTTGGCATTATAAGCATCAACAATCAGTTTATTGTATTTTGTAACATCAAGTTGGCTTCTGTTGTTGTCAGGAGTATATTCTTCTAAAGCTTTGTTTATCATTTCGGCTTCCACCCCGAAATGCAAACCTATTGTTATAGCAGCTAGCATGTTATCAATGTTATAAGCTCCGATAAGATGAGTCTGAACCTCGTAGGTCTTTACCTTAGAATCGGTAGATGAAAGATCTGTCCAACAGAATTTTAGAAATGGTGCACAACTGATAACCTCGCCGTTAACATTGGCGTCATCAGTCTGACCATAACTTACAATACGGTTAAATTCCCTTTTCTGTGCCATTTCCACTAAGTCATCGTTGCTCTCATTTAGGAACAATAGACAATCATGTTCTTTTAAAAAATCATACAGTTCTCCCTTTGTCTTCTTTACGCCTTCAAAGCTTCCGAATCCCAGCAAATGGGCACGACCTACATTGGTAATCATACCGCATGTAGGTTCAACATATTCCACGAGTTTCTGTATGTCTCCGGGGTGGCTTGCGCCCATTTCTACAACAGCTATATTGTGATTACTGTCAAGACGCAGCAAAGTCTTTGGTACGCCTACATCATTATTGAAGTTGCCCTCGGTATGCATGACGTTATATTTTGTAGCCAATACCGCAGAAACAAGTTCCTTAGTGGTTGTCTTTCCGTTTGTACCGGTAATGCCTATGACAGGAATATCGAAATGTCTTCTGTGCTCTCTTGCAATTTCCTTGAATGTATTGAGACAGTCGTCAACGAGAATAATATTGTCGTTTCCAACCACAGCATATTCCTTTTCATCTATGATAGCATAAGAACATCCCTTCTCCAGAGCTGCCTCGGCAAACTTGTTGCCGTTGAATGACTCACCCTTCAATGCAATGAAAATACTGTCTTTAGGACAATTCCTACTATCAGTAGTAATACAAGGATGCTGCTGGTAGATTTTATACAATTCTTTTATATCCATGTCGTATATGTTTCTTTTATGATTGCAAAGTTACATTTTTTTCTTTTAAGACAAATAATCTGTTAATTATTTATTGCTAATATTGGAATTTTAATTTGGATAATAGTCAAAAATATGATAACTTTGCATGGTATGAAATATATGGACTATACAATTAATGTTCGTGGAAGGTTGATAGACCTTTCAACTCCCAAAGTAATGGGAATACTGAACTGCACTCCTGACAGTTTTTATGTTGGAAGCAGAAAGCAGACTGAGCGTGAAATTCTGGAAAGAGCTACTCAGATTGTGGAGCAGGGCGGTGACATTATCGATATAGGAGCATTCTCTACACGTCCAGGTGCAAAGGAAGTTAGTGAGGAAGAGGAGACGGAAAGACTGCGATATGCACTTGGCGTAGTAAGGCATGAATATCCCGATATTCCGATTTCTGTTGATACTTATCGTCCTCTTGTAGCAAAAAAGTGTATCACGGAATGGGGTGCAGATATAATAAACGATGTGAGTGAGGGCGGAATCACAGGTATAGTCAACACTCCGATAAGTGAAACTGGCAGCATGTTTGATGTTGTTGGAGAATTGAAAGTACCATATATACTGATGTCGGTAAAATCTAACATTCACGATATGATGATAGCCTTTGCCGACGAGATACAACAGTTGCGTGACCGTGGCGCAAAGGATATAATTTTGGATCCAGGTTTTGGCTTCGGAAAAACATTGGAACAGAACTTTGCCATTTACACCGAAATGGAGAAGCTGCAAGTATTTGAACTCCCTTTACTTGTTGGAATATCAAGAAAAAGCATGATCTTTAAACTGTTAGGTGGAGATCCAACGACTTCTCTTAACGGAACAACTGTTCTCAACACCATAGCTTTGCAGAAAGGTACTGGAATATTGCGAGTACATGACGTAAAAGAAGCAATTGAAACGGTAAAGATTGTATCAAAAATGCGGAGTCAACTCAAAGCTAACATTTAATAATATTTATAAATGCTTTTTGAATTTGGAATAAAAGATATAATCGACATATTTCTTGTCGCACTGATATTATACTACCTTTATCGATTGATGAAGGAAAGTCGTTCGTTGAATATCTTTATTGGTGTAATGGTGTTTGTTATTGTGTGGCTTTTTGTTAGTCAGGTGCTTGAAATGCGCTTGCTAGGATCTATACTTGACAAGCTTGTTAGTGTTGGTGTTATTGCAATGATCGTCCTTTTTCAAGAAGAAATACGTAAATTCCTTTATACACTCGGTGCGCATCAACGAATAAGACGATTTGCCCGTTTGTTTACTTCTAATAAAAGTGACCAGGATATTGAGGCGACGAGAGTTGCGATAATGCCAATAGTAATGGCTTGTATGAGTATGTCTAAGGGAAAAATTGGTGCTTTGATAGTTATAGAAAGAGGTGCGCCGCTCGATGACATTATTGATACAGGCGATGTGATAGATGCCAATATCAATCAGCGACTTATAGAGAATATTTTCTTTAAAAACTCTCCACTTCATGACGGCGCTATGATAATATCGCATAAAAGAATAATGGCTGCGGGATGTATATTGCCGGTAAGTCATAATAGAGATATCCCAAAAGAGTTGGGATTGCGTCACCGTGCAGCTATGGGAATAAGTCAGGAAAGTGATGCTATAGCGGTCGCTGTGAGCGAGGAAACAGGAAGAATAAGTGTGGCTGTTAAAGGACAGTTCCGTTTGAGATTGTCTGCAGAGGAACTTGAGAGCATTTTAACCAGTGAAATAGACTGATTTTATATTTTTTTATCCTTAGCCTCCTCCGTGTTCCAATTAATTTTACTAATTTTGCAAACTGTAAATAGCAATTTAAATATTTTATTTCGAAAATTTATATATTATATACACATTAACAAACTATGGACTTATTACAGCAAATAGTTGCGCGCGCTAAAGCAGATAAGCAGCGCATCGTACTCCCAGAAGCTGAAGAGGAGCGCACTTTAAGGGCAGCCGATAAAGTTTTGGCTGACGACATGGCAGACATCATTTTGATTGGTAACCCTGACAATATCAAGAAACTCGCTAAAGAGTGGGGACTTGGAAGCATAGACAAGGCTACAATCATTGACCCGATGAATAACCCGAAGAGTGAAGAATATGCTGAAAAACTCGCAGAACTTCGCAAGAATAAAGGAATGACAATTGAGCAGGCTCGTGAGCTGGTTACAAAGAATAATTTGTATCTCGGTTGTATGATTATAAAGACTGAAGGCGCTGACGGTCAGATAAGTGGTGCTTTGAGTACTACAGGTGATACTCTTCGCCCAGCACTTCAGATTATCAAGTGTGCACCAGGTGTTACATGTGTAAGCGGTGGACTACTATTGTTCTCTAAGCAAAAGGAATTTGGAGAGAATGGTGTTATCGTATTTGGTGACGTTGCTGTTACACCAGTTCCAGATGCTAAACAACTTGCAGAGATTGCTATTTGTACAGCTCAAACAGCAAAGACTATTGCTGGATTTACTGAACCTCGTGTCGCAATGTTGAGTTTCTCTACAAAGGGAAGTGCAAAGCATGAGGTTGTAGACAAGGTAGTTGAGGCAACAAGACTAGCACACGAAATGGATCCTGAATTGAAAATTGATGGTGAGTTGCAGGCTGACGCCGCTCTAGTTCCATCTGTTGCAGAGAAGAAGGCTCCTCTTAGTGAAATTGCAGGAAAAGCAAATGTTCTTATTGTTCCAAACCTTGAGGTAGGAAATATAGGTTATAAACTTGTACAGCGTTTAGGTGATGCAGTAGCAATAGGTCCTGTTCTTCAGGGTATAGCACGCCCAGTAAACGATCTTAGTCGTGGATGTACTGTTGATGATATCTATTATATGGTAGCCATTACAGTTTGTCAGGCTCAGGATGCAAAGAAATAAAAACTATTAAATTAAAATATATGAAAGTTTTAGTTCTTAACTGCGGAAGCTCTTCAATTAAATATAAGTTTTATAATATGGACGATGAGTCTGTATTGGCACAAGGTGGTGTTGAGCGTATCGGTCTTGACAACGCATTCATTAAGGTAAAGCTTCCTAATGGGGAGAAAAAGCAGATAATGGCAGATCTTCCTACCCATAAGGAAGGTGTGAGCTTGGTTTTCAAGTGCCTGCTTGATTCTGAAATTGGTGCAATAAAGAGCCTTGAAGAGATTGATGCAGTAGGTCATCGTATCGTGCAGGGTGGTGACAAGTTCAATCAGAGCATCATCGTAGATAAGAGCGTTGAAGATGGTATTGAGGAACTTTGTGATCTTGCGCCTGTTCATAATGCTGGTCACTTGAAAGGTCTTCGTGCCGTAGATTCATTGATGCCTACAACTCCTCAGGTTTGTGTCTTCGACAATGCTTTCCATAGCACAATGCCAGACTATGCATATCTTTATGCAGTACCTTATGAGCTTTATCAAAAATATCACATACGCCGTTATGGCTTCCATGGAACGAGTCATCGCTATGTATCAAAGCGTGTTTGTGAGATTCTAGGTCTTGATATCAATAACTCAAAGATTATTACTTGCCATATCGGTAATGGAGCAAGTGTTGCTGCCATACTTAATGGTAAGGTTATAGATACATCAATGGGACTTACTCCTCTTGCAGGTCTTATGATGGGTAGCCGTTGTGGTGATATTGACGCATCTGCTGTTACTTACATCATGGATAAGCTCAACTTGAAGCCACAGGAAATGTCAAGCTATTTAAACAAGGAGAGTGGTGTGCTCGGAATTACAGGTATATCTAGTGATATGCGTGATATTGAAAACGCAGCCCATGAAGGCAACGACCGTGCACAGCTTGCGCTTAAGATGTACAATTACCGTATAAAGAAATATATTGGCGCTTATGTTGCTGCTCTTGGTGGTGTTGACGCTATTGTATGGACAGCTGGTGTAGGTGAAAACCAGACTGACACTCGTGAAGAGGCTTGTGCTAATCTTGAATATCTCGGCATAAAGATTGATGTTGAGAAGAATGCAAAGATTCATGGTGATGAGGCTATAATCTCAACACCAGACAGTAAGGTTAAAGTTGTTGTTGTGCCAACCGACGAGGAAATTGTTATCGCTCGCGATACAAAGGAACTCGTAGAGAAAGCCAGCAAGTAATTTAAGGATATACGACAATAAGCCCTCTCCTTTAAGGAGTGGGCTTTTTTATAATTATATGATGGATAAGAAGATAGTTACTTTCGGAGAAATTCTTTTGCGCTTGTCAAAGGAAAATAATTCCCGCCTTTCTCAGGGAAGGCAGTTTAATGGTGATTTTGGCGGCTCTGAAGCTAATGTTGCTGTCTCATTATCTGTATTGGGAGATAATGTGGAGTTTGTGACTCGTGTTCCTGATAGTTCTATTGGTAATGCGGCGTTGTTGCATCTTCGTGAATTTGGTCTTGATACGCGTCATATAATAAAAGGTGGTGACCGTCTTGGTACATATTATTTCGAGTCGGCAGCCTCTATGCGTAATTCAGTTGTTGTGTATGATCGCAACAATAGTTCTTTTTATAGTCTGAAGCATGGCGACATTGATTGGAAACCGATATTTGATGATGCTAAGATATTTCATTGTTCAGGTATTACATGCGCAATGAGTAAAGATGCTTTGGATACTACTTTTGATGCCTTGGAACTGGCTGAAAAGATGGGCGTTGAAATTACATGCGATATCAACTACCGCAAGAATCTTTGGCACTATCCTGGAGCAGATGCAAAGGCTACTCTTCATAAACTGATGGAATATAGTTCATTTATATTCGGTGATCAGAATGAATGGGAGGTCGGCAGTTCGTTGACGCATATACCTTTTGAGGCAATGGATTCTTCATACAAGATTGATGATGATGCATATATTGCTTATTTCAAGGAGTTGCAGAAACAGTTTCCACGATGCAAGCGTATGCTGATAGCTTTGCGCAATCAGATTGCGTCAAGCCATCATACTCTTACAGGAGTGCTTTATTCAGAAGGTAAGTTATATAAGACAAAAATCTACGATATCAATCCTGTTATCGATCCTATGGGATGTGGTGATGCTTTTGTTGCAGCTTTCATCCATGCTCGTATGAAATGGTCTGATGATGATCAGCGTTGTCTTGATTTCGCCATAGCCGGTTCTGCAATAAAGAATACGATTATAGGCGACCAGAGTTTAGCAAATGAAGATGAAATAATAGAAGTTATGAATCAATGACGATTCACATAACGATAATCAATAAAAAAGTCATACGATGAAAGGATTTTACCTTATCATGTATGACTTTTTTATGTTTTACTAAATGCGTTTAGTAAATTATTCCTACGCTGACTCCAAGTGTGTATTTATTGTATGCTGAATTTTCGTATTTCTTGGTTTTCAGATAGTCTCCATATACTTTTGCAAACCAATTAGAAGTAGTTCCCTTTATCTTTATTGGGCGCTCATAAATCAGTTCTCCGTGTACAAAACCATAGTCCACCGCATAGTATTTCATATCAGAAAGCAAAACACCTTGTGCGTATTCATTAGTGTTGTTTGCTAGATTGATACTATTGCGTGTAGAGAAACTGTATCCTGCGCTGAAGGCATATCCAAATCCAGTGTTGCAGAAATTCATTCCGTCTTCAAGCGCTATGTTTAAACGTCCGTATTTCAATTCAGATGTATTAAGCAGATACTTGTTGCTTACAGTATTATAGTTGACTTTTAATCCCATGTATGCAAATACTGCGTCCCCTTCAGTAAAGCTCATTCTGTAATGTGCGTCAAGGCCAAACACTCTTATTTGATAACGCTTGTTGAACTTAATTTGAGTTTCATATCTATATGAATTAAAACCAGTCGCAGAGTCAGTATTGATAATCAGTTTTTGTCTGTATTCATCAGCAAATCCCTCTTCGTAACTTGCTTTAAAGTCAAACTCATTAATTATCTTTCCGCAAATAAATCTATTTTGTGACTGTAATCCATATATGTAATTATAGTATTTACCTGGACTATATTTATATGTGCCAAGAACGCTTTCACTTCCGCGTTGGATGCTTATGGTGTTTAGTGAATTGAATCCATATCCTTTGTAACCATAAGATATTTCAGTTCCAAAGTTATGGTTTACCCATTCACGGCTGAAACTTCCGTAACCACCAATCGTTCCGTTTGCATTCTCAAGTCCACTCATCAAATAATATTTCAGTGTAGGGTCGGTCTGCACCGTAGTTACATTCTGTATTTTTTCCTTGCGTCGATTATACCATGCAGCAAGTCCGATACTATTGTTACCGAAACTATATATTGCAGAAGGAGTGAGTTTATATTCGAGAAGTTCTGCTCTTGATCGAGGATCTCGCAGACGACTTAAATCACCGAGATTGTAATCAAGACGTCCACCAAAGTTCCATTTTCCAATCCTTGTTGTACCAATAGCTGCCGTGAGGTTTATATTCTGGAAATCATAATTTCC
The DNA here is from genome assembly GCA_018053665.1 of Prevotella sp. GTDB lineage: Bacteria > Bacteroidota > Bacteroidia > Bacteroidales > Bacteroidaceae > Prevotella. The sequence continues at coordinate 8,831 of JAGPKZ010000025.1, forward strand.
GAACACAGATGAACCGCTGAAATATGGATTACTATTGTATGGACGTATCACGTCAGCCCAAGCACGATCCTTAGTTCTACCGTTGTTGAAATCAAACTTGCCATAACCATAAAGACTCTTTGAAATCTTTTGAAATCTTTCAGTGAAGAATTTCAGATTATGTGTTGATGTACCTTCCTGAACACGGTGGTAGTCACCACCATTATATGAATAATCAAAGTTGGCTATACCGTGATTTGCTGTCATATCTAAACCTAGTCCTGCGGCATTGTATGTATTGTGCCAAAGGGCTTTGGTGTCAAGATAGATATATTTGCCACGGTTCATAAGGCTGTCTTGTGCAAAGGCAGGAGTGACAGCCAATGATATTATTAATAAAATATACTTATTCATCATATTCGCGAATGTTGATAGTTGTGGATGTTTGGAAGTCATTAATAGAGTTGTTACTGTCTTGAAGAATCTTATGCCCGTTTGTTCCGCGGCGTGTAGATGTCTTTCTGTAAATAACTTCTCCATTGTATCCATTTATAGAATTGATATATGTATATCCTCCGTCAATATCTCCTGACATGTGCTTCGTGGCAATGTCAATTCCTGTAGCACTATACTTAAGAATGTCAACTCCGTCAATTATATATTTCTTTGGAACAATACTGAATAACGATCCCTTTGTTTTGCCGTAAGGGTATGTCGTTCCGAAAGAAGCTACACCTTCTTTTACGCGGAAGATAATAATGCCATTAGGACCACCATTAAATAGGTTCATTTTAGAAATGCCAGCGAAAGTGGAAAATATAAAATCCAAAGCCGGTGTTGCAGCATTATTTACAGTTTTGCCTGAACCGTCTTTAGCTTCATAGTCTGCGGTAAGTAGGTTCTGTTCTTGAGTTCCGTTTACAGTGTGGTCTATGGCGCTGTTTGTTAATAATATAGTTCCACCAGGTGGAATTATATGAGAAGTAGTCGTAGGAATACGGTATATTTGTTTGCACAAAACTACAGTGTCTTTGTAGACGTCTTTTAAATTGTCAAGAGTGTAAGCTGGAGGAGCATTCGTTTCTACCAGACCAATATATAGCCCAGATACATCAATATCGCTGTTTGTTTGATTGTATATCTCCAGATATTGACCAGCTGAATAATTCTTGTTGTTATTATCTTTTGAACCAGCATAGTACATCTTGCTTATCAAAAGTGACGCACCTGCAACAAGATTTGTATTTAGGCTTATTTTGTCGTCAGATTTTATCAGTTGATTATTTGCATTTCCTGATATTGTTGCGAAATAGCCTTCACTTGCAACCTTTCCTGTAGCAGCAGTGTATTCTTTTTGGTCAATGTCCCATGATGTTGATATTGAGTAAACATCTGGAATTATTTGATTGAATGCAGCAATTCCATTATTATCAGTTTTAGCAGTCAACGTGTTACCTGTATTTGAAGTCAGCGTTATTGTTCGACCTGATAAATTTCCTCCAGCAGTAAACTCAGCCGGAGCGTTAATTTGAATATTAGCTGAAATTGCTTTAGCTTCGTCATTATAGTCCACACATCCAGAGAGTAGTTGCGTGGAAATAAACATCAGCATATATAGCCATATACTGCCTTTTGACAGAAAGATGGAATGGCTGTTCTTGTAATTGTATATTTTGTTCATGTCAGTCTTACTTTATAATTATAAATTGAAATAAAGTTCCACACCATAGCTGAATGTATTTGTGTTGCGCTGTGATAGCGTTGTTGTTGTACTTGATTTCAGATACGGTTCATAATACATCATGTTGTTTACATATAAAGAGAACCCTCCAATATTTCCCAATTCCTTAGTTAGTCTTCCTGAAAGATTCCAAGTGATAGGATTCTTTGTAGGAACAGCATCACTAGACTTTATGTTCATGTCGCTTATTTTTACGCTGCTGACATCACTAGGCACCGAAGAATAATACTTACCATTTATACCAAGATAACCGTTTTGCATGTCACTTGTTATATCGTGATAAGCGAGGTCTGTTGTTATATATCCTATTGGAGTTGTATTAGCAACAAAACTTTGACTGTAATCATACCATATTGCCTGTGCTGTGAAAGAGGCTACCATGCGTAGGCTTGGGATGTTTGTTACTAGACGTAACGTGTTGATAAATCTGCGATACATGTTGTAGTCAAGACCAGACGGATAAACGACTTTAAACGGAGTGGTGTTATAAGACGAAAAACTTGTTGGCAGATAAACCGAAGCCACACTTCTTGAATTCATATCTGTAGACCATGTCTTAGTCTCAGAGTATGCACCACTGAATAATATTGATGTGTTTATAGGTTTAATCTCACCTAAATCAAAATCCAATTCTATACCTTTGTTCACGGTGGTGTTCGTATTTCCTACACGCCCTGTTGTCATGAACACAATGTCTTGTCGTGCTGGTGACTCATAGTTGATTGTAGTAGCAGCTCCTGGAGTGATAATTAGTCCACTTTGATCTGTATATACATTACTTTTATAAGTGAAATATTCTGTTGCAGAACCAAATCCGTTAGGAGTCTTGTCTCTGTAAGCAAGGAAACTTAGCTTTCTGTTGCCAGGAAGTTTTAAGTCAAGTCCAAGTTCTATCTTTGTAGTTGTCGCATTTTTCAATCCTTTGCTATATTCTACATTATATACTTGTGTGTGATATGCTAGCAGTTGAGCTGCAACATCATTCTGTGGCATGTAGTTTGCCGCTACACGATCGTCATATTTTCTGTCAGGATAAAGATAATCCAATCCTGGAGTTTTACTATTTAAGCCTATACCTCCTCGAATATCCAACCAGCGTGTAGCTGCGAACGATAAGTTAACACGAGGTGATAAAGAAGTTGTAGATACATTAGAGAATGGTTGCTGTGATGTGAATCGCAATCCAACATTTGCACGAAGATGATTAATCTTATTTATGTTCCAAGTGAAGTTATCCTCTGCATAAGCTGCTATTTGGTGCAGAGCCGGAATTGAAGAGAATGCTCTTGGACGTCCATTGCTGTTAGGTTTGTAAGGCAATGAATCGTTTTCATTATAATATCCTCTGCCGCTGTTCCAGTTAATACTGTAGTCTGCACCAATTTTAAAACTCTGTCTGGTTTTTCCAGCCGTGAAATAAAATGAATCGTTTATCTTTGCGAATATATTTCCAGGTCTGCTTTCTGTTATACCAGTAGCCAAATAACTCTTAGTCATCCAAGGAACATTGTAATATCCAGTTTCCTTCGCTGTTATAATCGGTAACAGGCCCGAATTGCTTGTTACATAACTGGTGTTACTGTTGTCATTTTTTGTCATGCTCACTCCTAATGTATAAGATAGTGTGCGCATGAAAAGTTTGTCAAGAGACAGACGACCGTTGTGAGTAAGTCCGAAAGTATAGTTCTTGCTATTGCTTGATGTGCCATCGGCAATAGCATCAGGATCATTTCCGTTCCAGTCTTTTGTGTACATGAAACGTAGCTTTGTGTCAGTATGCCATTTCCTGTTGATATTATAAGCATAGCCTATGTTAAGAGAATAACGTCCATAACTGCGTGTTTTTTGGCGTGGGTCGCTCCATGCCTTTGCGTAATCAAAGTCAAAGTTAAGAATTCCAGCTTTATCAAGACTGAAACCTTTGCCTAATGAATAGTTCTGCATTTCAGGATTAATCTTCCCCTTAAATTGCCACGGCGTTACACCCATTTTGGAATGAACTATAACAAGTCCACTGGTTAGGTCGCCATATTCGGCAGAAGGAATACCCCTGACAACCTCAACGTTATCGATATTATCTGCGCTTATCTGACGAAGATCTGTTCCTGTGAAGGCTGTATTTGAAAAACCGCCTTGTGTCATAGCGGAATTATTTGACATTGGAACACCATCAACAATAATACTTGAACCAAAAGCACTCGTAGTATTGTTTGACAACGTGCGAAGTTGCAGGTTGCTTTGTTGTGTCAAGTTTGTATTTTCTATCTTACTTCCAGGAATAAGTTGCATAATATCTGCGAGGGATGTTGCCTGCAAATGATCTATCGCTTGGCGTTCGACAACGCTTGTCGTAGATGCACCAGATGATTTCTGACGTGCTGTTACGACAACTTCTTTCAAAGCAAGAGAAGTTGGAGTCATCTGAATATTAAGACTTAGATTTGACTTTACGTCAATTGTCGTTTGGTATTTCTCATAACCAACATATGATACTTCAAGAGTATATTTTCCTTGCGGAACATTCTTGAAAGAAGTCTTTCCGTCAACGTCTGTTATTGCGAATGATGAAAGTGGATTAAGGTTACAGCTTGCCATCATTATCGCCTCGTGGTTTCCTTTTTCTGCCACTTTTAGGTTGACTGTGAATTTTGTATTGCTATTATTTGACTGTGCCGAAACATTTGTGGCGTACAGTATTAAACTTAATAACAAGACAATAAGTGTTGTAGCTTTTTTCATCTTGAATTTTGTACTATTTAAAAATATTTAATCACTGAATACTAATCTTATCTTATTTTTTGCAAATGCATTAAAATATATTAATGTTGGCAATACCTCATTGTAGGTATTTTTATGTTTAGTGCCATTTTTAACGTTTAAAATTCACAGAAATCCTCTTTTTATGCTTTTATATATTACCAAAAAGTAGCTAATGTTTTTGTTGGTTTCAAATATTATATTAACTTTGCAAGAAACCATAAGGAAATATTTATGACACAGACAGAAAAAACCAAAATAGAAGAACGTATAGTAGATGTAATAAAGACGGTCTACGACCCAGAGATTCCTGTGAATATTTGGGATTTAGGTATGATATACAAAATAGAAGTTAAAGACGATGGGAATGTGGAACTCGATATGACGTTTACCGCTCCTAATTGTCCTGCTGCAGATTTTATCCTTGAGGATGTTCGTACAAAGGTTGAAAGTGTGGATAGTGTTATTTCTGCCAATGTCAATCTTGTGTTTGAGCCTGCTTGGGACCAAAGTATGATGACGGAAGAAGCTCGTGTAGAATTGGGCTTTGAATAATAATAGAAATTTATATTAAGTGATTATGAGAAAGAATGTTTATTTTCTCTCAGATGCTCACCTTGGATCATTGGCAATAGAGCATCCGCGTATGCAGGAAAGACGTCTTGTTCGCTTTCTTGACAGCATAAAGGATAAAGCCTCTGCTATATACCTGTTGGGAGATATGTTTGACTTTTGGGATGAATACCGTTATGTTGTGCCAAAAGGATATACACGTTTCTTAGGTAAATTGAGCGAACTTTCAGATAGTGGAGTAGAAATTCATTTCTTTGCAGGCAATCATGATCTTTGGACTTATGGATATCTCGAGGAAGAGTGTGGACTCATTGTTCACAAAAAACCTATAACAACAGAGATATATGGTAAAGTGTTTTTCTTAGCTCATGGAGATGGGCTTGGTGATCCTGACAATAAATTCAAGTTATTAAGAAAGGTCTTTCATAACCGTTCATGTCAGAAGTTACTTAATTTCATTCATCCTCGTTGGGGAATGGCTTTGGGACTAACTTGGGCAAAGCATAGTCGCATGAAGCGTCTTGATGGAAAAGAAGTTCCTTTCATGGGCGAGGATAAAGAATTTCTTGTAAAGTTCACCAATGAATATATGGCTACACATAATGATATAGATTATTTTATCTATGGTCATCGCCATATAGAATTGGATCTGACATTAAGTAAGAAAGTAAGAATGCTTATTCTTGGTGACTGGATATGGCAGTTCACTTATGCTGTATTTGATGGTGAACACATGTTTATGGAACAATATGTAGAAGGTGAGACCGAGTTTTAAAAACACGGTCTTATCTTTGTTTAGAGTTTGCCACTTTCACGATATGAATAATACTTCCCGTCTGTTATAATGACGTGATCAAGGAAATATATACGCATTAATTCGCACGCATTTTTAACACGTTTCGTGAGTTGGTCATCTGGACCGCTTGGAAATGGATTGTTGCTTGGATGATTATGGCATAGCGCAATCACGGTAGTATTGCAGAGTAAAGCCTCTTTTAATATAATCCTTATGTCAACTGCTGTTTCGCTTATGCCTCCATGACTGATACGCATAATCTTTATCAGTTTGTAGTTTTGATTAAGCATCATTGCCCATGCCTCTTCAACATCAAGATCCTGCATTCTTGGGTGCATGTAGTCATATATCGCCGATGCAGAGCTGATGTTTTGACGCTCTTCAGCCTTTTCCAATGATCTTCTTTTTCCTAGTTCGCATGCTGCGAGTATAGTTATCGCTTTGGCAGGACCTAATCCGTTATATTCTTCGAGTTGTTGAATACTCAGTTTTCCTAATGTGTTTAGATTGTTGTTGCAGTCGTTCAACACTCGTTTCATCAAATCGACGGCACTCTCGTTAGTGTTTCCGCTTCCAATTAGAATACCTAATAATTCAGCATTGCTGAGTGAGCTGGCACCAAGTCTTTCTAGTTTTTCTCGTGGGCGATCTTCAAGTGCCCAATTGGTAATAGATAATTTTTCCACTTGTTTATTTATAGAATGTTTTTTGGTATGCGCTGAATTCGTCTTTTCCTCTTATGCAACGTTTCCACCATGAATTAATGAAACCGCATCCATAACCTGTTAATTGTACATAAGCAGCGACAATACTCAGTAGTCCCACTTTTATGCTTTTGTTCACCTTTGTGGAGTCAGAGAAAATAAGTAAGCAATACAGTATTATAGGTATAGATGCACATAACGTCATTACGTAACCTAATGTTTGCCATTCTTCTTCAGTTGTTGCAAGTATAGTAATGATTCCTGCAATAAATAATGTAAACAGAAAAATCATTCCGACCGTGAATACCATTGGCAAAAGATGTACAAGTTTCAGTGATTCGGGATATTTCTTATAAAGGTTTATTCTTGCGATACCGCTGTTGAATACCTGTCTCCAGAATTTATGGAAGTCGGTGCGTCGCTTATGCCATACCCATGCATCAGGAAACAGTCTGCATTTATATCCAGACTTGAAAATTCGTATGCTGAAATCAATGTCTTCACCGAAACGCATATTGCTAAAGCCGTTTAACTTGCTGTAGACTTCTCGCTTTATTCCCATGTTGAACGAACGTGGATAAAATTTATCCAGTTTCTTCTTTCCTCCGCGTATTCCTCCTGTAGTGAAAAAGCTAGTCATTGAATATGATATAGCTTTTTGTGTATCGGTAAATGAATCGTGTGCACGGTCAGGTCCTCCAAAGGCATCGGTATTATTTTCATTAATTTCATCATCAATGGCTTTCATGTAATTCTCTGGCAGTACAATGTCACTGTCAAGGATTATAAGATATTCACCATTAGCTCTCTCGGCTCCATAGTTCCTGCTTTGCCCTGGACCGCTATTCTCTTTCATGAAATATTTTAAGTCAAGTTCTTCGGAATATTTGTCGCATACCTCTTTGCACGTATTCGTTGAACCATCTTCAATAATAATGATTTCAAAGTTTTTCAAAGTCTGTATTGTGAGACTTTGAAGCAGTTCGTCAACTTCGTTAGGACGATTGAAAACAGGTACTATTATTGAGTATTTCATAATTTATATAGAGTAACCAAGGTGTATAAAGCAAAAAGGTAAAAAAGTAAACCTTTTATGGTAGTATTCTTACTCCCATATTTTTACTTTTTCACCTTTTTAAGTATTTCGTTTTTAATTATTCTTTTACACGGCCTAAATAACTACCGTCACGAGTGTCAACCTGGATGAGGTCACCTTCGTTAATGAAAAGAGGTACACGAACTTCAACACCAGTTTCAAGAGTTGCTGGTTTTGTTGCGTTTGTTGCAGTATCACCCTTTATTCCAGGTTCGCTGTGAGCAACATGAAGATTAGTCTTTACAGGCATTTCTGCAAGTAGGATTGTACCATCAGAAGTATCAGTAACAACTTCTACGATATCGCTTTCTTTCATGAAGTCAACACCTGTAATCTGTTGCTTTCCTACAGGAATCTGCTCGAAAGTCTCTTGGTTCATAAGAATCATTCCGGTAGTGTCTTCGTAAAGATACTGGAAAGGACGGCGTTCAACGCGAACATCCTCAAGTTTGAAACCGACCTGGAAAGTACGCTCCAGTACGCGACCATCAGCAACGTTTTTCAACTTTGTGATCATAACAGTGTTACCTTTTCCTGGCTTCCTGTGCTGAAAGTCAATACAAGTCCAAATCTTGCCGTCCATGCGAATACATGTACCGATCTTAATTTCTTGTGAATTTATCATTATCGTTTATTTGTAATGTTTATAATTATCTAAAAACCTTTAACGCAGTGTTTATAACTGAATTTCGGCTGCAAAGTTACTATATTTTTATAAAAAAACATCAAATTACAACTTAAAAATCTCTTAATTCTTTGGTATTTCGAAAATTATGAGTAATTTTGCAACCCAAAAGGTTAATGTTGAGTTTTGCGAAGGTACAGAAATGATGCTTTGTGGCGTTTCAACTTATAATTAAGAAGTGGAGGAATTGCATGTGCGGATAGCTCCGACATCATTTACAAGCAATAAAATAACAAAATAAATAAGTAAAAAAATGAAAAGAACATTTCAGCCTCACAACCGCCGTCGTGTAAACAAGCACGGTTTCCGCGAGAGAATGGCAACAAAGAATGGTCGTCGTGTATTGTCATCTCGTCGTGCTCGTGGTCGTAAGAAATTAACTGTATCTCACGAGAACCACGGTAAATAATCCGTTGTTGGTCGTAGGTCACGATAAAAAGCAGCAAGAAAGTAATTTCCTTGCTGCTTTTTGTGTTATTAAGTTTTTGTTGCCTTGTTTGAATTATTATATCTTTAACTATAGTTGGAGGTAAGTTGTGTCTCGGAATAAATAGTAAAAACTTCGTTATTTATTTTGTTCTTCTCTCAACTTGCACTATCTTTGCATTTAAATAATGTATATAAATGGAGTCATCAGAATTCGTCAAGAAGTTTAAAAGCTGGTATCTGTGGAAGAATCTTATAGCCATGGCTACTGTTGTTATAGCGCTTTGCCTTGGTGTAAAGTTTGGACTTGATGTATATACACATCACGGGCAGTCTATTCCTATTCCTAATATTAAGCATAAATTATTTAATGACGCTGAACGTATTCTTGATGATGCAGGACTAAAAATCGTCGTTAGTGATACGGGATATGTGAAGAATCTTCCTCCTGATTGTATCCTTGAGCAGTCTCCAGGACCAGGTGAAAGGGTTAAGGAGGGACATGTAATATATGTAACTGTCAACTCTCCTCATTCTCCTACTATTACATTGCCTGATATTATTGATAACAGTTCACTTAGAGAAGCTATGGCTAAGTTGACCGCAATGGGATTTAAACTTGGTATGCCTGAATATATATCTGGTGAAAAAGACTGGGTATATGGTATTCTTGTTCGAGGACATCATGTGATGGCTGGTGATAGAATTTCTGTTGAGGATAAACTTATAATTCAGGTTGGTAACGGAAAGAGAGATGTTTCTGATTCTGTGGATTATGTTGACCCGACTAGTCCTGATATTGAGGAAAATAATGGAGATGCTGACGGGTTTGAAGTCGTATCTGGTTCAGAAGCTACAGAACCTGAACATTCAGAATCAAACAAAACAACACCATAAAGAAAAATAAATGATTGAAGATATAAACGAAATTGAAGAATTTGAAACAGACGATCAACAGCTCTATGAACATTGGAAGATAGAGGTTGATCCTGGACAGGCTCAGGTGCGTATTGATAAGTTTCTTTCTGAGAAAAATCCTTATCAGAGTCGTAATAGAATTCAACAGGCTGCCGAATCTGGATTTATCCGTGTTAACGGAATCTCGGTGAGAAGCAACTATAAAGTGCGTCCTAATGACGTGATAACCCTTATGCTCGACCGTCCTAAGCATGATACTAGTATCGTTGCTGAGGATATTCCGCTTGATATCGCCTATGAAGATGATGATGTTATAGTAGTTAATAAAAAAGCTGGTATGGTGGTTCATCCTGGAGCCGGAAACTTTACGGGTACTCTGATAAATGCGATAGCATGGTATTTGAAGGACTTGGAAGGATTCGATGCTAATGATCCTGAGGTTGGACTTGTTCACCGAATAGATAAGGATACAAGCGGACTTATTTTAGTTGCTAAAACGGCATGTGCGAAGACAGAATTAGGAAAACAGTTTTTCAACAAGACCACACATCGTAGTTACAATGCGCTAGTATGGGGAAATGTTGTCGAAGACGAGGGTAGGATAGAAGGGAATGTTGCCCGTGATCCTAAAAACAGATTGCGCATGAAGGTGTTTGCCGCGGACAGTGGACTTGGTAAGACAGCTGTAACTCATTACAAAGTTCTTGAACGTTTTGGATATACCACACTTGTCGAATGTATACTTGAGACTGGACGTACACATCAGATACGTGCACACATGAAGAGTATCGGTCATCCTTTGTTTGCTGATGAGATGTATGGAGGAAACGAGATACTTCGTGGGCAGCGTAGTAGTACTTATAAGGCATTCATTCAGAATTGCTTTAAGATTTGTCCTCGTCAAGCTCTGCATGCTAAGACATTGGGCTTTGTGCATCCTACAACAGGAAAGCAGATGGACTTTGATTCTGAATGGCCAGCTGATTTCAGCAGTCTTATTGATAAATGGAGGGGGTACATAAAAGGTACTACACAAGATACTTTTGCAGAATAAAATATATATAATAAAAATGGAAAATTTAAAGAGAAACATAGCCATAGTATGTGGTGGTGATTCATCAGAGCATGACGTATCTCTGCGATCTGCTCAGGGACTATACTCTTTCTTTAACAAGGAACGTTACAATCTTTATATTGTTGACGTGAAGGGTACCGATTGGCATGTAAACTTTGATAACGGTGATACCGCTGAAATAGACAAGAATGATTTCTCGTTTGTTATGTCTGGTAAATCTGTTTATTTTGATTATGCTTATATCACTATTCACGGACAGCCTGGAGAGAATGGAGTAATGCAAGGTTATTTCGATCTTATACATTTGCCTTATTCTACAAGTGGAGTTCTTGTTGAGGCTATGACTTTTGATAAGTTTGTACTTAACAACTATCTTCGTGGTTTTGGTGTAAAGGTAGCAAACAGTCTTTTGTTGCGTCGTGGCGAACAGTATGACGAAACTGAAATTGAAAAGAAGATAGGTATGCCTTGTTTCGTAAAACCTGCTGCTGATGGCAGTAGCTTTGGTGTTTCAAAAGTAAAGAATGCCGATCAGCTTGCTCCTGCTCTTCGTGTTGCCTTTATGGAGAGTAATGAGGTGATGATAGAAGGGTTCTTGGATGGAACAGAAATATCTCAGGGTGTATACAAGACAAAGACTAAGTCTGTTGTTTTACCTGCAACTGAAGTTGTTACAAGCAATGAATTCTTTGATTATGATGCCAAGTATAACGGTCAGGTTCAGGAAATTACTCCAGCACGTCTTAATCCTGAGACTGCTGCTAAGGTAGCTCTAGAGACAAGCCGTATCTATGACATTCTTCATGCAAACGGTATCATCCGTATTGATTATATAATATCTAAGGATAAGGACGGAAACGATGTTGTGAATATGCTTGAAATCAATACTACTCCTGGTATGACAGTGACAAGTTTTATTCCTCAGCAGGTTCGTGCGGCAGGTCTTGACATAAAGGACGTGCTTAGCGATATAGTTGAAAATCAATTCTGAAAATATGATTATACCAAAAGAGTTCGATGATATACGCCCTTGGGAGGAAGATGATCTCCCCGAGGCGTATAACAGATTGCTTTCAAATGAACAGTTTAAAAGCGTTTTAGCTTATTTGTATCCAGATGTTCCATTTGATGCTGTTGCCAAGAAAATGCGCAGTTGCAGAAATGGTCATGAGTTTCAATTGGCTTTCAGTTACGATTTTATTGGAAATATTCTCAAGAAGGTAAGTACCGGATGTGAGATGAATTCTGAAAAGATTGATAACACAAAGCGCTATACTTTTGTAAGCAATCATCGTGACATCGTTCTCGACTCGGGTATCTTGGATAAGTTGCTTGTTGACGCTAAGTTTACTACAACATGTGAAATTGCTATTGGTGATAATCTTCTTTCGCTTCCTTGGATAAAGGATGTGGTGAGGGTTAACAAGAGCTTTATTGTTGAACGTGGATTGCCTATGCGTCAGATGCTGATGTCTAGCAAGCGTTTGTCTGAATATATGCATTTCGCCGTTAGTGAAAAGCACGAGAATATATGGATTGCGCAGCGTGAGGGCAGGGCAAAGGATAGCAATGACCATACTCAGGAAGCTCTTCTTAAAATGATGACTATGGGAGGAACTGGCAGTATTGTAGATCGTCTTAAGAGTTTACATATTGTTCCTCTTTCTATATCTTATGAATATGATTCTTGCGATTTTCTTAAGGCACGTGAGTTTCAACTGAAACGTGACGTTGAAGGTTGGAAGAAAGAACCTCAGGATGATATCGTGAGTATGCAGACTGGCCTCATTGGGCATAAGGGACATGTGCATTATCAATGTGCTGAGTGCATAGATGATTTCCTTGATACGATAGGGGCAGATGTTCCAAAGACAGATTTTTACAGAATGGTTGCTGAACATATTGATAAAGGTATTTTCAATGGTTATATGCTTTATCCAGGTAACTATGTAGCTTTGGATCTTCTTAATGGTTCTTCAGAATTTGCTGGTAAGTTCTATACTCAGGAACAGAAGGCTAAGTTTGAAACTTATATATCAGGTCAGCTAGCAAAGATTGAACTTCCGAATAAGGATGAAGACTTCCTGCGTGAACGTATGCTTACAATGTATGCTAATCCATTGAGAAATTATTTATCCGTAAGATGAAAAGAAACTTTATTATAATAGGCGTTTTAGTTATGTTTACTCTTTTGGGATGTAAAGACGATAACTATGATAGCGGAGATGGAAAGTATTCATATATCAAGGCTGATTTTGTAGAGGCTCATACTGTTTCTGCAAAAGAGATAAACTATGTGATAACAGATGACGGTGATTCTTTGGCTCTAAGTCCGCATGTTTCTGCTGACTGGGCTGCGAAGTCTGACTCTGACTATCGTGCGCTGCTTTATTATTATAATAATGTTGACAATAATACAACAACGGCATACAGCATTTCGCGTGTGCCTGTTGTTGCATATCATCCTCAAAGTGATTTTAAGGAAATACATACCGACCCTGTTAACTTTGAAAGTGCATGGCTAAGCACCAACCGTAAATACCTTAATATTGGCTTTTATGTCAAGACAGGGCAACAAGATGGCTCTACTAATTCTCAGGTAATCTCAATGATTAATGATGGAGTAGTAGTAAGGTCTGACGGCACTAATGAGTTGTGCCTTCGTATGTATCATGACCAAAATGGAGTACCTGAGTATTATTCCACTAAAGGCTATATAAGTATTCCTATTGCCACATTACCAAAAGGCTATATTATACATCTTTCCATTAACACATATAATGGAATAATCACAAAGGACTTTACGATTTAGAATTTAGTGATATAGTCAAATGAAGTGACTGCTATTTAGCTAGTAACTATGTTTTGTTAATTAAATTCTGGCGCAAGATGGACAGAGTGTTATGGTTTAGTAAGACAAGCTCTTTTCTTTGTTCTATAATCAAACTATAAAAAATAAAAAAAGTTTGTAAAAAACGGAAAGTCCACCACCTTTTCACTTAATTACCTATATCACAGGTAGTTAAGCGGTGGTGGTAAAATCAATGTCCACCACTGTCCTCCACTCTTTGGTATCCCGATTAAGTTCACTATTAATTTGTTAATGACTAGTATTGGTTAATTATGGGTTCTTCGTCAATTTAAGGGGGTGATATCCTCTATAAACCTAACACGGCTAAAGACTATGTTTGATAAAACTCAATCAGTGTAAAATATATGTATGGTGTAATTAGCATAATTGCGAAAAAAACGCCAAAAACAGGTATGTTCGAGAGTTTAATGTCACTTTTAGACCGATAATGTCACTTAATGTCACTCGCTCATCCCTTATAAACAAAGGGTTTGTGACAAAGTGACATTAGTGACATTGAAAAAACTTTTTCTGGTAGCGTGTCTTTAGCCATATTAGGTTCTGTTATTAAATAAGTTGTCTAATCTTACCAGATTGGTTGTCTGACTTTAGCCGAAATAGATTTATCACTCCCCTAAATTGACGAAGAATCTGATTATGTGTTCACATGATTAAGATAGACCTATAAACTAAAATTTGGATTCACGAAATAAGGCAGAGTGATTAGGGCCTAATCACTCTGCAGTTTACGAAGAAGGAGGGAGTGATTGGACCCTAATCACTATTCGATAGAATAACAAACACAATACCAAAGCTTACTCAAGTGATTTTTTATGTTGAGCTGCTTGAACAATCTACTCACTCTTGTCTATTGATTGATAACACATGCCACCTCTTTTCCTTGAAAGATCAGTTACAGCAAACTGCGTATTATCTCTGGCAGATTATGACAAAAGTCATGCGCGCAAAGACTTGAAAATTCATTTCTACGATCAAAAGTTTGCATTATATCGACATAAAGTTTCCAATCCTACGATCAAAAGTTTTTATTCCTTCGATTAAACGTTTCCGTTTCTATATGGAAAACATTCTGTTTAAAAAAACGGGATTGATTTTTGACAATACAAAATCACCTCGAAATACGCTCTATTTTGCGTTACATCGTTATAACACCCATTAATGACGTAGCTAGTACGTAGCTTACCGTAGCTATTTTTTTGCTTTTATTTTCAATAATGCTCGTAAATAAGGGGCTTTCAAGCATAAGCGTAGCTGCGTAGCTATTTATTTAAAAACGATTAGAGTTCCTGATTATTTGTTTGAAGATTTTAGAAGTATATTTAATGTTAATGTATTTCCTCATAACATTGATGTTCTGCCTGATGGAAAAATAAATTCAAACTCTGCTATTATAATAAATGGAACACCAGAATCAGAGAAAATGATTGGTAATTTTGAGAAAACATCAAACTAACTTTGCCAAGTGTACGCCTAAGCTATTAAAAATATTGTCTTTTATGGCATTAAAAATAGAAAAGAAATAAGTATATCATGTTGAGTTTTCTTGTCTTTGCAAGTCCCTAACCAACATGATATTCTTTTATGGAACAAAAAAAGCGAGATTAAATAATCTCGCTTAATATATTTAGGTCTTCATCTGTTGTTGCCCATGAAGTTACAAAACGACATACGAAGTTTTGGGCGTCATAAGGTTCCCAATGAGTGAACATAACTTGTTGTTCAAGTTCTTTCATCTTGTCATTCGGAATAATAACAAACTGCTGATTAGTAGGTGAGTCAAGAAAGAACTTATAGCCCTTTGCTGCAAACATCTGCTTCATCTTTTCTGCCATTTCTATTGCATGTTTTGAAATCTCAAGATAAAGGTTGTCTGTAAATAATGCATCAAACTGTATGCCGATAAGTCTGCCTTTTGCCATTAATGCTCCATGCTGCTTTATCGTAGTGAAGAAATGTTTTGGTGCTCCATTTGGGAAAACCACAGCTTCTCCACATAATGCTCCAACCTTTGTGCCACCAATATAGAAAACATCACAATGAGAGGCAATGAATTTGAGGTCAACATCACTTTTAAGTGACATTATTCCATAGCCCATTCTTGCTCCATCAATAAACAAATGGAGATCGTACTCTTTGCAGACATTGTATATGTTGTTAATCTCTTCTGCAGAATATATAGTTCCGTATTCTGTAGGATAAGTAATATATACCATTCCTGGCTGAGCAAGGTGGTCTGTGCTCTCATCATTCACAAACCAGTTCATGTAATCGCTCAATTCCTTTGCGCTTATCTTGCCATCGTGGGCAGGAAGGTCAATTACCTTATGGCCTGTAAATTCAACGGCTCCAGCCTCATGAATGTTGATATGTCCAGTCTTTGCGGAAATCACAGCCTCGTAGCTTTGCAGCATACCATCAATTACTGTCATATTAGTCTGTGTTCCTCCACTAAGGAAATATATATCGGCTTCTGGTGCATTGCATACTTTGCGAATCTTGTCTTTAGCAGAATCGCTCCATTCATCAAATCCGTATGTAAGGCTTTGTTTTGAGTTGGTCTCTAGCAAGTGCTGCAATACATTTGGGTGAGCACCGTTATTATAGTCACATTCAAAAGATATCATATAATGATTTTTTTTATTATAAACTCTCAAGCATACGCTTTATCACAACCTCCGCACTAATCTCGCGATTGGCAGCTTCTGGTATTACTAAACTATGGTCGCTTTCTATCACGTCGTCAGTAACGATAAGTCCTCGTCTTACTGGCAGACAGTGCATGAAATAACCGTTGTTGGTCCAGCTCATGTGTTCTGTGTCTACAGTCCATGAAGGGTCACTGTTGATAATCTTTCCATAATCAGCAATATTGGCCACACCAGGACAACTCCAGTTTTTAGCATAGATGAAATCGGCATTCTCAAAAGCCTTTTTCTGATTGTATTCAATCTTGGCATTTCCAGCAAACTTTGGATCAAGTTCGTATCCCTCAGGATGAGTGATGACGAAATCAACGTCTGCGGCATTCATCCACTGTGCAAAACTGTTAGGGACTGCCTGTGGAAGACTCTTGCAATGAGGAGCCCAAGAAAGAACAACTTTTGGACGAGCCGTTTGCTTATATTCCTCAATGGTGAAGAGGTCGGCAAAAGCCTGCAAAGGATGAACAGTAGCAGTTTCCATTGCGAATACAGGACGTCCGCTATATTTTACGAATTGATTTACAATTGTTTCAGCGTAATCAAAATCTCTGTCGCTGAGACCTGCAAACGAACGGATGCCAATGATGTCGCAATAGCTTCCCATTACAGGAATGGCTTCGAGAAGATGTTCGCTCTTGTCTCCGTCCATAATCACTCCACGTTCAGTTTCCAGTTTCCATGCACCTGCATTGACATCAAGCACAATTACGTTCATGCCAAGATTCATAGCAGCCTTCTGGGTAGACAGACGTGTGCGCAATGAATTATTAAAAAATATCATCAGCAAGGTTTTGTTCTTGCCAATTTCCTGATAACCGAAACGGTTGTTCTTTATTTCCTTTGCCTCAGCCAAAGCATCTTTAATATTTCCGAGGTCTTCTACATTAAAAAAAGTCTTCATATTCTATTGATTTTATGATCTTATCTGTCCGTGTCCCTCAATAAGCCATTTGTAGGTTGTTATTTCTTCAAGTGCCATCGGTCCACGTGCCCCCAATTTCTGAGTGCTTATACCTATTTCGGCCCCAAGTCCAAACTGCGAACCGTCGGTGAAGCTTGTTGGAGCATTTACGTAAACGCAAGCAGCATCAACCAATGTCTGGAATTTGTGCTGTGCCTCAATGTCTTCTGAGATAATGCTTTCACTGTGTCCACTGCCGTATTTGTCAATATGTTGAATGGCCTCGTCAAGAGAGTCTACTGTCTTAATACCCATTTGCATGCTTA
>JAGPKZ010000081.1 GCA_018053665.1 Prevotella sp.
AGTTTAAAGTAATTTGGCAGTTTAAACTTTTTACTATATATTTGCGCTTGAAAAGATTTATAAATAAAAAGATGACACAACAGGAAGACATTAAGAATGCCATTGAATGTATGAGACATGGCGGAGTAATTCTTTATCCTACAGACACTGTCTGGGGCATAGGATGTGATGCTACTAACGAAAGGGCTGTAGCTAAAGTTTATGAAATTAAGCATCGTGATGATTCTAAGGCTCTTATCTGCCTTGTTGATTCAGACGACCGAATGCAGAGATATTTCAGAAATATGCCTAAGGTTGCATGGCAACTCGTTGACACGGCTATAAAGCCAACAACAATTATTCTTGATGACGCTGTGAACATAGCTGATAACCTGATTGCCGAAGATGGCAGTCTCGCAATGCGCATTACTCAGGAACCTTTCAGCAAAGAACTTTGCTATAAATTTCAGAAGCCTATCGTTAGTACTAGCGCTAATGTAAGCGGTGAGCCAGCAGCTTCAAACTATTGTGATATCAGTGAGGATATACTTAATGCCGTAGACTACGTTTGCTGGACACGCAGACAAGAGCACAATCCACACGCTCCAAGCTCAATCATCAAACTGGGAAGAGGCGGAGAAGTTACTATCATAAGAAAATAAAGGCATAGGAAAACGCAAATAAAGAAAGACAAAATAATTTTGGAAACAGAAAAAATCTTGAAGTGGAGAAAGGAACATCTGTCTGACAGGCAGATGACACTTATCTTATCGTTTGTTATTGGTTTCTTTGCTTCTGTTGCCGGCTATATCCTACATAGCATAATCAAGGAAATACAGCATTTGCTCACTGCGGGATTTGACCATACAACATACAACTGGCTTTACTTGCTGTTTCCTATCGTAGGTATATATCTCACATCACTTTTTGTGAGATATATTGTTAAAGATAATATATCACATGGTATCACACGAGTGCTTTATGCCATTGCCACAAAGAGCTCAAGACTTAGAGGTCACAACTGTTGGACATCGGTAATAGCATCAAGCATAACGATTGGATTTGGTGGTTCGGTAGGTGCTGAGGCACCTATTGTGCTAACAGGCTCTGCCATAGGAAGTAATCTGGGCAAACTGTTCAAGATGGACCCTAGAACAGTAATGTTGCTCGTGGGTTGTGGTGCTTCTGCTGCTATAGCTGGTATATTCAAGGCTCCGATTGCCGGACTAGTATTTACACTTGAAGTGCTGATGCTGGACCTAACAATGGCTTCGTTGCTGCCTATACTTATAGCAAGTGTCACCGCAACATGCTTCACTTATGTGTTTGTGGGCAGTGAATCTTTGTTTACCTTTCACATGGACGACGCATGGGTGATACAGCGTGTACCGCCATGTATTTTGTTGGGTTTGTTCTGTGGTATCGTGGGATTGTATTTCATGAGAACCATGACTGCATGTGAAAACTTGTTTGCCAGTTTGAAGAATCATACTTATGTGAAACTTATTCTGGGTGGCGTGATGCTTAGTGGGCTAATATTCTTTTTCCCGTCATTGTATGGTGAAGGCTACAACTCGGTTAACGTGTTGCTTGACGGAAATAGCATAGCAGGCTGGGGTAAAGTGATGAATGGCTCTATATTCTATGGACACCATGAATTGCTAGTGCTGTATGTTGGACTGGTGGTGCTGACAAAGGTGTTTGCCACATCAGCCACGAACGGTGCAGGAGGTTGCGGAGGTACATTCGCTCCATCACTTTTCATCGGAGGTTTTGCAGGCTTTTTCTTCTCTCGTGTATGGAATATGTATCAAATTGGAACGTATATACCAGAGAAGAACTTCACCCTTATGGGTATGGCTGGAGTGATGGCAGGAGTGATGCATGCACCGCTTACCGGTATATTCCTTATTGCTGAACTTACGGGCGGATATGAGTTGTTTATTCCGTTGATGATCGTGTGTATCAGTGCTTATCTTACGATAAACATATTTGAGCCACACAGTATTTATGGTATGCGACTGGCACGTGAAGGAAAGCTGCTAACACACCATACAGACCAGTCTATATTGACATTGATGAGCCTTGACAGTATTATTGACAGGCAGTTTACTTCTGTAACTCCAGATATGCAGTTGGGGCAGTTGATAAACTATATCAGCAAGAGTCATACTAGTTTTCTACCTGTGCTTGATAATGCAGGTGATTTGCTGGGAGAGATAGATATTACCAAGATACGGCATATCATGTTTCGTAACGAACTGTATACCAGATTTACCGTGAATGAAATAATGACACCTGTCCAGGCAACCCTGGTTAGGGAAGACAAGATGATAGACGTGATGCACAAGTTTGAAAAGACCAACTGCAGTTATCTTCCTGTTGTTAATGTGAACGGTCAACTGGAGGGATATGTATCAAGAACTCGCATGTATAGCATGTATCGCCACATGGTAGCGGATTTCAGTTCAGAATAATTTTAGGTAATTATTTTTATTGAAAATTTGCGTGTGTGGTATAAAATCAATATCTTTGCACAGATGCAATCATACTGTTTTCGTATAGATAAATCATGATTGCGAGACTCACCAAAAACATTGAATAACTAACAATTAAATAGAAAAACATGAATTCAAATGAAACCATGAAACCGTATGTAATCGGTTTAGATCTTGGAGGAACAAATTCCGTCTTTGGAATTGTAGATTCTCGTGGTGAAATAAAGGCTACAACAGCTATAAAGACACAGGGATATGATAATGTAGAAGACTATGTAGATGCCTCTATCGAAGCATTGAAGATTATCATCGATCAGGTAGGCGGACTTGAAAAAATCAAGGCTATGGGTATCGGTGCTCCAAATGGTAACTATTATAAGGGTACCATAGAATTCGCTCCAAATCTTTCATGGGGACATGACGGTATAGTTCCATTAGCAGAAATGTTTAGCAAGAAACTGAATGATATTCCTGTTGGTCTTACAAATGATGCTAATGCTGCCGCTATCGGCGAGATGACTTACGGTGTTGCCAGAGGACTGAAGAACTTTATCGTTATCACTCTTGGTACAGGTGTAGGTTCTGGTATCGTTATCGACGGAAAGATGGTTTATGGTTGCGATGGTTTTGCAGGTGAACTTGGTCATACAACAATGCGCTCAGAGAATGGTCGCTTATGCGGTTGTGGCAGAAAGGGATGCCTGGAGGCTTATTGCTCTGCTACTGGTGTGGCAAGGACAGCTCGTGAATTCCTTAAAAAGACAAACGAAAACTCATTGCTAAGAGGTATAAGGGCTGAGGATATTACTTCTCTTGACGTAAGTATCGCTGCATCTAAGGGTGACAAGCTAGCCAACAGAATATATGAGTTTACAGGTGATATGCTAGGAGAGGCTTGTGCTAACTTCGCGGTATTCTCTAGTCCAGAGGCTTTCATATTCTTTGGTGGACTTACAAAGTCGGGTGACTTGCTGATGAAACCATTGATAAAGAGTTATAACGAACGCGTATTGAAGATTTTTAAGAACAAGGCAAAGTTCCTTATCAGTGGTCTTGAAGGTTCAAGCGCAGCCGTTCTCGGCGCCAGTGCAATCGGTTGGGAACTATCAGAAAAATAAACTCATTTAGTATTACATATAAAGGTGTGGATAAAATTTTTATTCACACTTTTTTTGTATTTAATGAGTTGTTATATACGCAGAAAACAGATGATGTATATAATGTGAAATAAAATATAACTGCTTTTTTTTGGAGAATTCAATGCTTTGCAGTAACTTTGCAAGCCAATATGGGCATGTCATTTCCTTTTCAAATAAATATATTGGAACTCATTTTAAAGGGGATTCTGATTGGTATACTCGCATCGGCTCCAATGGGACCGGTAGGTATCTTATGTATAAATCGTACCCTCAAGAAAGGACGTTGGTATGGTTTTGTTACCGGATTGGGTGCAGCTGTAAGCGACCTTATATATGCCATTCTCACAGGTGTGGGAATGAGTTTTGTCATGGATATAGTGAGCAATCAGCAAACAAAATTCTATTTGCAGATTTTTGGTGGAATATTGTTGCTTGCTTTTGGTATATACAGTTACCGTAGCAATCCTATGCAGAAAGCTCATCCTGGCAGTGGAACAGGTACTGGGTCGTTGCTTCACAATGCTATAACAGGATTCTTCGTAACATTCTCTAACGTGCTTATCGTACCGTTCTTTATGATGCTGTTTGCATTGTTCTCTTTTGTTATTCCCGATCATCCTGTAGAGATGTGCATAGGATATTCTAGCGTTATCTTCGGTGCATTGCTGTGGTGGTATGGACTGACATGGCTTATAGACAAGGTAAGAAGTAAATTTGACGATAACGGAATTCTGATCATCAACAAGATTATCGGAAGTGTGGTTATCATATTCTCTCTAATCGCTCTTATCGGAACGATTTTCAATTTATATCATCTCCCAGAGTTGGCTTGATGCCGACGTGTTGGATAACAAATAATTTTACGACATGTTTATAGCTAAGGAATTAAGAAAGAAATCCATTGCCGAATATCTGCTCTATATGTGGCAGATAGAGGATGTTATACGAGCTATGGGATGCTCGCTTCCACTGATAAGAAAGGCTTATGTAAGTAAGTTTACGGATTATACTGATGAACAGAAAGAGGAAGAACTGGATTGGTTTGGTAATCTTGTCAGGATGATTAACGAGGAGGGCAAGCGTGAACAGGGACATCTGAACATCAATAGTATTGTTGTAAAGGATATGGCTGACTTGCACAAAAGAATGCTTCAAAGTAATAAATTTCCTATTTACAGCGCAGAATACTATAAAGTGTTGCCGTTTATTGTGGAATTGCGCAATAGGGGTGATAAGGATGTGAATGAGATAGAAACATGTCTTGACGCTCTTTACGGCATAATGATGCTACGTATGCAGAAGAAGGAGATAACTCCTGAAACAGAGCATGCAATAAAGGAGATTTCAACCTTTATAGGTCTACTCAGTGATTATTATATCAAGGAGGAAAGTGAGGGCCTTGATTTCGGAGAAGACGAATAGAACACGATATTTAACATGCAGCGCGTCTGTTTCTCGTGTTGGGCGAGGCGGCATGCTATAAGTTAATATAGAAATAATGAATATTTTAGTAACAGGAGCCAACGGACAGTTGGGAAATGAGATTCAGCTCACATCAAAAAATAGTAAGGATACTTATATATTCACTGATGTTTGTGATGGATACCACAAGTTGGATATCACTAATATTGAGGATATCAGAAAAGCGGTAGCCGAAAACAGTATTGAATGTATTATTAACTGTGCGGCATGGACAAACGTTGATTCGGCTGAGAATGCCGGTGAAATCGTTGAAACCCTTAACGCAAAGGCTCCTGAAAATTTAGCAAAGGCCATGAAGGAAGTTGGTGGATTGCTTGTTCACGTCAGCACCGATTATGTATTTGGTGGTGACCCATACAATATTCCTTGTAAGGAAGATCAGAAGGGTACTCCTACAGGTGTGTATGGTTTGACAAAACTTCATGGTGAGCAGAATATACAGAATAGCGGAGCAAAATATATCATCATACGCACTTCTTGGCTTTACTCTGAGTATGGCAAAAACTTCGTTAAGACAATGATGAATCTCACATCGACAAAGCCTGCACTGAAGGTGGTGTTTGACCAATGCGGTACGCCTACTTATGCAGGAGATTTGGCAACAGTGATATTTGACATTGTGGAAAACCGAAAATATGAAGGTAATGACGGTATATATCATTTCAGCAATGAAGGAGTATGCTCTTGGTATGATTTTACTAAGAAAATAGCTGAGTTGGCAGGAAACACGAAATGCGACATACAACCTTGTCATAGCGACGAGTTTCCTTCTCCCGTTAAACGCCCTTCTTATTCTGTTCTTGATAAGACTAAGCTCAAGGAAACGTTTGGTATAAAGATACCTTATTGGACTGACAGTCTGAAGAAGTGTATGAGTAATATGCTCAATGACTGATGTTGGATGTGTGTTGTCGGTCTGTATTTAAAAATTATATATTAGATTTTATTTCATGAATGAAATTCAGAGGCGAAGAACTTTCGCCATTATATCTCACCCTGATGCCGGTAAGACAACTCTTACCGAAAAATTCCTTCTGTTTGGTGGACAGATTCAGGTTGCCGGAGCAGTAAAGAATAATAAGATTCGCAAAACAGCTACTTCTGACTGGATGGATATAGAGAAACAGCGTGGTATCTCTGTTTCAACTTCTGTAATGGAGTTTGACTATCTTCCAGACGGTGAGACTGGTGAACCCTACAAGGTGAACATCCTTGATACTCCTGGACACCAGGATTTCGCAGAAGATACATATCGAACACTTACAGCGGTGGATTCAGCGATTATCGTCGTTGATGGTGCAAAGGGTGTAGAGGCTCAGACAAGAAAATTGATGGAGGTATGCCGTATGCGCAATACTCCTGTTATTATATTCGTCAACAAGATGGACCGTGAAGGTCGTGATCCTTTTGACTTGCTTGATGAACTTGAAGAAGAACTGAGTATAAAGGTTCGCCCGTTGTCATGGCCTATCGGACAGGGACTACGCTTTAAGGGTGTATATAATATTTATGAGCAACAGTTGAACTTGTTTACTCCAAACAAACAGAGAGTTACAGAAAAGGTGACTGTTGACGTAGCGTCAAAAGAACTTGACGAACAAGTGGGAGAGCGTGAAGCACAACAGCTTCGTGAAGACCTGGAATTGGTTGACGGCGTTTATCCTGAATTCGAGAAAGAAACTTACAGAAGTGCAGAGGTTGCACCAGTATTATTTGGATCGGCACTTAACAATTTCGGTGTTCAGGAATTGCTGGACTGTTTTGTAGACATATCTCCAAGTCCACGTCCTACAATGGCTGAAGAGAGACTTGTTGAAGCTACTGAACCGAAGTTTACAGGATTCATATTTAAGATAACCGCAAATATTGATCCTAATCATCGCAGTTGTATAGCATTCTGCAAGGTATGCTCAGGAAAGTTTGTTAGAAATCAACCATATCTGCATGTACGTCAAGGTAAGACAGTGAGATTTTCTTCTCCTACACAGTTCATGGCTCAACGCAAGAATACTGTAGAAGAGGCTTATCCGGGTGATATTGTTGGTTTGCCGGATAATGGTATTTTCAAGATTGGAGATACACTTACAGAAGGTGAAATTCTTCATTTCCGTGGATTGCCAAGTTTCTCTCCGCTATTGTTCAAATACATCGAGAATGATGACCCGATGAAGAGTAAGCAATTCCAGAAGGGTATTGAGCAACTTATGGATGAAGGTGTAGCTCAGTTGTTTGTAAATCAGTTTAATGGCAGACGTGTTGTAGGAACTGTAGGACAGTTGCAGTTTGAAGTTATCCAGTATCGTCTGGAGCATGAATACAACGCAAAATGTCGTTGGGAACCTGTTCATCTTCACAAGGCTTGTTGGGTAGAGTCTGATGATGCTGCAGAACTCGATAGTTTTAAAAAGCGAAAATATCAGTATATGGCTAAGGATACAGAAGGTAGAGACGTATTCCTAGCTGATAGTGGTTATGTGCTTACTATGGCACAGCAAGACTTTAAAAATATAAAGTTCCACTTTACAAGTGAATTCTAAATTTCTTATTGCATACCATGGATAAAGATAACAATATTGAATCTGTCAATATGGAAGATATTGACGTACAGAATATTGATGTTGATAAAAAAGAGCAGCATCGTTATCCTTGGTATGCAATAAAATTATATGGTTTAAGTCAGAAAAAAGTTGAGGAATATCTTGTGGATAATGGTCTTGAGACATTTATTCCACAAGAATATGTTGATG
>JAGPKZ010000026.1 GCA_018053665.1 Prevotella sp.
CAGCATTTTGATTTTCTATTAAGAATACTTATTATAAGTACTGCTGCACTGATAGGTCACTTCATCACACTGACACATACGTGGATAACTAATATAGCGTTTCATTTAATAATAGTAATCACTCTACTCATAACAGCTTACAACTTATGGATGCCATCATTGACTTTCTAATTAACTGGGGATATTGGGGCATTCTTCTTGCCGCATTCCTAGCGGGTAGCATTCTTCCTTTCAGCAGTGAAGCTGTGATGTTAGGACTGTTAGCAGCAGGGCTGAAGCCATGGCCATTAATAATATATGGAACTATTGGAAACGTACTTGGTTCTATGTTTAATTATGCCATCGGTCATCTGGGGCGCGTAGATTGGATAGAAAAATATTTGCACGTTAAACCGCAGAGCCTTGAAAAAGCGCAACGGTTTATGGTAGGACGAGGTGCATGGATGGGTTTCTTTGCTTTCATCCCTGTAGTTGGAGATGCAATACCTATCGTTTTAGGACTAATGAGATCAAACTTAATAATATCAACAATAAGTATAACATTGGGTAAAGCTATAAGATATATCATATTGGTATTCTCGGTATTATCACTGACATCATGTGCCGGTACATCAAAAAATAGCCATAGAATGATTACGGTGACTATCGAACCATTAAGATATTTCACAGAGCAAATAGCTGGGAATAAGTTTGATGTCGCTACGATGGTGCCAAACGGCAGTAGTCCTGAGACTTACGAGCCAACAGCAAAGCAAATGGTTAAACTTTCAAAAAGTGATATTTATATAAAAGTTGGTTACATTGGATTTGAGCGTACATGGATGAAGAAACTCGAAAGCAATGCGCCACACACGATTATAATAAATTCATCTGAAGGAATAACATTACAAAAAAACGGAAACGGAGTACCAGATCCACATGTATGGATGAGTGCTACAAACGCCAGAATAATAGCAAGAAACATTTATAAGGCGCTTGCAGAGATTGACTCTAAAGATAGCTTATATTTCAAGAGCAATCTAACAAAATTGCTGGAAAAAATAGAAATTACCGACATCAAGGTAAGAGAAGATATTTCAAGGAATAAAACTCTCACATTTCTTATATATCATCCAGCATTGACATATTTTGCAAGAGATTACGGACTGACACAGATTCCTATTGAGGAAGAAGGCAGAGAACCTAGTGCTGCACAACTGCAACAAACTATTTCAGTAGCCAAAAAGAAAAGAGTGAAGATTGTTTTCGTACAGAAAGAATTCACAAATCGCAATACCGCTATTGTGGAAGAAGGTGTCAATGCACAAAAAGTAGAGATAAATCCACTTTCGTATAACTGGGATAAAGAAATGGAAGACATCGCAAAAAAACTGAAATGAGCAATACAATAATTGACATAGAAAACGTGACGGCAAAGTATTCTCAGAAAACTGCGCTTGAAAACGTTTCACTGAAAGTTCTTGATGATGACTATTTGGGCATCATAGGACCTAACGGTGGTGGCAAAACTACGCTGATGAAAATTATTCTGGGTATGATGAAGCCAGACTGTGGTAGCGTTACATTCTATAGAAATGGTGAGAAAACAGATAAAATAAATATCGGATACTTACCTCAATATACTGATATTGATAGAAAATTTCCGATATCTGTATATGATGTAATACTGTCTGGATTAAAGAAAAAGCTTTTCGGTAAATATACCAAAGAACAGTTGAATCAAGTTCATAAAACTATTATGGATATGGAACTTGAAGAAATGAAACATAACCACATAGGGACACTAAGTGGCGGACAACTGCAAAGAGTGCTATTGGCTAGAGCCCTTGTGTCAAAGCCAGAAGTACTTATCCTTGACGAACCTAACACATATATAGACAAACGATTCCAAGAGCAAATGTACGAAATGTTGAATGAGATCAACAAGTACTGCGCTATCATAATAGTCAGCCACGACATAGCCGAGATAATGAATAACGTGAAGCATATAGCGTGCGTAAATAGGAGTCTACACTACCATGCAGACAAGAATATGCCATTGCAAAAACTGGAAGAACATTTTCTGAGAATTTAAAAAAAACAAATATTACAACATTCTCGCACACGTGTTTATTGATTTCTCAATTAAAAATACTATCTTTGCAAAATACTATAGATATTGAAATTCAAAAACTTATTGATATAAATAAATGAAACAGCACAAATTAGTAGACAACGTATTTGGATGGCTAGCATTCCTTATTGCAGCATTCGTTTATTGTTCTACGATTGAGCCGACAGCCAGTTTCTGGGACTGCCCTGAGTTTATCACTACTGGTTATAAACTTGAAATTGGTCACCCACCAGGCGCACCATTCTTCATGCTTACAGCAAACTTATTCTCACAGTTTGTAAGCAATCCTTCATACGTAGCTCGCATGGTCAACACCATGAGTGCATTGCTTAGCGCAACAACGATAATGTTCCTCTTTTGGTCCATTACCCACTTGACACGTAAGTTGATCATGAAGGATTGGAACGAAATTACTACAGCCAAAACTATAATAATAGAAGGTTCTGGACTTGTTGGTGCATTAATTTACGCGTTCAGCGATACATTCTGGTTTTCTGCCGTAGAAGGTGAAGTTTATGCTTACTCTTCGGCTTTTACAGCCATCGTATTTTGGTTAATATTGAAATGGGAAGACCATGCCGACGAACCTCACAGTGATCGTTGGTTAATATTAATTACCTATATGACAGGTCTGAGTATCGGAGTTCATTTACTAAACCTTCTTTGCATTCCTGCAATTGTGTTGGTTTACTGCTACCGCAAATTCCCTAAAATGGAACTTAAAGGCTCACTTATAGCCCTTGTTATATCATTTGTTATCATAGCTGCTGTATTATACGGCATTGTTCCGGGTATTATAACAGTAGGTGGTTGGTTTGAACTATTTTTCGTAAATATATTGGGATGTCCTTTCAATACCGGTGAGATTGTATATATTATACTGCTTGTCGCAACTGTTGTTTGGGCAATATATGAGAGTTATTCTGAAACAAACGAGAAACGTAGCAACATATCATTCTTGGCTACATTTGCCATGCTTGGTATTCCTTTCTACGGATCCGGATGGACTGCTGTTGCTATAGGCGTGGTAGTGCTCATAGCACTATGGTTTGGCTTGAACTACAAGCATACTGTTGAGAAGAAACAAGTTAACTATGTAACTTCACGAATTAAGAACACAACACTACTCTGCATGCTTATGCTGATGATAGGTTATTCAAGTTACGCACTTATAGTAATTCGTTCTGCCGCAAACCCTCCTATGGACCAGAACTCTCCAGAAGACATATTCACTCTCGGAAATTACCTGAGTCGTGACCAATACGGCGACCGTCCTCTGTTATACGGACAGACATATACTTCACAAGTAGCTCTGAAAATTGACGGAAGCATGTGCAAGCCTCAGATGACACAAGGCGCACCTATTTACAGCCGCAAGGAGAAAGCTAACGCAAATGAGAAAGACTCTTACTTTATTGTAAGCCATAAGAATAAATACCAATATGCACAAAACATGCTCTTCCCACGTATGTATGACCAAGCTCATGCACAAGCGTATGAAGACTGGATGGGGGGTGTAGATGGTACTAACCAGGCTTATGATCGCTGCGGAGAAAATGTTAATGTGAAAGTTCCTAGCCAGTTGGAGAATTTAAGATTCTTCCTGTCATATCAATGTAACTTCATGTATTGGCGTTACTTTATGTGGAACTTTGCTGGACGTCAAAATGACATTCAAGGCAACGGTGAATTGGAACATGGAAACTGGATTACCGGTATTTCATTCATTGACAAAGCACGCCTCGGAGACCAAAGCAAACTACCAGACGACTTGAAGAGCAATAAGGGACACAATGTATTCTATTGCCTTCCATTATTACTTGGTGTAATCGGTTTGTTCTGGCAAGCATGGAGAGGGCAACGTGGAATACGCCAGTTCTGGGTAGTGTTCTTCCTATTCTTCATGACAGGTCTCGCTATAGTAATATATTTGAACCAGACACCAATGCAACCACGAGAACGAGACTACGCATATGCGGGTTCATTCTATGCATTCGCAATATGGTGTGGTATCGGTGTTGCGGCAATATACGACTTGGCGAAAAAGTACCTTCACATAAGCGAACCTGTTCTTGCAGCCGTAGTTTCACTACTGGCTCTACTTGTTCCTATACAAATGGTAAGTCAGACATGGGATGACCACGATAGAAGTGGAAGATATACATGCCGTGACTTCGGTCAAAACTACTTAATGACACTACAGGATAAAGGAAATCCTATCATATTCACTAATGGTGATAACGATACTTTCCCATTGTGGTATAATCAGGAAGTAGAAGGAGTGAGAACTGACGCACGTGTTTGTAACTTGAGTTACCTACAGACAGACTGGTATATAGACCAGATGAAACGTCCGGCATATAATTCTACAGCCGTTCCAATCAGTTGGCCAAGAATTGACTTCTGCTCTGGAACAAATGAATATGTACCTATACAAGCTGATGCTAAGAAACAGATACTAGAATTCTATAAAGAGAATCCTGTACAAGCTAGAAAACAGTTTGGTGACAATCCATTTGAGTTGAAGAACATTATGAAGTATTGGGTACGTTCAAAGAATCCTGATATGCATTTCATCCCTACAGATACCGTTTATGTAACAATAGACAAGGAAGCTGTGAAGAAGAGCGGAATGATGATGGCTTCTGACACAATACCTAACAAGATGGTTATCTCTCTTGCCAAGAAGGATGCACTTTACAAGGGTGACCTTATGATGCTTGAGATGATTTCACAATGCGACTGGACACGTCCTATATACGTAGCCCTCACTGTTGGTGAAGACAACTACATGAATCTTGGCGATAACTTCGTACAGGAAGGTCTTGCAAACCGTATCACTCCATTCACAACGACTATTAACGGCAAACCGGCACCAGGCGCAAAGAACTTTGATACAGAGAAGACTTACAACAATCTAATGAATCGATATAAGTTCGGTGGTCTTGAGACTAGAGGACTTTACATAGACGAGACTGTAATGAGAATGTGCTACACTCACCGCAGACTGTTCGCACAGCTCGCAAAGCAGTTAATTATCGAGAAGAAAGATGCTAAGGCTCTTAAAGTACTTGACAAATGTCAGAAGGTACTTCCTTCATACAACATTCCAAATGACTATATGAGCGGAAGTCTTGACTTAGCTGAATGCTATGCTATGCTTGGCAAGAAAGCAAAAGCTAGAGCACTTTTCAATGATGTATGGAAGAATGCCACACAATATATGGATTGGTATCTTTCATTGAGTAGCAATAATTTCTCTCAGTCTATGAGCGATTGCATACGTGAGTTGACAATAATGCAGCAGGCCAACGAAGTGGCTAACATGATTGATCCAAAACTGGCGAAGACTACCGGTAAGCAGTTCCAATACATGTTTAACATGTATCGTGGGAAAGGTGGTGTTCTGCCCCAACAATAATAAAGAACAGATATGTTAATAGAGCAACCAGCAAAATGGTTGCGCTGGATATATCCCAGTGCGACTTGGAGAATGGATACTAACGAACATTCAGTTTATCTGACGTTTGATGATGGTCCTATCCCCGAGTCGACACCTTTCATATTAGAGACTCTTAAAGAGTTTAATATAAAGGCTACATTCTTTATGGTGGGTGAAAATGTATTGAGACACCATGACCTATACAATAGAATCGTTGCAGAAGGACATCAGGTTGGCAACCATACATTCAATCATCTCGGTTCATTCAAGCATTGGACAATAACCTATGCAGAAAATACAGACCAAGCTAATGATTTAATTCACTCGCACTTGTTTAGACCACCACATGGATGGATGAGACACTCTGTATATTGGTGGCTCAAAAAGAAATACAAAGTAATAATGTGGGACTTGGTAACAAGAGATTATTCCAAATGGCTTGAAGCCGATGATGTTGTAAACAATGTCAAGCGGTTTACCAGAAATGGTTCAATAATAACTTTCCACGATTCATTAAAGAGTATTGACAAGTTAAAGACAGCACTTCCGGAATCATTAAAATGGTTAAAGGAACAAGGTTATGAATTTAAAATCTTTGAATAGT
This sequence comes from Prevotella sp., assembly GCA_018053665.1. GTDB lineage: Bacteria > Bacteroidota > Bacteroidia > Bacteroidales > Bacteroidaceae > Prevotella. The sequence continues at coordinate 6,160 of JAGPKZ010000026.1, forward strand.
GTCTCACTTACAGAGGCAATAAAAGCCGAGGCACAAAACCTTGGCTTTTTTGCATATGGCATTGCCAAAGCAGAAGCTGTAGATGATCATACTGCAAAGCATATAAAGGACTGGATTCAAAAAGGCAATTATGCCGATATGGATTACATGACAAACTATACAGACAAGCGACTTGACCCAAGACTGTTAATGGACGGAGTAAAGAGCATTGTTTGTGTAGCTCTTAATTATGCACCGAAAAAGACCATACCAAAAGGAGAATATCAGCTTGCGGCCTATGCACTAGGAAATGACTATCACGACATCATAAAAGACAAGTTAAGAAAACTTGCCGCAAAGTTTGGATTTGAAGATGAGTTGCATTGCAATAATCCACTAGCCAACAAATGCAGAATATTCGTAGACTCAGGACCTATACTTGAAAGATATTGGGCTGAAAAAGCAGGATTGGGGTGGACTGGAAAGAATCATCAACTAATAATACCACATGCAGGAAGTATGTTTTTTCTTGGTGAATTATTCCTAGATGTTGAACTGAAATACGACTCCCCTATTAAGAATAATTGCGGCAAATGCCATAAATGTATTGACGCATGTCCAGCTGACGCTATAAGTGAAAATAATGAGATTGATGCCGAACGCTGCCTTTCATACCAGACAATAGAAAACAGAAATAACATTAGTAACAATGTTGCAATTGAAATGGGAGAAACAATATACGGATGCGATAAATGTCTTAATGCATGCCCTTGGAATAAGTTTGCACAACCAAACGACACTCCTGAGCTTCAGCCAAAAGAAGAACTTCTAAATATGACTAAAGAAAAATGGCAAAATTTGACAGAAGAAGAATATAAAGTATTGTTCAAAGGCAGTGCCGTTAAAAGAGCTAAATACAAAGGACTGAAAAGAAATATCGATGCTGTAGCTTGCATCAATAAAGAAAAAAAGCTAACTTTATACCCAAAAATACAAGACTATGATAAAAAGAGTGAATAGCTACCAAGCAACAGCTGCACTGATAAGAGCTTTTTTTGAGGCTTTCGGCACAGCAATCGTAGACAGCAAATATGCTGGTGACGATTTTAACGAGAAAAATGATTCTAGCAACATCAAAGAAGCCATGCTAGAACATTATGAGGAAATAGGAAACAATTTCATGGATATAATGCTACCAATTCTTATAAGACTTAACTACTCTGATGAAGAAAAGGTGGAGAGCGATATACTTAAATTGTGTAGTGGTAAGAAATCTACTGCGCATGATTATCTAAAATTTGCTTGTAAAACAACTAAACTTTACGAAGCAACAGTTGATGAATACAGAAGAAATATGGAATTGTTACTTGGAGGTATGTTCTCTACAATACCTGAACATTTGGAACAATACACAAAAGGTATACAGTTGGCTGCAATTGATGAGCCAAAAACCATACAGCTTATGGTAAGAACAATAATGAAAACGTATGTAGCAGGAATTAAAACAGCAAAATCAGGAAAGATAAACATAAATCAGATAACAATACTAAGATTGTTACTTTTGAATACAAATATACTAATCAACAACCGCGCATTGGAAAAAGAAACTGATGATTTGACAGAACTCTTTGAGGAAGCATGTGGAAACGAAGCTAATATCAACACACTTTTCAACACACTTGATGACATGTACAAGGAATTAGCAGAAGATGAGGGCATTTCGAATAAAGATAAAGATAAGGCAAACTAAAAATGAAGAAGATAAAGGCTTTTATTGTAATCGTCATTGCCGTAATAATGGCAACAGCGTGTACAAAGAAAATACATACCAATGAAGTAAGCTTCAAAAAAGATTCCGTGTATTACGATAAAGAACCGTTTACAGGTAAAATCTGGACAGAAGATGATAAGACCGGCAGTTTTAACATTGATAACGGTGTTTTGAAATCATTGAAATTCTATCATGAGAATGGTAAAGAAGCTATTTCGATGGAAATAAAGAAAAATGGCAAACCAGATACTCATGTATATGATGACAAGGGAAACTCTATAGATCTAGTTTCATTTCAACAAAAATACATGGATTTATGGATAAAGATTGCTTTGATTCAAGGTGAATTCATGAGCAAATAAATATAAAAAAGGTGCACTTCAATTGAAGTGCACCTTTTAATATTTCATTATAGCTTACTGCATATCGTAAACAACCTGCATGAGCTTCTTGCCCAAGGCATCAGCCTCATCAATTGTAGCAGCCTCACTGTATACTCTGATAATCGGCTCAGTATTACTCTTACGAAGATGTACCCATTTATCAGGGAAGTCAAGTTTGACTCCATCAATATCTGTAACCTGAACATCCTTTTCCTTACCATACATTTCCTTAACCTTAACAAGGATTGCATCTACATCTGTAGAAGGAGTAAGGTCTATTCTATTCTTAGCAATGCAATATTCTGGATAAGTAGCACGAAGTTGACTTATGCTGCATCCCTTATGAGCAAGATTAGACAAAAACAAAGCGATACCAACTAGAGCATCACGACCATAATGGCTTTCTGGATATATAACTCCACCGTTGCCTTCACCACCAATAACGGCATGAACATCTTTCATCTTTGTAGTTACATTCACCTCTCCCACTGCTGCAGGAGTGTAAACACCACCATGATTAATTGTCACATCACGAAGGGCACGAGTCGAACTCAAGTTTGAAACCGTGTTACCAGGTGTGTTGCTCAAAACATAATCAGCAACAGAAACTAGCGTATATTCTTCACCAAACATCTTGCCATCCTCACAGATGAAGGCCAAACGATCAACATCAGGATCTACGACGATACCGAGATCATAACCGCCATTAGCAAGTTCACCCATTATACCACCAAGATTCTTCTCTATTGGTTCTGGATTATGTGCAAATTCACCATTAGCTTCTCCGTTTATAAATTTATATTCTACTCCAAGAGCCTTTAGTAGATTAGGAAGAATTACACCGCCGACTGAATTTATTGAATCAACAACAACCTTGAAACCGGCCTTCTTGATTGCTTCAACATCAACAAGTTTCAAAGCCAACACACTATCTATATGTAGTTTGTCAAAAGTATCGTTTTCTTTGTATTTGCCAAGATTATCAACATCAGCAAATTCAAAATCTTCTCTTTCAGCAATATCAAGCACCTCATTACCGTCATTCTTTGTAAGGAATTCACCTTCATTATTAAGTAATTTAAGAGCATTCCAATGACGTGGATTATGACTTGCCGTGATGATAATACCCCCATCAGCTCCACTCATACGCACAGCAAGTTCTGTTGTCGGTGTTGTAGCAAGACCAATGTTAATAACATCATATCCCATACCCATAAGAGCACCACACACAACATTCTTAACCATATCTCCAGAAATACGAGCATCACGACCAACAACAATCTTGTTGCTGTCTGATTTCTTACTACGACGAATAAATGTTGCATATGCCGAAGTAAACTTTACGATATCAAGAGGATTAAGTGTGTCACCGGCATGTCCGCCAATAGTACCACGGATACCGGAAATAGATTTAATTAGTGTCATATATTTATGTTATCTACCTTTTTGCAATGTAAGTTCATACAGACAAGGATATACGCTACTTGATGCAATAGTAGTACCCTGAGCCGACGGAACAATTAATTTTACCTTTGTTATATCACTTTCTGCAGACGCATAACGTGCAAGATTGATATAAGCGAAAGGTACCAACAGTCCGGCGGGAACTGATGTTGTACTATAATAACTAGCAAACAAACTTTCACCAGATACAAATTGTCCATAGAAGGAACCAGAAATGTTTCTGACATTCATATGGTCAACAATTGCAGAATATTTAAGCACATCGTTTGACAACAGAACAGAATCTGTCATAAGATTGACCTCAGTAAATCTCATAAGAACTGCAGAAGTTTCACCACTGTTCAATTTAGAGCCAGTACCCTTCCTTACAATCTGCATATATACACCAGAACTATTAAATAGAACATATTCATTTCTACTAACATTTGTTGTAGAATCTTGCGCAAAAAAAGTTGCTTCAGAAATTACATTAACCGCAGAATCAGCAATGAATTTATTGATTGCCGCGCGTTCTTTTTTCTTCTTATCAGCATAAGTTTCCGTATCACTACATGAAACGAAAATCATTATACCCACCAAAGCGAGAAGTGCAAATAGAGTTTTCTTCATCGTTAAATTTATAAATTACAATAGCAAAGATAATGCAAAAGTGCTACTTATCTTATCATTTAGATGCAAAGATACTAAAAAGCTAACATATAGAAAGGTTATTATGAGAGTTTTTATTTATATTTCCCAATTTTTAAGCTTTCAACATATCACCGAATTTGATTATAGCATTTCGGGCAATTATTTCGGCCTCTGCAAGACTGCAATGTAGTTTACCACCACTGGCATTAAGATGTCCTCCACCATTGAAAAATTCTTCTGAAACCTTATTACATGGAAAATCATCAACAGAACGTAAACTTACAAGAATAGTATTATCGTGTCGATCGTCCTCACGAAGAGAGATTGAAAACTTATGTCCCTTTATGCGCAGAGGTTCATTAACAAGTCCTTCTAAATCACCTTTTATAAAGTGGTAATCTTTCATATCTTGTCTACTTACTGTGAAATAAGATGCATGATATTCATCAAAGACATTCAACTTTTGGCTCATTAAATAACCACGGAACTTTATTGCCCACGGGCTGTAATTATTGAATACATTGCGATAGATTTTATCTTTATCGATGCCAACAGTGAGAAGAAGTCCTATAATAGAATATATTTCTGGACGTGCAGAATTATAAGTAAAGCCTCCTGTATCAGTCATCATTCCACAATATATAGGAACAGCTATCTTACGTGTCATATTTTCAATTCCAGAGAGTTGATAGATAAGGCGAAATACCAATTCACATGTACTGCATGCTTCTTGATGTGAAATCGTTATTCCAGAATCAAGGATAGGACTGAGATGATGGTCTATAAGAATCTTTTTTGCTGGAGAAGATTCAACGCATTCTTGCATGTCTTCAAGTCTGGCAGTATCATTAAAGTCGAGACAGAAGATCAAATCTGCATTCTTAAAAGCTGTGTCTATCTCTGCTTTATGCTTATCGTATCTTACAATTTTCTCTGTACCTGGCAACCACTTTAGAAAATCTGGATATGCATCAGGAATGAACACAGATGGGCTCTTACCATGCTGGCGCAAATATTCCGCCAAACCAAGACAAGCACCAATAGCATCACCGTCGGGACTTTTGTGCCCTACAAGTATTATTTTGTTTGCATCGCTAATAAGAGTTTTCAACTCAGCGATTTCATTCTCTGTTATAATATCTATCTGCATAATGATTGCAAAGGTAATAAAATTAGGTGAAACCTAATGTTTTAGAAACAAAATTTGGTCAGAATTGATGCAATAAATATACTGCAAACATTCCTGACCAATTTTATATTAAATTTCTAAAGAATAGTTTGTATTCCCTAACTGACTATTAATTTAAAATAGTTTATTAGGATATACACCATCGTTTATAAGAGTCTGAATCTTATCTACTACGCTCTGACGATCAGCTGCGTAAGTAACACCAAACCATTTACTTGTTGTATCAATAACCTTTACAGTAGCTGTATTCTCATTAATAAGTTTGTTTACCATCAATGGAATGAAGAACTCTGCCTTAAGATTTTCCATATTCTTAGGCTCAGAAAGGAACTCCTTGAAGTAAACCTCGCTGTGCTCAAAATAATCTGGAGTAAAGCCCCATACATTCATTGATACAGGAGTATTATCCTCTACTGCAACCCACTTTTCTTCTTCATCTTTGTAAGAAACCTTACCGTCTACACGCATAATCTCTGTGCGCTCAACAACAGTTGTAAGATTTTCGCTAGCGTCTTTTGAGCATATTCCACGAGCTACTGAACCGTTATCAGAAAGCGTGTTACCTACTCTGAAACCTACCATAGCATAAGTATTCTTGCTTCCTTCAGGAAGATCAGCCAAGAACTTACCAATTACCTTGAAACAATCACGATTATAGAAATCATCACAGTTAATAACACAGAAAGGTTCCTTAATAACATCCTTTGCCATAAGTACTGCATGGTTTGTTCCCCATGGTTTCTCACGACCTTCTGGCACAGAGAATCCTTCAGGAAGATTATCAATACTCTGGAATACCAACTCTACAGGAACATGACCTTCATACTTAGAAAGTATCTTTGTGCGGAATTCATTTTCGAAATCTTTACGGATAACAAATACGATTTTACCAAATCCTGACTGAATAGCATCATAAATAGAATAGTCCATAATGGTTTCTCCGTTAGGACCTAGACCATCTAATTGCTTAAGACCACCATAACGACTGCCCATACCAGCAGCTAAAAGTAACAATGTAGGTTTCATAAATAATATTTTTATTATGCTTTAATTTGAAGTGCAAATTTAACAAATAATACTGAGAATGAATAAGTATAGCCACACTTTTTAATCAACATAACATTTTTTTATATTGTAATTGATTATGTCTACATAACTAGAAAGGCATTCCGATTGCGAAATGCAAACTTTGACTATCATTGAAATTAGGAAGATTATAAAATCCACTCTTATATGGAAGATGCAAACCTACTCCCCAATCTACTCTAATCACAAAGAAATCCAAATCATACCTTAATCCTATACCTGTGCCCAGAGCCATTTCCTTAACAGCATTCTTCAATTGAAACTTTCCTCCTGGACGATCGCTACTATCGTGCATCGTCCAAACGTTTCCTGCATCCATGAACACTGCACCATAGAGATTACCGAAAAGATGGGGACGATATTCCAAGTTGGCTAGAAACTTGATATCTCCTGTCTGGTCAAGATAAGAATAAGTGTTTGCTGTAGGATAATATGCTCCTGGCCCTACGCTCCTTACAGTAAAAGCACGTACACTGTTTGCGCCACCGATATAGAATTGTTCACTCCACGGTGCCATATCAGAATTACCATAAGCCCATATTGCACCAAGGTCAAGATGAGCTACAAGAGTTGAATGTTCTGCTAATCGCCATGTCTTTCTGAACTCAGTTTCTATTTTCACGTATTGAGCATAAGGGTTCTTAAACATTTTCTTATCCTTCTCACTCCATGACTTTCCTGCAATTGTATAACCCAAAGATAAAATATTAGCAGCCTCACTGATTGTTGTCTGCCACCATATAGGATTTCGATATGTCTTGTCACTTGTATAGATATAACTATATTTCATTTTAGGAATAAACTGGTTCTTCATTGAAACTTGCAGATAAGGGCTGGTCTTCATTACAGAGTCAAACTTCTCCGTATGTGAAGTCATATACTCATACTCTAGTATAATAGGACTGAACTGGTGCATTGAGTTCTTGCTTGTCTGGAAGGTATATGTTAATTCTCCCGATGCTATATGTCGCTTGAAATATCCTGCACGATTGATGATATCAGTAGAAGCCTTTAATATTGTAGACGGAGTCGTGAAGAATCTACGATGTTGCAGAAATGGCATTATAAGTCTAGGAAACTCTAAAGACGCATCACCACCATACTCATAAGAATTCATGTTATCACTAGTGCCACTGGCTGTATGTCCAGACTGCCACTCATAAGAGCCCTTTATATTTATATCAAGTTTTTCTCCTCCACGGAAAACATTTCGCTTTGTAAAACCGACAATCAGCCCAGGTCCCATCCTTCCGCTTGTCCTGCCAGTGTAATTTGTCTCAACATAGAAATCATAAGGTTTATCAAATACGCAATTCAAAGCCAAGTCAAGTGTATCGCATGTAGCAGATGAATCACGTGGAGTAAATTGGAAATCTACAATACTGAACAGTCCATTACCAGAAATTCTGTTTGAAGATTCCAAATAGTTATCATAACTATATATATTTCCTGGTCTAAGTTTTAAATCGCGCATTATAACTCTTGGACGCATCGGAGAATGACGTCCGTTGAAATGCACTTTAAAATTACGATGCATCAGCGAGTCATTAAGCTGTTCCATTATCTGCTTACGCAACTGCAAGTCCACTCTTCCAATATACCATTTACGCTTTGCCTTTTCAGGAATTTGTTCTGCAAGCTGGAATTTCATCTGAACCTTACCTGGAACAGATATCGTATCTGCAAGATATGAGGCATAACTTGGTTGATAATAATAATATCCATTATTACGAAACAATATACTTACTCGTTTTCTTTCTGCATCCAATGTAGAAACATCAAAGGCATCTCCCTTATGTATAACTGCATCTGTTAATGTCCGTTTCAACAAACTGTCGGCATCTTCAGGAAACTTCTCATAAGCCACACTATCTATCGTGTATAGATGTCCCATATCAACGTCATAACCTATCTTGGCTTTCTTTGGATTACTCATCGGTATAGTCTTGTAATTCACACTTCCATTAAAATATCCATGTGATTTAAGTGCAGATTGGGCAACTGATACACGCAAAGCCGGATTTACCCAACTCATCAAAACGGGAGCCTTACCAAATGTTTTTGAAATCCATTTACCAACGGGTCCCTCTGATTTTGAAAAAGCATTCCACACCCAAAGACCATAAGGAAACGGAGTGCGATAATATGAGCTGCCAAACAACGCACCATTTGGAGCACACGCTAGGGCTGCATCAAGTTCGTCACGAGTATAATTGAAATGAGAATTCTTCTCGTAATTAGTATATTTTATCTTTGTCAGTCCTACATACAGTTGGTCGCCTTCTGGCACTTTGTCCGTAGTGGAACAAGCTGAAAGCAGAGCTAAACCGCAAATAAACAATATGTAATTATATATTATTGATTTCATATTTATTTTTGCTTTATTGTATCATTTTTATCAATCACCATAGGAACCGTGGCATTTGAATCCTTGAAACGGAATAAATCACTGAAATGCTGCATCTTACGACGCCATATAAAACCAACTCCATACTGCCCAACATCCCCTTCCAACCAATCATAACTATCACGATCGTAGAATAGTTTCAAATATTGCGTTGAAGCCTCATTAAGACGATACTCGAAAGACACATTACTAAAGAATGACTGATTCTGGTTTGTGACATCTTGTCCTGTAGAGAACTTACCGCCTACAATAATTCTAACACGGTTGTTCCAAAATCGCTTTGCAAACTTGAATGAATAGTCTGTATGTTGATTTCCAGTAGCATCCATTGCATTATCCATACCAAAGCTTAAGTCTAATGTTTTTAAAGCATTACCAGCGATACCATTGATTTGACTTTGCAGGAATGCACTTAATGCCGAGTTCATAGAAAATCCGTTTGTATTTCCGTCGGAAAGATACATACCAGTAGTAAGCATGGTAACAGCTACCTTTCCTCGTTCCTCAACGCTCATTGTATTCAACTGATTACTAACAGCCATGTCCTCTGGCGATTTTATGATGAATTCCAATCCCATATCCTTCAATGTCTTAGTAATCTTCACACCACATTCGAAAGAAACAGTTCTACCTGTCCCACCGTCAGAAGATACAGTAGCCTTGTTTGTTTCTGTGGCAGATATATTAAGTTTAGGATTCATTGGATCACCATTGAACTCTATATAACTTCCGTCTTGTATACTAAATGTCTTTAGTGGAATTATTGGCAAAGAATACTTCATCTCGCCGTTATTCAATGTGTATCTTCCTGTAAGGCGCAGATTATCAACTGTATTGTATAGCATTCTCAAATCACCACCTCCAATAAGATCTACATAATTTGACTTATCTGCATTGAGCGCACAAAGAATATGAGCACTCTCGTTGATATTCATAGATAAATCCATATTGAATCCTGCCAATGGAGGACGGTTGACCGTCAGAGTTGTAGAATTCTGAAAGTCAGTAAACTTAACTAGCCCATCTAATTGGTTGTCGGTTGTGATTGGTGAATCTCTCAAGATATAAGTCATGTCTGTAGATCCAAGCACATCAAGCTTTCCCCTCATCTGCAAATTGTCCAGATGTCCATGCATACTTCCATAGAAATTAACAAATGCCTTTCCAAAAACTTCCGAACGTAAGTTTTCCTTATAATTTATAATTTCTAAATTAGATGCTCTCATTTTTACGTCCATTGACATTTTGCCAAGATCTGAGAAATCCAGGTATCCTGACATTGTCAACGGACTGTTATTATGGGCATACATCTGGAAATTTTCAAACAGCAATTTACTACCACTTATTGTAATCGGGTCATTATCAAAACGCATCTCAACACCATAAGGCTGACTTACAAGATATGCAGAATCAAGATAAACTTCTCCATTAATGTTTGGCTTTGACAAAGTTCCATTCATGCTGAGAATACCCTCTGCATATCCCTTGAAGCCGATTATCTGGTTTGGAATAAAACCATTGAACACTTCCATTGGAGTACGGTCAAAACCTAATTTTGCATCAATATATCCAGGATCCCCAGATTTGTATGTTCCTTTAACGGTAGCAATCTTCAATCCATTTTGTGAAAGTATACCGTCAACATAATGCGAACCATCCTTCTTTGGCATGTATACAAATTCTGTTGCTATATCTCCCATTGGACAATGCTCATATATCATCTTGTCTACCGTCATATTTGATGATACAGAAATCTCGTCTTTCGTCTGTATCAAGTGGTAATCTCCATTCAATACTCCAGATACATCTGGAGTGTAAGGCAACACAGACAGAATATCATGAAGTTGAAACTTGTGCAATGAGACTGTAAGGTCTTGGAGTGCTTCCTTATTTTCGTCATCCGTGTACAACTGCACTCCCATTCCATCTTCAGCTTTTAGCTGAAGGTTAGCAGACAATCGCCTATCATCACCTAAGAACACATAATTACTATCGTTGACATCGAAAGTCTTATAACCAAGTATAGGATTATCCCCTAATATACTCATACGTATTCCATTGTGTTCCATTTCTGCCAACAGTCCAATTTGTATTCCTAATTTGTTATTGGCATCATAAAGTTTTGCCTTCATGTTTGAACCATGTTCATTTAAATCTCCGTCTACAATAGCACGGAACACATATTGTGGATTTCGTTTATTGTTGATAACTTGGGCACTATACACTAACTTGTCGTTATCAGACTTTATGTTTAATCTCACAGTGTCAAGTCTGATGCTATCCATAACCAAAGAGTCTATGCTTACATTTCCTGTAAGACCGGTGATATGAGAAGAGCACATATCAACATTAGCTCTAGAGAAGTAATAGCCATATTTATTAAGCAAATAAACTAAGAAATTATCTTTGCCACTAGAGAAAGTTATACTTGCGTCAGGTAACTTTCTGCGCAACATAACCTGATTTATCACCCTGTCTTTAATTTGCCGCTGAACTTCCTTTACGATACTTTGTCCTTGACTCAGCAATCGTTCGTAACCGCCTTTGGCATCAATATCAATGTTGAAATCACCACTATTAATAGCTGCATGTGTTGTATCACTACGCAAAAGTATGTCGACAGCAATAGCATCTGACTTATAAAATTTTGTACTGTCATGAATAGCCAAATCATTAACCATTCCATTCACCTTATAATATTTTTTCATGTCTGACTCTATATCCAGATGGGCACATATAGATGCAAACAAAGGTGACTTCGTTAGCTTAAGATTATATAAATCCGCTTTAGCTAAATCGCAGACAAGCGTAGCCTTGACATTATTTTTGTGTACTAAGGCACTGATGTTTATATATCCCTTTAACAAAGGATTCAGACTATTTATAACAGCATTGGCAACACCATTCTGCAATTTTACATTTGCATTTACACGATCAAGATTGTAACCACCATAATTGAATTTATTTATTCTCAATCTTGAAATCAACACTGTACGTGAAGATGTGAAGTCAATTCCTCTCCCTTTAACCGCTAAGAAACCAGTAAAAGAATGCAAACCATAATTTGAAACGAAATGCTGCAACTGCAAATTAGAAGCATTTATTATTGCATTATACGCCATTCTATCGGCATTAAAATCTGCAACTACTCTCACATGTCCCTTACCTTCCTGTGAAATAAAGTTTGTCGCATATCTGTTTCCGTTAAACATAAAAGCTCCATCAACGAAAATTCCACTCGGTATTCTGATCTTACGAGTTATATTTTTAGGAAGCATTGACATAACAAAACCCAATTTATATGCATGTGCTTTGATATTAATGCTGCCACGAAGTTTCTTTATATTATCAATGTTAGCTATAAAACCCTTTGCTGTTAAATTGAATGCTGTTGGCAACTTAACAGAAAGTCTTGAGAAACTCACTGATTTCATATTACCAATGGCTGTCCCCGAAACAGTTAAAGGATGATTTGGCCATTGTTTACGGAAAGTTGACGGCATATTACCCATGAAACGCATCAAATCAGACTTTCCGACACTTCCTTTTAAAGAAACTTTGAACTTTCCTGGATTATCTTTAACAAAGGTTTTCAAATCTAATGAAACTCGTGCCCGAAGATGTGATTGCGGTGTTTTGAAATAAAGACTCTCCAACAACAATCTATTAGAGTCAAGAGCAATTTTCCCTAATAAAGCGTCAATAGCTATTCCGCTTTTCTCTTTGAAACTACATTCACGTAATTTCATAATCAAATTTGGAGCAAGATATGAAAGATCATCTATACCTATGGCTATATTGCTTAGGCTAACGTGATTATAATCAAATCCTTTAGAATGTATCTTGAAATTGTTATCGTAATTTAATCTACCGTCATTCCATTGGAAACGTTTTACATTGTAAGCGCCTCTATATAAGTCGAAATATCCACCTTCGGCAATTGACTTACCAAGATAAGCCTGAACTTGAAGAGTATCACCAGGCATATGTAGAGTCAAGTCGGTCTTCTCCACATTCAACTTATGAACATTAATTGTCCAAAAATTGGTTCTCTTTGTAGTATCCTTTGGAACAGTATCACTTAAAGCCACGTCAAGGACTGCATTTTTAAGATTTGCCTTATCTATATTTACGTGTTCAGCACCTAGGTCAATACAGTGTGCAACCAAGTCCATTCTAGCGATAGTACCCTTTACACGTGCTTCATGAATGAAGTTAGTTGTATTAACTTTCATGCAATCAAAACTCAACTCGTCTATATCTATTTTTTTGCTAAAAAGAGGAATGAGTCTTACATTGGCAACTACTTTCTTTATATCAGCAACGGTATCCTTTACCTGCGGCATGGAATCATTCTGCTGAAGGACCTTTACACCGTCAATGCCAAGATTTAAAGGAAACTCAAGATTTACGTGGCTAATAATTATCTCTGTCTTTGTCTTTTCTGAGGCGTATGCAGTTACTTGCTTTACTGCCCATTTTTGAAATGGAGGGAAATAAAACAATATTGCTAAAATAGCAAACAATATAAATGGAGTAACGATTATTCCGACACCCCATTTCACATACTTCCTCATAGGCGTGAAAGATGTCAACTATAGTATTAGTATCATATTCTGTCGTACTTAGTTAAATAACTACTGCGAAAATATAATAAAAAAACGAATTGTGCAAATTTTATCAACAAAACTTACACAGATTCAGTCAAAGCTTTCCATAAATTATCATCAGGGACTGGTGAATCTATAGAAATAAGTTCTTTTGATACAGGATGAGCAAACTCTATGTGATGCGACAACAAAGATATGCTTCCATCTGGATTACTTCGCTTTGCTCCATACTTCAAGTCCCCTTTTATCGGACATCCCATATTTGCCAATTGACAACGTATCTGATGATGACGACCTGTCATGAGATTTATCTCCAACAAATTATAATTGTCGGTATGGCCAATTACCTTATATTCCAAAATTGCCTTTTTTGAATTCGGAACTTCATGACTGTATGCATAACTTTTATTCTGCTTCTCATTTCTCACGAGCCAATCAGTAAGCATACCTTCAGATTCCTTTGGGGCATCCTTTGTTATTGCCCAATATGTTTTGTGTACTTCACCATCACAAAACATTTTATTCAAACGTGTAAGCGCTTTTGATGTCTTAGCAAAAGTAACAAGTCCTGAAACAGGACGATCAAGGCGATGTACCACGCCGAGAAAAACATTTCCCGGCTTTTGGTACTTCTCCTTTATGTATTTCTTCACTGTCTCGGACAATGGCTCATCACCGGTTTTATCACCTTGTACGATTTCGCCACTGTTCTTATAGACAATGATTATATGATTATCTTCGTAAACTGGAATCAATTTTTTCTACTTATTGATTACATGTTCATACCACCATCTACCTGGATAACCTGACCAGAAACATAGCTAGAAAGGTCTGAAGCCAAATAAACTGCAGTGTTTGCAATATCTGTAACATTACCACCACGGCGAAGAGGAATCTTACTAATCCATTCCTTGCGGATATCATCAGGCAAAGCCTGTGTCATAGCTGTATCTATGAAACCTGGAGCAATGGCATTTGCACGGATACCCTTAGGTCCCATTTCCTGACCAATACTCTTTGCCAATGCAATAAGACCAGCCTTTGAAGCTGCATAATTAGCCTGACCAGCATTACCATGAACACCAACTACAGATGCCATATTGATAATAGAACCACCACGCTGACGCATCATAACTGGAACACAAGCATGGATAAAGTTGAAGGCACTCTTCAAGTTTACAGCAATAACTGCATCCCACTGCTGTTCCGTCATACGCAACATAAGACCGTCCTTTGTGATACCGGCATTGTTTACTAAAATATCTACAGAACCGAATTCTTCCTTAACCTTAGCTACAACTTCTTCTGACTGTTTGAAATCAGCTGCATTACTTGCATATCCCTTTGCCTTTACGCCAAGAGATGCAATCTCGCGCTCTGTTGCCAGACCACCATGCTCTTCATCTATAAAAAGATCTGTGAATGCAATGTTTGCTCCTTCTTCGGCAAACTTCATGGCAATAGCCTTGCCAATGCCGCGTGCAGCACCTGTAATAAGGGCTGTCTTACCTGTTAATAATCCCATTTTCTAATTTGTTAAATGTTATATATTAAAAAATTATCTGCTAATAGATTTCCCCAATGCACCATAAACGACCTTTGCCACTAATGGTTTACTGGTTTCCTCGGTCAATCCATGACCAAGACGACCGTATATAAACGGAACTTCAAGTCCTTTTATACAATAATGCGTTATGTCTGCCACTAAATCCACATCATCAATATCAAACTCCCCATCAGCCTTGCCTTCTGCATAAACCTTACGGAACAATTCTATTTCGTCCTCATCAAAGTTTTTTCTCACCTTCTCAACCATCCAAATATTACGAAAAAACTCAGCACGCAAATTACCATTTCTAACAACAGTTTCACGTATCATGCTAAGATGGGTGTAAATAAGTTCTATGATTTTATCTTGAGGACGCATCTTCATACTTGCCACTTCATCCAATCTATCAGAAAGGCGTTCCAATTCTGATTCGATAACAGCGGAATACACGTCTTCCTTTCTACTGAAATACGTATAAAGAGTTCGACGTCCCTTACCTGAAGCAACGGCAATGTCATTCATCGTTGTATTGGCAATACCATTTTTGGCAAATAAAAGTCTTGCAACGTCCACAAGCTTCTGCCTTGTTTTTGAGATTGACATATCTGTTCCTCTGTTATTTTAATTGCACATCATATTAAACATGTGCAAATGTAGAATATTTATTTTAGATAACCAACACAATATGTAAGAATTAGACTTATTTTGAAAAAAGTCATAGAAATATTTGGTGGTGTCAAAAATTAGTAATACCTTTGCACTCACAAAACAAGGATGAGGGATAACAAACATTTCAAAACTCTTGATTTTTAATTGGTTAATATCGCGGGGTGGAGCAGTTGGTAGCTCGCCAGGCTCATAACCTGGAGGTCGCATGTTCGAGTCTTGCCTCCGCAACTAAATTATCTCGGAACACTTTTAAACAAAGTGTTCCGAGTTTTTTTATTGTATAAATGGGACTATTTTGCGTCCTGTTCATAAGTTTAGAAATTAAAGAAATCTATACATAAAGTTAAGATACTATGAAGAGGAAAAATATTACACATATTTTAATCTCATCACATTGTTACTTAGCCGTGACATATCTACTTTATTCAACAATAATGTTAATTATTGAAACGGTTTAATATTTGTGGACTTATAATTATTTAAGTATCTAATTCATGATATATAAAAAAAACGGATGCTGTACAGCATCCGTTTTATGTTTATAAATATCTATTCAATCTAAAAGTCCAAACTTTATACCCGATCGGAGTTAAATGAAGTCCATCACTTGTAAGAGGTTTACGCATTTCATTTGTTCCATGTCGATTAAAATCCTTAAACAGATTAATATACGTAATGTTGTTGCTTATACAATAATGACGCAGAAGTCTGTTTACAGCAGCAACTTCATCAGTCTTACCTTCAAGGGTCTTCCATTGATCAAAAGTTTCATTTATTGGAAGAATACTCTGCACATACAATTTAGTATGACGCCGGCATGCCCATATTCTATCTATTACTTTCTGACATTTTTCAAACACCTCACTTGCTGTTAATCCATGACTTATATCATTAATTCCAACCATTAGGAAAACAGCCTTTGGTCTTCCTGGTAGGATTTGGTTTAATCTTTGATATATTCCTTCAGCATCATCACCAGCAATACCACGGTTTTTCACATGTCTGTACTTTAACAGTTTACTCCAGTCTCCGGCGTATTCAGTAAGGCTATTGCCTAACATCACCACATCGGTACTGTCAATATCACTCATTCTTTCAAATTCGGCTACCTTTTCATTATAATGATCAAATGAACGATAACTTACATGCTGTGCAAAGACTTGTGATGAAAGCAACCCAATGACAAGTAATGATTTTATTCTTAATTTATTTAAATACGCCATAATATTAGAACTGCTCCAAAACAGCAATACGCTTCTCTGTATCAGGGTGAGTACTGAACAGTGAATTCATAAAACTTAGAAGTCCCTGTTTCATTTCATCAGGCTGAATGATAAACAACTGCGCTACGTCAGCGCGTTTCACATTATCCAGTCCAGGATTTCCTGATATCTTTTTCAATGCAGAAGCCAAAGCCAATGGGTCACCACATAATTCAGCACCACCAGCATCTGCCATATATTCACGTTTTCGAGAAATGGCAAATCTTGTCAGAAGAGTAAATATATATGCTATTGCGCAGCAAACAAGTCCTATAATCATAATAACGACTATAGAAAGTCCACCACCTTTATCATTATCATTATCACTACTTCGTCTGCTTGTTCCACCAAACCACATCATGTTATACATCATATTCAATATTAATGACATTACTGTGGAAACAATACCTACAAAAATGATACTGGTAATAAGAAGTTTTGTATCTCGGTTACGTATATGCGTTAGTTCATGCCCTAGCACACCAGCAAGTTCTTTATCATCAAGTAAATCCAACAATCCTGTTGTAACCGTAACTGTATAACTTTTCTTATTTATGCCACTTGCAAAAGCATTAAGCTGCGGATCATCCACGATGTTAATCTGCGGCATGTCCATATTACAAGTCATACACAGATTTTCCACGATATTGTAAAGACGTGGATTCTCCATACGGCTTACAGAACGTGCACCTGTAGCTTGCTTTATCATCGACACATTAGAGAAATAAGCAATTATAAACCAAATACCTACAACTCCAATTACCCAAGGTAAGTAAGACACGAACATCAGGTTTACTGTATCAACATTAAGATGATAAACTATCTTGCCGTAAGCATCGTAAGCTCCACTGCCGAAATAATTTATCAAAACAAGGAAGACCCACACCATTCCAAGTATACCAAAAGGAAAAATAAGCAATAAAAGCAGACTCAGTATATTATTACGACTTATCTGAGTCTGCAGTCCTACATATTTCATCAGCTTAGAACTTTACTTCAGGAGCTTTATCAAATTCAGCTTTGTTCTCCTGAGGGATTTCAAACATAGGTTCCTTCTTAAAACCAAACATATTAGCGAAAATATTAGAAGGGAAAACCTCTACTGCATTATTAAGCTCTTTTGTAGATGAATTAAAGAATCTACGAACAGCAGCCAATTTATTTTCTATATCAGAAAGTTCGTTTTGCAATTGAAGGAAATTCTCATTGGCTTTCAACTCAGGATATGCCTCCATAGAGACCTTAAATCCTGAAAGAGCACTAGTAAGAACATTTTCTGCATTGATTTTATCATCAATGGTAGTAGCACCCATTGCAGCAGAGCGAGCCTCAGTTACACGCATAAAGACTTCTTTCTCATGATCAGCATAACCCTTTACTGTAGCCACAATTTGTGGTACCAAGTCATGACGCTGCTTGAGCTGAACATCTATATTTGCAAAAGCATTTTCTCGATTGTTTCTCAGTTTTACAAGATTGTTGTAAATAGAGATACACCAAAAAACAAGTAGCACTACAACTACTAATACAATAATTAATTTCATAATCAATATAATTTATATTTTTGTTTGACTACAAAATTAATCTAAAAGTTGTTCAAACAATGTATTATTAAGATTAATTAGGAAGAAAAAAGCCTGATTGCCTAAAAAGACAACCAGACTCTATAGAATAAAACTAATTCTTCAAAAGATTCATAACCTTCTCAAAATATCGCTGTGTTCGCAGAATACTGTAATTCACACCACCATTCCACAATCTCACAGCCTTTTCTATATTATTAAAAGGATTATAATACGATTGTATAAGCAAGAACATTTCCTTAGATTTCGTAAGACTGAATCTATCAGATAACTTATATCTCTTTTTACTTTTTCTTCTTTTAAGTATCTGATTACATTCAACTACCAAAATTGGAGTAATCTGCATAGCTCCTACAGAGCTACCTCTCTTTGCACGGTTATTACCGTGACTTTCCACCTGGACTATTGCATCCATCACTGGATTCCAATCGCAATTTTTTGAATCTACCCCTGATGTCTCAGCTGCTAAACCAGACGTAGGAATAAACATAAATACAATAAGTATTAATAACACAATCTTGTTTCTTCTCTTCATATTATTTTCTTTATGGAACCTGAGCAATAGAAAAAGTAAAAATTGCTCGAGATTAAAGTCTATGTGAGAAAGAGCTTCACTTATAATCTCAGTTCCGTTAGATACCTTAATGGGTAATTATAAATATACATAATATTACCCTTATTCTTATCATTTGCAAAGATACAAAAAAAAATCCGTTTTACCAAGCCTTTATTATTTAAATTGTCTATTTTTAAGAATTAGCAATGATATTCTAAATAATTGATAATCAGTAAGTAAACAATGTTTACACCGTATTTTTTCTTGACAAATAGCTAATTATAACATACCAGATAAAACATCAAAAATGCTCCTTTTATTTGATATATAATGGTAATTATTAAGCATTAAACCAACCAGAACCATTAGATAAATAGGTATTATCCAATAACTCAAGGCTAATTTATAGCTCGAATTATATAAACACAAAAAAGCCTCGAAGGATATTTCTATCTTCGAGGCCTCTGTTCTAAAAGAAGGCGGCTACCTACTCTCCCGCATTG
>JAGPKZ010000082.1 GCA_018053665.1 Prevotella sp.
TCTGTCGGCAATGGTGAGAAGCATTAACGGTAATATAAACCATGATACAATCTCTAGTATTTTTCCAAGAACAGTATCATTAGGCATCTTCCCGATTTCAGTCTGTTGCAATGGCTTGTTCAGAGTTCCTTCTGAAGGTAAGTCATTGTGGCTCCACTTGTTTATTATTCTGCCGTCTTTTATCAACAACAGTCCAGGATTACTCCTTGTTATAGTCTTAAGGGTGGTCTCGTCGGTTGTACAGAAAGGATATTCTGCTCCTGTGATGTCTATCCACCTTTTTATAGGCTTGTCATTGCTTGCTGTAAGACAATAGAATGGCACGTTTTGTTGTTGTGCATATTCGTATATCTGGTCAATATCGCCAAAGTTGGAGTCGTCGGCTTGTTCAAGATGTGGTGCTATCAGCAGGAATGTGTAGCCTTTGTAGTCCAATACTTTTTTGGTGATATCTTCTCCTGTATTTTTATCTTCTATTGAGAAATCGTGTATTGGTGGAGTGTATCCTTCTGAAATCTGTACGGTTTTACTATCTATGAACTTCCATGTAGAGTCTGGATAGTTGTCAAGTGAAAACTCTTTTCTAACCCCGTTTTTCTCCAATATGAATGAAGTGTCAAACTTAGGTTGCTTTTCTCCCTTGGGAATTGTCATCCCTTCGCGTATACTAGCACCTATATAATAAGGTCTGAAATCAAACTGTGGTAGATAATACAGGCTGTAGCCACTACTCAGTATAATAAACAATATGGTGTAGTTGATTACAATCCATTGCGTGCTTTTAGATATGAATCTCACCATAGACAGTGGCTTCCATGTCACTGCGGCAGCACATGCGAAGAGGATAATGTTCTTTATCAGCGATTGAATGTTGGTCAGTTTGATAGCATCTCCGAAACATCCACAGTCTTTTATCGGATTAGCTATTGTCAGCCATATAGTAATGGCAGTCATTACGCACATGAATGCCAATATTATCTTTGAACATATTCTCCGTCTTATGGCAAACAACATGAATATTCCCAATGAGAATTCTAGTGCCGACATTGCCACCGATGTAGTTAGCGTAACCCAGTCTGGCATCATGCCAGCCATACCAATGGCACCAAGATAGTCTTGTAGTTTGTACTGTGTGCCTATTGGGTCAATAGCCTTTACATATCCAGAAAATATGAAGGTAAATGCCAATACAAGTCTGCATATATTTATCGGTATTCCGATAAATCCTGCTTTGACAGAGGTATATGTACTACTTTTCTCCATTCAGTTTTATTGCGCCAAATACCGCATAGTTTATTATATCCATGTAGTTGGAATCAATACCTTCTGAAACAAGAGTCTCGCCGTTTATTTCCTCAATTTCCTTTACTCTTTCAATCTTTGTCAGTATGAAGTCGGTATAGCTGCTGACTCTCATAGAGCGCCATGCCTCGTCATAGTCGTGATTTTTTTTAAGCATCAGCTCCAAAGCTTCTTTTGCGTGTTTATCATACAGCGCCATGGCTTCGCTAACTGTCATATCAACATAGTCAACGAATCCTTTTTCAATTTGGATTAATCCAATTATTCCGTAATTGATAAGTGCTATAAATTCAGGGCGTATAC
This sequence comes from Prevotella sp., assembly GCA_018053665.1. Lineage (GTDB taxonomy): Bacteria > Bacteroidota > Bacteroidia > Bacteroidales > Bacteroidaceae > Prevotella. The sequence continues at coordinate 1,606 of JAGPKZ010000082.1, forward strand.
CTTCACCTACCAAAGATTCTTTCTTAATCTCCAGTGAACGTATACGTTTTGCTTTGATAAACAGCTGGTCTGTCAGTGATGAAGGTCGCAATATGCGCCATGAAGCACCATAGTCGTGTAACTTCTTAGTGAAGAGTTCACGACATTCTTTCATAACAATCTCAAACTGTTTCTCTGTATTCAAATTGCTCATAAGCCTTAAAACTTTGCGATGCAAAGTTACTTATTAATAATGAATTCACCAAATTTTTTGGCTTATGCTTTAGATAATGTCATTTCATACTTTGGCGATAATGTATCATTCTTACCACACCGCACATCGCTTCGTATCTTGCTTTCAACGAATCACGCTTCACGCCAAGCATATTCCTTTTTCCGATATTTCCAGTCGAAGAAATTGCCCTTAGTGTTGCCTGAAGTGCAGAATCTGTACGTGCGATGTCTTGCTGAGCCATCTTCAATGATGCGTTTTGCCATATTTTCAAGGCACGCTTACGTGAATCTATCGCTTCGGGGAAATTCTTCCTCAGTGACATTATTGAGTCTAGAGTTTGCTTATATTGACCTGAACCATAGAGTGACTCTATATCAGACATCAACGGCGTAGCCTTCTCGTCTTGAGTTTCGGCACAGCTGCATATTATTGCTGTAAGCGCAAAAAGCCAAAAATACTTCTTCATGGGTGCAAAAATATAAAAAACTAACTGAACTTGCATCTTCTGACATTAAAATTTAGTATCTTTGCACGCAATTTAGAGCAAGTTAAGAGAAATTAAGTAACAATGAGAAATATTACAAATGCCGATTTGGCGAAACTACTAGATAAGGATATCTTTCATAAAATCTCAGAAGCAGCTGATTCCTTGGGATTGGAATGCTATGTCGTAGGAGGATATGTGAGAGATCTTTTCCTTGAGAGACCATCCAATGATATAGATGTTGTCGTAGTTGGAAGTGGTATTCGTGTTGCTACCGAATTGAAGAATCTATTTGGAAAGAAAGCGTATCTTTCAGTGTTTCGTAATTTTGGAACTGCTCAAGTTAAATATCGTGGCGTAGAAGTGGAATTTGTTGGAGCGCGAAAAGAGAGCTATAGTCATGATTCTCGCAAACCGCATGTTGAGGATGGTACGTTGGAAGATGATCAGAATAGAAGAGATTTTACGATCAATGCTCTTGCAGTGTGTCTTAACAAAGAACGTTTTGGTGAACTTATTGATCCGTTCGATGGTGTCCTTGATATGAAAGACGGTATTATCCGTACTCCTCTTGATCCTGATATCACGTTTTCAGACGATCCCCTTCGCATGATGCGTTGTATAAGGTTTGCTGCTCAGTTGAATTTTATCATTGAAGACGATACATTTGATGCTCTTGAGCGCAATGCTAATAGAATAAAAATAATAAGTGGTGAGCGAATTGTTGATGAACTCAATAAAATAATGCTTACCAATGTACCAAGTAAGGGATTTGTTGACCTTCAGAGATGTGGGTTGCTTCAATTGATTATTCCTGAACTTTCTATGCTTGATTTGGTTGAAACGCGAAATGGTAAGGCCCATAAGAATAATTTTTATCATACTCTTGAGGTGCTTGATAATGTATGCAAGTCGCAAATTGCTGCCGATGAAAATGGTGAGATGATGCTGTGGTTGCGTTGGGCTGCATTGTTTCATGATATTGGTAAGCCACGTAGCAAGCGTTGGGAAAATACTGCAGGATGGACATTCCATAATCACAATTATGTAGGTGCCAAGATGATTCCTGGAATTTTCAGACGAATGAAGTTGCCAATGGACATGAAGATGAAGTATGTTCAGAAAATAGTAGACCTTCACATGCGTCCGATTGTTATTGCTGATGATGAAGTAACAGACAGTGCTGTACGCAGGCTTATGAATGATGCTGGTGATGATATCGACGACCTCATGACTCTTTGTGAAGCTGATATTACAAGTAAAAATCAGGTAAGGAAACAGCATTTTCTTGATAACTTCCGTTGTGTACGTGAAAAAATTGCAGATCTTAAGGAACGCGATTATAAGCGGTTGCTGCAACCTTGCATAGATGGAAATGAAATTATGGAGATCTTTCATCTTTCTCCATGTCGTGAAGTCGGTGCATTGAAGCAGACTCTTAAAGATGCAGTGCTTGATAATAAGGTAGAGAATGAACGCGAATCATTAATGCAGTTGCTCATGCACAAAGCAAAGAGCATGGGATTGGTGTAGGTAATTCTTTGCTCTAAGAAAAAACTGAGTAATCCGAGTAATCCGCCTTGGCCGATTACTCGGATTACTCAGTTTTTTCATGTAATTGATAAAATACCTTTCTAATACATATAGATCAAACTAATTATTGTTAAAAGTATATATAAGAGAAGATATAGTTACTGATTTATTATTACTTTTGCAAAAACAAAACTAAAAAGGGGTCTAAAGTTTTCGACGCCCCATGTATTTATATTATCATATTATTAACTATGTATAAATTTAATTGTAAAAATAGGTATGAAGATTAAGAATGTTTTATTTATTCTGGTAATCGCAAGTTCTCTCACAGCGTGTAGTGGGGGTGGTGGTATGCCAAAGTTTGGTGATGATGAATTTGCCGTAGTTTCAGTAGGTGCTTCAGATGCATCATTACAGACAACATACCCAGCCACGATTAAGGGTATTCAGGATGTAGAGGTTCGGCCGAAGGTTTCGGGTTTTATTACTAAGGTTTACGTACATGAAGGACAGACTGTGTCTGCCGGTCAGGTGCTGTTTACAATTGATAGTGAAACATATCGTGCTGCTGTTCGTCAGGCACAGGCTGGTGTAAATACCGCACGTGCACAACTAAACACTGCTAGACTTACTTATGAAAATAACAAAAAACTTTTTGCAAAGAATGTTATCGGACAGTATGAACTTTCTACGGCCCTGAATTCTTATGCAACATCAAGGGCGAATGTGGCTCAGGCTCAGGCTTCTTTAGCGTCAGCAAGAGAGACTCTAAGTTGGTGTCAGGTAAAAAGTCCTTCAAATGGTGTCGTCGGAAGTCTTCCTTTCAAGGAGGGTGCATTGGTAAGTTCTTCTAATGCTCAACCGCTAACCACAGTGTCTAATATCAGTACAATGGAAGTGTTCTTCTCTATGTCTGAAGGCGAGATTCTTAATCTCACAAAGACAGCAGGAAGTGTTAGCGCAGCCATTTCTTCTCTGCCAACAGTAAAACTCCAGCTGGCAGACGGTACTGTATATAATCATCCGGGAAAGGTTGTAAAAATGAGTGGTGTTATTGATGCTACAACAGGTTCTGTTTCACTTATTGCGCATTTCGCTAATCCAGAGAAACTCTTGAAGAGTGGAGGTGCCGGACAGATTGTCATCCCAACAGATAACAATCATGCTATAAAGGTTGCGCAGGAAGCATGTTCTGAAGTTCAGGATAAGATATTTGTATACAAGTTGGGAACTGATAACAAAGTAAAATACACTGAGATTACTGTCAATCCGCAGAATGACGGGAAAACTTATATCGTAACTTCAGGATTGAGTGTTGGTGACCGTATTGTAACAAAGGGTATCACTAAACTTTCTGACGGTATGAAGATAAAGCCTATCACAGAAGCTCAGTACGATAAAAAAATCGACGATGCCGCTAAGCTGGCTGCAAAGCAGAGCACAGCAAAGGGATTTGTTGATGCTATGAAAAGCAAGTAAAAATAATAAAAAGAGAATGGTAAAATATGACATTTACTAACTTTATAAAGCGCCCGGTACTTTCAACGGTGATTTCCATCTTGTTTGTATTGTTGGGTACTATAGGATTGATATCCCTGCCAGTAGAGCAGTATCCGGATATCGCACCACCTACTATTTCCGTCATGACCACTTATACTGGTGCTGACGCTCAGACGGTGCTTAACTCCGTTGTTACTCCTCTTGAGGAGAGTATCAATGGTGTTGAAAATATGACTTACATGACATCTTCTGCCACCAATGATGGTATGGCACAGATTACAGTGTACTTCAAACAGGGCTCAGACGCCAACATGGCACAGGTAAACGTGCAGAACCGTGTCCAGCAGGCTCAGGCTTTGTTGCCTGCGGAGGTTACTCGTGCTGGTGTCACAGTGTCTAAACGCCAATCGTCAAACGTTATAATGTTCTCTCTTACTACTGAGGACGGACGTTATGATGACCAGTTTGTCACCAACTATGCACTTATTAACGTTATTCCTCAGTTGAAACGTATAAATGGTGTAGGTGACATTCAGACTCCGGGTACTCGTACTTATTCTATGCGTATATGGCTTAAGCCCGATAAGATGAAACAGTACGGGCTTATTCCTTCTGATATTACAAAAGCTCTTGATGGACAGAATATTGAAGCTGCGCCAGGTAAATTTGGCGAGAACAGCGATATGGCTTTTGAATATGTTCTTCGCTATAAGGGACGTTTGAAGACAATCCCTGATTATGAGAATATCATAATATCAAGTTCAACTAATGGTCAGACATTGAAGTTGGGTGATGTGGCAAAGGTGGAGCTTGGTGGCTTGCAGTATAATGTAAATCTGCTCAACAATGGACATCCTGCTGTACTTGGTATGGTCAATCAGGTTGCCGGTTCAAATGCGACTCAGATTGCTTCCGATGTTAAGAATACTTTGGAAGAGGCAAAGAAAAGTTTCCCGCCTGGACTGGAATATACAATTGAGCAGGATGTAACCGAATTCTTGTTCGCTTCAATCCATGAAGTTGTATTCACTCTGTTTATCACATTGGCACTTGTGTTCCTTGTGGTTTACATATTCCTTCAGGATTTCCGTTCAACATTGATACCAATGGTTGCAGTTCCTGTAGCGTTGATAGGTACATTCTTCTTCCTATGGGTATTTGGATTCTCCGTCAATCTGCTGACACTGTCCGCCTTGCTGCTTGCGATAGCCATAGTGGTGGATGATGCCATAGTGGTAGTGGAGGCAGTCCATGCCAAGTTGGACCAAGGTTACAAGAGTGCTTTAGCTGCATCTATTGATGCGATGAACGAAATTTCCGGAGCTATCATATCAATCACGTTAGTTATGGCTGCCGTGTTCGTCCCTGTATCTTTCATGGGCGGAACTTCTGGAACTTTCTATCGTGAGTTTGGTGTTACTATGGCTATTGCTATCGTGATTTCATCCCTTAATGCTCTTACACTTTCTCCTGCACTTTGTGCAATGTTCCTGAAACCTCATGAAGATGAAGAGCATAGTGGAAAGAAGACAACTTTCGTAAATCGTTTCCATGACGGATTCAATCATCAGTTTGATAAGATTACAAAAAAGTATAAGAAAGGTGTACAATGGATCATCAACCATTATTTGGTTGTTGGTGGTGCTGTTGTAATAGGAATTGCCGCTTTGGTTATAACTATGGCTACGACTAAGACTGGTCTTGTTCCTGATGAGGATACTGGAACTCTGTTTGTTACTATATCTGCTGCACCAGGAACAAGTCAGGAACGTACTAAGCAGATTGTTGCACAGGTAGACAAAATGCTTGCCAACAACCCTGCTATACAGCGTCGTGAGTCTATACTTGGATATAACTTTATTGCTGGACAAGGTTCAGATCAGGCTACATTCATTGTAAAACTGAAATCGTTTGAGGAACGTTCGGGAAGTTTCACGACCCGTATAACGAATGCAATTAAAAATGCCGATATCATGGCTCTGTTTGTGAATCCAATGGAGAATACTTCTGTGTTGGGTATGATATATAAGCAGACTGCTACAATCAAGGATGCTCAGATATTAGCATTCGGCCCTCCAATGATTCCAGGTTTCTCTATGCAGAACGGTGTTACACTCTCTATGCAGGATAAGACAGGTGGAAGTATTGGTAAGTTCTATAATGTAACCAAGGAATTCATTGCTGAACTCAATAAGCGAC
>JAGPKZ010000027.1 GCA_018053665.1 Prevotella sp.
TAGGATTCCGCTCTAGATCAACAGCTGTCCGCAATTTTAAACTATATACAGGTAAAACTCCATCAGAATATTTTGCTAAATAGATATTATAAATTTATAGTACAGATACCTTTGTCGTAATATAAAACGAAAATGCCCGCTTCTCACGAAGCAGGCATTTTCTTCTTGTTTATTGTTTAAATAGAGACTTTTGTAATTTATCTTTTTTATTAAGAGAGAAATCAAATTTATTACATCAAAGACTTCAAATCAGAGATAGGACGTTTCTCCATTGTGCCGTCAGCATTAGTGATTGTGAAGTAATCCTGAGCTGATTTACCATTCACGAACTGAACTACTGCAACACCACCCTGACGCATCTGCATTGTGAAATATCCATCACGCTTGCCGTTTAAATACTGTCCGTGCCATTTCTCCTTACCATTTTTATAATAAGTAGTAATCTCACCGTCGAGTACTGTATTTTTATCATTACCAAGATCAATAAAACTGTAAGCACCTTCAGCCTTCAAAGCTCCGTTCATATAGAAGTCCTGAAAGACATCTTTCTTATTTAGTCCTTGACCTTGCGTCATTAGCAATCTGTAATAGCTTGCTTGTTCACTACTTGCCACGTTCATCATGTTCTCAGCATAATAAATAGTGTCGGCTACAACAACTGCATTCTCGGCTACATGTTTACGACCAAAACTTGCGATGGTCAACATTGCCATTACTGATATCAATAGGAATCGTTTCATAGTTGTATACTTTTTAGGTTTTTATTCTTTTTCTGATGCAAATATATATAATTAATCTGATAACGCAATAATTTATTAACACTATTTTATACATATTTTTCTACCATAAATTAGTCGTAATTTAACTACCCACTTTCAATTTAAAACTTATCAAAAATAGGACAAAAAACTTTCAATTTGTAAATTGACCCCATTTAAGCACATAGTAAACTAATGATTTAGTTACTTTTTGCACATTAACAAGCAATATATTTGTTGTTTACGCACACAACTAATACAACGTGGTTACAATCCGTATTGTAAATTATTTTTTACACATATCATTTTGAAACTGTTAGTAACTTGATTTATATCAATTTGCTATATTAGTAACATCCAAAGTGACACTTTGAACAGATAACAGGTACATATATTACATGAAGAAACTATCATATTTACTAGATAGGACTAAGGTTTGTTATCACTTATAGTGATATTACTGTGATATAGCATAAGCTTATATATAATGTACGCGTACTCGTGTGCACTACAGATATTATAAATATATAAGTATCGAAGTGTATTGTTGTATGTTCAACATTAGAATTCTCTAAGAAATAACCATTTTTATCATTAAATGGTCGTGTTTTGGAATATAATAAATTACTTTTGCGGCGAATTTAAAAAAATATAGTTCCAAATGAACGACAAATCTGATAGTTATATAATTAAGAAACCCGATGTAATGAAGTTTAATTAGGGAATGATGCATCCCTATTACCTCCATGTACATCATAATAATTGTGGAGGTAATTAGAATGAAATTAAACAGAAGACCAACATTTAAGCCAGTCAATGGTTTCAAAGACCAAGCTGAAATACTAAGAAAAGCAAGTTGCTACACTGAGAACGAGTTATATAACCAGACAGCAACATCTAAAAATGGTTTAGATGATTCACAAGTAAAAGACCGCCTTGAAACTTATGGATATAACGAAGTTAGACAAGAAGGAAAAGTTTCTTGGCTAAAACAACTTTTAAGCGCATTTATCAATCCATTTATAGGAATACTTATTTTTATCGCCATTATATCTGCGATAATAGATATATGGTTACCAAAAATTACAGAAAGAGATTATTCTACGGTAATTATGGTTTGCATTATGGTAACTGTAAGTGTAGCCCTAAGATTTATTCAGGAGTATAGAAGTAATAAAGCTGCAGAAAAGTTGAAAGATATGGTAGAGACCACCGCTACCATAGAAAGAAATGGAGAGAAGTTTGAGCTAGATATAAAAGATATTGTGCCAGGAGATATCATTCATCTCTCTGCAGGAGACATGATACCAGCAGATTGCAGAATAATAAATGCCAAAGACTTATTTGTTATTCAATCTGCACTTACGGGAGAATCATTACCTATTGAGAAGAAATCTATATGCTATAAGACAAAAGATGCTGAAAAATGCCCGATAATAGATTTGCAAAACATATGCTATATGGGAACGAATGTCATTAGCGGAACTGCAACAGCTGTGGTTGTAACAACGGGCGAACACACATATTTTGGATCTATAAGTAAGACAGTCAGCGGCAAAAGACAGGAAACGAGTTTTGACAAGGGATTGAAGCGTGTCAGTTATCTATTGATTTCGTTTATGGCCGTAATGGTCCCTGTAGTATTTGTTATAAATGGTATAGCTAAGGATAACTGGATAGACGCAATGCTATTTGCCGTAGCTATCGCAGTTGGTCTCACTCCAGAGATGCTTCCTATGATTGTCACGGCAAACCTTGCAAAAGGAGCTGTTAACATGAGTAAAAATAAAGTGATTATAAAACGCCTTAACGCGATACAGAATATTGGGGCTATGGATACTTTGTGTACAGACAAGACTGGTACACTCACACTTGACAAGGTTGTATTGGAACGCCATCTTAACATATATGGAGAATCAGATGAAGAAGTGCTAAAATGGACTTATCTAAACAGTTACCATCAGACTGGATTGAAAAGTCTACTAGATGTTGCCATTCTAAACCATATAGAATTGCACGACTCACTAAAAGCAGACGAAGCCTATAAAAAGATAGACGAGATTCCTTTTGATTTTCAACGTCGACGAATGTCCGTTATACTTGAGCGTTCAGACGGTAGTCATCTATTAATATGCAAAGGTGCTGTAGAAGAAATGCTGCAACTATGTTCAAGAGCATATGATCCAGGAGAAGACAGGCAATTGCAAATTGACACAGATGAAATACTACCTATTGATGAAAAGACCAGGAATCACATCAAAAAGATGTCTAAAGAATTAAATGAGGACGGACTTAGAATACTTATCGTTGCAGTAAAAATATTTAGTAATAGAGAACCAACATATTCTGCAGAAGATGAAAAAGATATGATTATGGCTGGTTTCGTCGGTTTCTTGGATCCTGCGAAACCCTCAGCACAGACAGCTCTTTCTTCACTACAGGAATTGGGAGTAAACGTAAAAGTACTTACTGGTGATAATGAAATAGTAACTAAGAAAATTTGCAATGACGTTGGCATCAAGTTTAACAAAATTATGCTTGGAAACGAATTGGAAATGATGGATGACCATGAACTGAAAGAGAAACTGGAAGAAACTGTTATTTTCGCAAAACTAAGTCCTATGCAAAAATCCAGAATTGTAACCCTACTTCAGGAAGAGGGGCATACTGTAGGTTTTATGGGTGACGGAATAAATGATGCCGCAGCACTAAAAGCTGCCGACGTCGGGATATCAGTAGATACAGCAGTAGACATTGCCAAAGAAAGTGCAGACATAATTTTATTGGAAAAAGATCTCAACATATTACGCACAGGTGTAATATATGGAAGAAATACGTTCGGTAATATCATTAAATACATTAAAATGACCACCAGCAGTAATTTCGGTAACATGCTAAGTATGCTTGGAGCAAGTATTCTTTTACCTTTCTTGCCAATGCTTCCTATCCAGATATTATCACAAAACATGTTATATGATATATCACAAACTGCAATACCTTGGGACAATATGGACGAAGACTTCATAAAGAGCCCTAAAGTATGGAATACAAAAGGTATATCTAGATTCATGTTCTGGATGGGACCTGTAAGTTCTATTTTTGATTATATTACATTTGCGTTAATGTACTTCCTTTTTTCTGCATGTGCACCATCATCTCAAAGTCTGTTCCAAACAGGATGGTTCGTTGAAGGTTTACTCTCACAAGTACTTGTGATTCATATCATACGCACTGGTAAAATACCGTTCATACAAAGCTGTGCCGCATCACCTGTAGTATTTATGACATTAGTTATAGCAGTAATAGGACTTATAATTCCTTATAGTCCGATAGGGGCAGCTCTTAAGATGACTCCGCTACCTATAATGTATTATCCATATTTAATGGCAATATTGCTATCTTACGGAATTCTCACACAAGTAGTGAAACGTTACTTTATAAGGAAATACGGACAATGGTTATAAATGTAAATTCAAACGAACAACACAAATTACAATTATATTAAAAAGAATATTACGTTCTTTGTTTAGACAAAAGGGACTACATCGTATACTGATTTTCAGAACGAAGCAGTCCCTTTTTCACAAACTAAAAACAAAGTTATAATACTACAAAATGTTAGTCCGACGAGTAAATTCGATAATTTCTGGTATATATCCAAAAGCCAAACCTGTTACAGTATCGGCACAACCATAATATATGGCAACTTTACCTGTAACTGGATCGACATTAAAGTCCTGGTATCAGGACATTTAATAGGATTATTTATTTTGCGTAAACTTTATATTCCTTTCCTGCTTTAGTCATTATATCGTATTCGTATATTTTCCTAAATTCAAGCTGATTTAGCTTTGCCTCAGATGAAACAATAGGTTGCTTTCCCAATACTGTATCATATAAATGATTGGAATTGTCACCATTCGCAACTCTCAGGTCCTTTCCTGTCAACGGCACGTATGAACGCAGACGAAGATTACCACCTATTGTTGACTTAACATCTATCTTCTTCACCTTATTGTCCTTCCATTGCATAGCAACTTCAAATCCACCCCTTGCTTTTAGTCCCTTAACATTACCAGAATGCCACTCGTCTGGCAAAGCAGGCAACACATGTACAGCTCCATCCTGACTCTGCAAAAGCATTTCGGCGATACCGGCAGTAAAGCCGAAATTACCGTCTATTTGGAATGGCGGATGAGCATCAAATAGGTTAGGATACATTCTACCATGAGGATATTCTCTTGCCATTTCATCAGAAGGTAAAATATCAAGAAGACATTTTATAAGTTTATATGCGTGATTTCCATCAAGGAGTCGCGCCCATAGGTTTATCTTCCAACCTATACTCCACCCTGTTGCTTCATCACCTCTTTGCAGAAGTGTGTTCTTTACGGCTTCAAAGAGCAAGGGAGTACGGATTGCCGATATTTGATTGCTTGGAAAAAGTCCATAGGCATGAGACACATGGCGATGATTATCATGTGGATCATCAGCATCTTCCAGCCATTCCTGCAACTGTCCATACCTTCCGATCTGCATGGGAGCTAACATTGTCAATCTATCTTTAAGACTGTCAATATATTCCTGAGGTTCTTTTAATATATTAGAAGCCTGCAATGCATTACTTAATACATCAAAAGCTATCTGATTATCCATCGTGCAACCTGCAACAACAGATGAACTTCCATGTGGTCCATGTTCTGGAGAAATACTTGGACAGGTCACCATCCAACCATACTTGGGGTGCTTAACCATTGCTGTCAGATAGAAATCGGCAGCACCCTTCAACTGTGGATATACATTCTTTAGATATTCTTTATCGCCATTGAAAAGATATCTCTGCCAAAGATGAGTACTCAACCATCCAGCTCCATTGGGCCACATTCCCCAAGTGGCACCGTCAATCATTCCTGTAGAACGCCAGATATCGGTATTGTGGTGGGCAACATATCCTTTTGCACCATACATTTCGGCAGCCGTTTTTCTACCAGTTACACTAATGTCCTTAACCAACTGAATCAATGGAAGTTCTGTTTCAGAAAGATTAGTGGTCTGTGCAGGCCAATAATTCATTTCAGTATTTATGTTAATGGTGTATTTACCATCCCAAGGAGCATTAAGTTTGTCATTCCAAAGACCTTGTAAATTAGCCGGTTCACCACCAGGCTGAGAAGAAGATATCAAAAGATATCGACCATATTGAAATACTAACGAAGCAAAGGAAGGGTCATTGTCTTTATTGAAATCAGCAAGTCTCTTATCTGTTGGTTTATTTATATCGTCAGTACAAGGCAATTCCAATGATACTCTGTCGAATTGTTTTTTATAATAGTTAACATGATTTACTAAAGCCGTAGCAAAATTCTTTTTCATTGCATTCTTGAGTAATGTCACAGACTTTTCAACCTCATCACCGCTTATATCATGGTAGTTTACGAAATTTGTTGCCGAAGATAAATAAAGGACTACATCCGTAGCATTAGTGACTATTAGTCTAGAACTTGTGAATTCCGTTTTTCCTCCTTCATTCTTCACATCCATAACTGTCTGCGCACGTATTTTCCCTGGTACACCTTCATGTTCAAGGCATTTACCTTTCATAACCAATCTTCCATCTTCAAAACTAACGGAATGAGGAAGCGGAGATTCATAACTTGCAGCAAAAGAAATTGAATGCGGCTTACTTGCTGAAATGTGGACAATAACAACTTTATCCGTAAAAGAAGCTATGACTTCTCGTTTATAAGTGACTCCGTCTATATCAAATTTAGTAGTGGCGACAGCTCTATTAAGATCCAAGTCACGTCGATAAGAAGTAGGCTTGGCTATAAACGGAGCATCAATAATCAGACTACCCACCGTTTCATAAGGCATACCGTGCTGTCCTGTCATGAAATACATATTAATCATTCGCTCGGCACTACTTGTTTCTCCTGTGAAAATCAGATTACGTATTTTCGATAGAGTATCCGGATTTATAGCTCTTGAATTATTATAAGGAGAACCTCCCCACACTGTGTTTTCATTAAGCTGAATTCGCTCATGATTAACACCTCCATAAACCATAGCGCCCATACTACCGTTACCTACAGGTAAGGCTTCTTGCCAAATAGCGGCAGGTTTGTTATACCATAAATTCAAGTCTACAGCATTGGCATTCCAAGCCATCATTGAGAACAGTAAAGGAATTATTGTTTTAGCATTCATATTTACAATTTTATAATTATACCATAATTTTAAAATTAAACGCAAATTTATAAAAAATAGACGACTTTTCAAAATTTTATGTTTACTATTACATTAAAAATTATTTTATAACTACGCATTTACCATCAATAATGTATACCCCTTTGCATAGTTTCTTCAATATATCCGACTTCTTTAACTTTGAATAAAGAAGCATGCCAGAAAGATTATATACATCAACAGGCTTGTCCGTTCCTTCAATCTGCTGGATACCAGTGACAGGAGTCTCACCATCGTTACTGAAGAAAATATTCTTTATAGAGATATTACCACCACCAAACGCCCAAAAGCCTGCTATATATATATGTGATAGGTCTAAAGGCGTTGTTGTTCCGTTTTTCACCAACTTTGCAAGTCCTATCTTGACTGTGGTACTACTACCTATATCTGTCATTGAAGGATTGCTCCAATAGCTATTTTCATCAAACATTCTGAAAGAGGCACCGTTACTTTGTGCCGTATTCAATTCTATCACAAGATACTTATAACTAGAGAAGTCTGCTGCGTTTGAGTATTTCCAGCCTCCAAAGCCATATTTTCCTGTAACCAATGTATGTGTAGATTCATCATACGTACCACTTTCATAAATAGAAGGATTAATACCGTCAGCCGTTAGGGGAAATGTATTTACAGATATATTAAGATTTGCAGAAACGGTATTTCCAAGTGGATCCTTGTAACTTGCTATAACTACAGCATTGCCGTCGCCATAAGATGTAAATCTGCCATTCTTAATACTTACTATTTTATCGTTTGAGACCTTATAATCAGCACTTGACGTTATATCTTCAGTATGTCCGTCTTTATATGTAGCTGTAAGTACGAATGACTTCGCTGAATTTGCAAGCAACGAATAAGACGGTTTGTCTGCCGAGATAGAAGCAACTGTGAGATATTTTTCCGAATATACCACAGAAGACTTATCATAGAAATTATCTTCTGTAAAGTCCTTTTCTGTTGAGAACCAATCCACATCTACACTTCCACCAAGTCCCTTTGTGGCGTAGTTGAATATACCGAAGCGATTTCCTACAAAAACAGATAAATCATACTTCATATCCAAGTCTTGTCCGAACTTAGTATATGTCACATTGTCTAGACTGTAATAGAATGAAGCCTTTGAAGTCGTGATGTCGGCAATGGCACGCAAGTATATAACAGAATCACATGTTATCGGATTTGAATATACCTTCTTGTCTGCCGTGTTACTCTGCACAAGGTTAAGAGTGTTACCCTGCTTGTTTACAGCTATATATGCATAAGGATTCTGGAATACGGCAAGTCCAGCCATATCACCATCATACATTTTGCTTATGTTCATGCGTATCGTACCATAAGATGGTTTAGTTTTATCCCTATATCCAAAGATACGTTGTGTTAGCATATTCCGCGACTTCTGCAACGAGTCTGTTACATATGCAGTGTAAAGACGCAATCGACCTGGATTCTCTAACAGAGACCATTTTGACTTATCTGAATTATGATTCCATTGCCATTGGCTGCCCAAAAGATAATTATTAAAATTGTCGTTTGTCGGCATATACTTTCTGTCATAGTTTACACCAACATTCGGTTTAGTGTATGTTCCTGCATCTGTGCCATTATTACCTATAACTGGCCAGTTGTCATTCCAAGCCACGGGCAACAAATAAGGCATTCTGCCAAAAGCGCCACAATCTTTCATAAGCATTGTCCACCATTCACCGCTTTGAGTCTGTATCATTGCCCCTTGATGAATATCGTCACTGTCGAATACCTTTTTTTTCTCGTAAGGACCAAATACATTTTTTGAACGGAAGCACCACTGTGTTGCAGGCCATGCGCAACAAGTTGAATAGATATAATAATATCCATCTTTCTTGAAGAAATGACTACCTTCCAGTCCGTCAAAGCCTCCATCTACAGCAACTTCTTTCACAGGAGCAAAGTTATCATCCAACTGAATAACACTTAGGTTTTTATTTCCACATACCACATAAGTTGTTCCGTCATCATCTGTCATCAGTCCTGGATCATAATAGCCTCGTGAAAGGCGTGTCATTGTCCATGGTCCTTCTGCATCAGTAGCAGACAACAAGTAGCCACCAGCATCATCGCCATTTCCAAAGGCATTGAAAAGTATATAGAATTTTCCATTCTTATACATAAGGCTATTAGCCCATGCACCTTTAGAATAAATATTCTTACCATCTTCCAGATTGTATTCCGCATTAGATGACATCTTTGCAAGAGGATTACTGCAATATTCCCAATTCACCAAATCTTTTGATTTAAGCAGAGTGCAACCAGGGAAATTATGCATTGTTGTAGTCACCATATAATATGTGTCACCAACCTTTTGAACATCTGGATCTGGAAAATCAGCCTGCATTACAGGGTTTGTAAATGTTCCGTCACCATTATCGGCACACGATTTAAATGTGAAGTCAGCATGTGGATATTGTTTATTTGCATAATCCTGATACCAATGAAATGCAGGCCAAGCACATGCTTCATTATCAGTCAGGAAAGTATCTCCGTTTCCTTGGTCATCCTTGAACTTTGCCAAAAGGTCAGGAGTTGTGAATATCAGCCAACTTACGTTTCCACAATCGTCTGTGATCTTCTTAAAGTTAGCTCCAAATCCAGTTCCACCTGCAGTTCCTGTAACACCTTTACCAAATGACGATTTATATTTTTCTGGTGCCCAGTCCATTTCTGTAACAATAATAGGTGCCAAGTCTGATATTGGTTTTATCTGTTTATTCCAACCATCATTAAATAACTGATAGTTTACGTCAGGTGTATTCTCCGACCCACTATTATACCACCCCGGATAACAATGCACAGCGTAGCCTATGTTCTCGCCTTTTATCGGATAGTCAGCAAAACCTTCATAGTTTGCCTGATATCCCAATCCTGGCACCAATACAATGTTATTACAATTAGCACGAATAGTATTTGTTATGGTTTGGAAATATTCGCTCAATTCCTTGAAGCCAGCCTGTTTTCCATCAGACCAGATACGTACAGGTTCGTTGGCAAGTTCAAACATGATGTTTGGATTATTCTTTATGTATGAGTCAGCAGAAACATAATTCCAAACCTTGATAAGATATTTTTGATATGCATCCCCCACAGCTATAGAATCTGGACAAACGCCTGGTGGACGCATTACAACATAAAGTCCATGACTGATTGCATATTTAGCCATAGGCACGAAAACACTTTGAAAGTATTTTGTGAAACGATCATAATCAAAAGCCGAGATATCATTTTCTCCCTTTGTATGTATGCCTGGAGTGTTTGACCAATAAGGGTCCATGTGTAGACGTAAGAAGTTTACCTTCCAGCCGGCATTCAGGATATTATCTATTAAGCCTTGATTATAAGTTAAACATGCATTGACATCATAGTCATTCCATATTGTGCAACACTCATTAAACCACGGACTGTAAGTCTGGGCAAAACCATGTAAGTTTACTATATTTCCATTAGCGTCCTTAAAATATCTGCCTTCAACATGCAATTGCGGCATAGCCATACCTTCCCAAGCAGATGCTGTAATTGAAGAGAACAATAGGACTATATACAACATAGTCTTTAAAAGATAATTTTTCATAACAAATAATAGATTATTATATGCAGTCATAAATTATTTAAATTGAACTTACTGCATTTTGATTTTACAAAAGTAATATAATAAATTATATTACTACTAAAAACATATTACATATACTTTTCGTGATGTAACAAATAGATATAATAATCTAAAAAACATATTATTATAAATGAGGAACTTAATGCGAAATAGCTTAAAAAAAACAAAAATAAGACACAGAAAGCCATCTATTTCTGCATTTACTCACATGTAGTTTCACATCTTCACAGAAATAATAGGCACAAAGAAAGGCGGAGAAATTTTTATCATTCCCCGCCCCATTGTTCTTGTTCTGATTATAAAAATCAGATAGCCATGTAGTATGGCTTAAAGAAATCAGGTTGACCATCCTCTAACGGATTGGTTCCTATTTGATTACGTTTCAAATATATGAAATAAAGAAATAGGTTCCAACTAATTTCTCCATTATTTTTTGATTTTAACATTGTAATCGCACACAAGATTAGAATAACAAACGTAACATAAGTAACATGCTATTTTATCCTCATTTTGATCTTCTGCCAAAAACTTTTCACCTTATATATTATATAAGCAAATGCTTAACACGTTTGTATTATTCATTTCTTGTATGTAACCACAATGTAAGGATTTCATAACTTCAAGGCAATATTATTGAAACATTCCCTATCTATCTTTGCAGTGTCTAAAAAAAGATAAACTGAAGATAAACATGAAAAGAATTAAAAGGGGAACAGTAGCGATGCTACTAATGATGATTACAAATTCCGGATTTGCACAGTGCATTAACGGAAACGTTGTTGACAAAAAAACGGGAGAACCACTTATCGGAGCGACAGTCCAAATTGAGGGATGCGACATTGCAACGATAACTGACGCAAGCGGAAAGTTCAGTATATTAGGACTGAAAAACAACGGCGCATACAATCTTATTATAAAGTATATATCATATCAGACTAAAAAAATTGACGGCGTGCAATCTTCTTCAAATGAGCAGGATAACACAATAAGTGTGGCTTTGAAAGAAGACGAGCAACAACTGGGCGAAGTTACCATTACAGCGGTAGAGCGTAAGAATACAGAGGTGGCAATGATGCAACTAGCCAAAAACAGTTCCGTCATAGTGAGCAACATATCGGCACAGGAAATACAGAGAACACAAGATTCAAATGCGGGAGAGGTGATACGACGCGTGCCAGGAGTAAGCCTCATTGACGACAAGTTCGTTATGGTGAGAGGTCTCTCGCAAAGATACAACAACGTATGGATTAATGGAGGAGCTGTTCCCAGCAGCGAAGCTGACGCAAGGGCATTCTCTTTCGATATAATCCCAAGTTCACAGATTGACAACCTTACTATTATAAAAACACCTTCTTCGGAATATCCGGCTGATTACACTGGAGGATTTATCCTCGTAAACACAAAGGAAATTCCGGAGGAGAACTCTTTCAACTTATCTGTAGGAGGAAACTGGAACAGTAGTTCTGCTTTCAGAAATTTCTATTCAGCCAAACACTCAGCGACAGACTTTCTAGGTTTTGACAATGGAATGCGCTCTATGGACAAGATGAAAAATGACTGGAACGTAAAGCGTTCCACTCCTATCGGCGACATGAAACTATCAATGGGATACAACCATAAATGGGACATACGCGGAAACAAGATAGGACTTATTGCAGCAGCAAACTATAGCAGCGAACAACAGACCCACGAGAATATGGAAAATAATCTCTTTGGTGTTTATGACTTAGCTAACGACAGAAGCAATTACTTGCGCAAATCTACCGATAATCAATATACGACTAACGTTAGGCTTGGTGCAATGCTCAACATTACACTGCTTAGTGCGGGAGGAAATAACAAATATCAGTTTAAAAACATATTCAATCAAATCGGTAACTCCAGATATACATGGCGTGACGGCGTAAGTGCACAGGCCAATTTGGAACGTTCTGCAGAATATTACTACAGAAGCCGAACAACATACAACGGTCAGTTTACGGGTAAGCATACATTCAGCAACGATGCACTTGACTGGAGCGTCGGCTATGCGTATGCCAACCGTAATCTTCCCGACCGTCGCAGATACTTAACAGATGATGCTTTGGAAAGCGGTGTATATGCACTTTCAACAGGAAACGACATTTCACGAGAATGGACTCGCCTTGACGAAAATATATTATCTGCAAATATCAACGACGCACATAAATTTAATTTCAACTCATGGCAGCCTGTATTGAAGTTTGGAGCTTATGGTGAATACCGTACCAGAAAATACACCACACATGAATTCATATACAACTGGAATGCCGACAAGAATAATCTGCCGACTAACTTCAGACACATGGACATCCCTACTCTGTTGAGCGACGGCAGCAATTATGGTGACGACAAACTCAACCTACTTGAGATAGTAAGGATGCGCAATAACTACAGCGGACACAACTCTCTCGCCGCAGGATACCTAGCTGCTTCACTCCCCTTTGGCAAACTGGATATCAACGCCGGTGTCCGCTATGAATATAATCAGATGGAGCTTATATCAAACACGAAGGACAATGAGGAAAGTCATTTCAGTAGATTCTACCGCAACGGCGACCTGTTCCCTTCAATAAACTCTACCTACAAGATAGACGACCGTCAACAACTAAGACTAAGTTACGGACGAAGCATAAACAGACCCGAGTTCCGTGAAGTGTCTTCATCCGTTTACTATGACTTTGACTTGGCTTCAAGCGTACAGGGAAACACAGAACTAAAGAACTGTCATGTGGATAATTTGGATTTAAGATATGAATTTTATCCGTCGCGTGGAGAGATGGTAACACTGGCATTATTCTACAAGCATTTCGACTCGCCGATAGAATGGACATATACCGTGGCAGGCGGAACAGACCTTATCTATTCTTATAAGAATGCTCTTTCAGCCAACAACTACGGTATTGAGCTCGACATTCGTAAAGATCTCTCATTCATCGGTTTGCCTAATTTCAGTTGGTCGTTTAACGGGTCACTGATAAAGAGTAGAGTAAACTTTGAGAAGGGAGCAAAAGAGGAAAACCGCCCAATGCAAGGTCAGTCTCCTTATCTTATTAATACAGGACTGTTTTATAACAACCATCGTCACGGTTTTGACATGGCATTACTCTACAACCGCATAGGAAAAAGAATAATCGGTGTAGGCAGAAGTGAAGGTTCTACGGGAAGCGAAGACAATGCCCGAATACCAGACAGCTACGAAATGCCAAGGAACACGATAGATTTTACGGCGACAAAGCGTATTGGAAGTCATTTGGAACTTAAGCTAAGTGTTAGAGATATTCTCAACGAGAATGTGACATACAAACAGTTTGCCGACGTGACATATTCAAATGGCAACAAAAAAACGATCGAAGAAGTTACAAGAAAATATAAACCAGGAAGAAATATAGGTTTAACAGCTATATATAAGTTTTAATCACAAAAAACATGAAGATGAAAAGTATGAAGTTATTAGGATGTATTAGCATCTTTGCAATGGCTGTTTCAATGACAGCATGCAGTAGCAACGACAATGTAACAGACAATGGAGGCGGTACAGGCAGCACATCATACGTCTGGACTACAGACGGAGGTTTAAAAGCTTGCGACCACATTCTGTTCAACAACGGAAAGGAAGACGCTAATGGACTTGAAATTGGTAATGGAGATCAGGAATTCGTATTCACTGGTAAACAGACTCTAAAGAAAGGCACTTACCTGCTTAAGGGATGGGTATATATAGGCAACGGCGCACAGCTGACTATAGAACCTGGAACTATCATTAAAGGTGATAAGGAATCAAAAGCTGCGATAATTGCAGAACGTGGCGGAAAGCTTATCGCTCAAGGCACAGCTAACTCACCAATTATATTTACTTCAGAACAAACCAAAGGCAGCAGAAAGCCTGGTGACTGGGGAGGTTTGGTACTTTGTGGAAAAGCCAAAAACAATCAAAATGAAATGCAGATTGAAGGTGGTCCACGTACAAAACATGGTGGCAATGACGACACCGACAATTCTGGAGTTTTGAGTTATGTGCGTATTGAGTTTGCAGGTTATCCATTCCAAAAGGATAAGGAGATTAATGGTCTTACACTCGGTTCTGTCGGAAGTGGTACACAAATAGACCATGTCCAGGTGAGCTACAGTAATGACGACTCATACGAATGGTTTGGTGGAAAAGTAAACTGCAAATATCTTATAGCTTACAAAGGCTGGGATGATGATTTCGATACCGACAATGGATTTTCAGGTAGCGTTCAGTTCGGACTTGCCATTCGTGACTCAAAAATTGCAGATACATCACAGAGCAACGGTTTTGAAAGCGACAACTGTGCAGACGGTTCTGCAGTTAGCCCATACACAACGGCAACATTCTCAAACATCACATTTGTAGGTCCAAAGCTTGACAACAACTTTGTCAACACTCCTGATTATATCACTGGAGGAAGCTACAATCCTAACAATGGTGCTGCACTAGGAAAATTCCAGGCTGCAATGCATATAAGACGCAACTCACACCTGAACTGTGTAAATTCTATAGCCATTGGCTGGCCTATCGGATTGATTCTTGATAATCAGAAGGGAGACACACAGGGTGCTGCCACAGCAGGAAACATGAAACTTCAAAACATCTACTTCGCAGGAATGGATGCTGTTGGAACAGATGCCAACAAGATTTATGACGATGTGATGGTTACAGGATATGATGCTGATTCAAAGCCTATAATGGATAGCAGCAAAAAGTCTTTCTCAAGCACATTCTTCCTTGCACAGAACGGAAATAAGTCTTTTGACAAATGGTCAGACCTATTGCTCAACAACAGTTATATTCCACAAGCAGGAAGTCCTGTTCTTAACGGAGCATCGTTTACAGGCATTGGCTCTTGGTTTACTCAAGTATCATATCTTGGTGCATTAAACGCAGGCGATACTTGGACATCAGGCTGGACAAACTTTGATCCACAAAACACAGACTATTAAATTAGGTCAGTTATATAATTCAACATCTGAGGTGCATCACGAGAATAAGTGATGCACCTCTTTTTGTGTTTTCTCGTTTGCTGAAAAAAACACGGTGTTGGCTGATTTATTTTTTAAAGAATATAATATGTGTTTATATTTGCAGAAACCAATTGATAATAAGCACAAAATGACATGCAATTTTTATATAAACATTACGTTATAGGAATAATGAAAATAAAATCATCCGCTTACAAGGAAAATCTAATATACCTAGTTTTATGGTTAATATTATTTATTGCACCAGCATTAAGCATGTATATGCGGGTGCAGAATAACTCAGCCATGACAATGGACTGGTCGGAGATTTTCCATATATGGAATTTGTACACGGCATACGGCATAATATTCCTTATACATAATTTCATATTGGCACCCTTGCTGATATACAAGAATAAGAAACTTATTTATTTCCTAACTACGATATGTCTCATTACTATTTTTGCAGTTTTCCAATGTTCACAGAAACCTAAGGATTTCAGAAAGAAAATGGAAATACATAGGATAGAATTCATGACTAGAGACTTACGTATGCATGGATATAAAGTAGAGAAACTACCACATGGAATTGACAGGGCAGATAACGAACCAATAAGAATGAATGTTCGACCTGACATGAAAGAGAGACGTCCGGACCCACCAATGTTCTTAGCAGAGAAAAATATAATATCGTCAATGATATTAGTATTGCTCATCGGAATGAATCTTGGTGTGAAACTATATTTAAAGAATGATAAGGACTCTAAGGAGATGCAGCAGCTAGAGAAGCAAAACCTTCAACAACAACTAGAATATCTGAAATACCAGATAAACCCGCATTTCTTTATGAACACGCTTAACAACATTCATGCACTTGTAGACATAGATCCAGAGAAAGCAAAGACCACAATAGTTGAACTGTCCAAGATGATGCGCTATATACTGTATGAAGGAAACAAATCATTTATTCCTATAGTACGTGAGATACAGTTTATCAACAACTATATTACATTAATGAAACTCAGATACACCGACAAGGTAAAGATTTCACTAAACATACAGAATACGATTAACGACAAAGGAATTCCTCCACTTATGTTGATAACATTCATAGAAAACGCTTTCAAACATGGTGTAAGCTATCAGCAAGACAGTTTTATAAATATCAGCATCAGTCTCACAGGCAAAAGACTTTACTTTACTTGCATAAATAGCAAAAAACCTGAGGACAATTCTGAGAAAGAAGAAACAGGACTGCCTAAACAGGGTGGCGTGGGACTAGCAAACGTGAAACAAAGGCTAGAACTTATCTATGGAGACAAATATACATTGGATATAAAGGACAACATCGATACGTATAATGTAAAATTAGATTTACCGATGACATAACAGTATATAAATGAACACTCAAAATATGATGATTAAATGTATAGCTATTGATGATGAGCCGCTAGCATTGCAGCAACTCGTTGCTTATATCAGCAAAATTCCATTCTTATCTATTGTAGGTCAATGTCAGAGTGCTATTGAGGCGAAACAAATAATGCAGAGTGATGTTGTTGATGCTATATTCTGTGACATCAACATGCCAGATCTCAATGGTATGGATTTCGTTAAGAGTCTTGCATCTCCTCCAATAATAGTCTTCACCACCGCTTACAGCGAGTATGCCGTAGAAGGATATAAGGTTGACGCTGTTGACTATCTGCTGAAACCATTTGGACTTGACGAGTTCCAACGTGCAGCAAACAAGGTAAAGCGAGTTTATGAACAGATTAATGACAACGATTCCACATCAAATCAAAGTGTTTCAGAAGACGCTTCCACCCTATTCCTCAAAACAGAACACAGAATTGTCAAGGTTGACATATCCGATATATTATATGTAGAGGGCATGAGTGAATATATGAAGATACATCTAATCTCTCAGCCTAAGCCGCTAATCGTTTTACTAAGTATGAAAAAACTTGAAGAACGCCTACCAGCAAACTTCATGCGAATTCATCGTTCATACATTATTAACCTTGATAAGATCATGGAAGTAAACAAAAATCGTGTTATAATGAACGAAGACGTATACCTGCCGATTGGTGATTTATATAAAGATACTTTTAATAATTATTTAAACACACGTTTTTTAGGAAAATAAACTGATTCGTTTTACCGATATACAAAAAATCATTGTAACTTTGCAATGAGTATTGCTAACATAAAACGAAGAAAAAGATGCTGCAGTTAGACAATTTTTACAAAGCACGATATGTCTTGAGCAATGTAATACGCAAGACAGAATTGGTGCATACCCAAAAGATTAACCCGGATGTAGATGTTTATCTTAAACCGGAATGCTTGCAAAAGACAGGCTCGTTTAAAATTCGTGGAGCTTATTACAAGATTTCACAGCTGTCTGAAGAGGAAAAGGCGAAGGGCGTAGTTGCCTGTTCTGCCGGAAACCATGCTCAGGGTGTGGCACTAGGTGCTACTGCTATGGGAGTAAAAAGCCTTATCTGCTTACCTGAAGGAGCACCGATAAGTAAGGTTGAAGCCACACGACGGCTAGGTGCAGACGTTTGTCTTGTACCAGGAGTTTATGATGACGCATATCAGAAGGCACTGCAGCTACACGACGAAAAAGGTTACACATTCGTACATCCTTTTGATGATGAGAATGTAATCGCCGGTCAGGGCACTATCGGACTTGAACTCATGGAACAGTTACCTAGCCTTGATGCTGTTGTTGTTCCTGTTGGTGGTGGAGGACTTATCTCTGGAGTGGCTTTTGCCATAAAGAGCCTCAACCCAAAGATTAAGGTTTATGGTGTTCAGGCAGAAGGTGCACCAAGCATGCAGAAAAGTCTCTGCGACAAAAAAAGAGAATGTCTCTCATCTGTATCTACTGTTGCTGATGGTATTGCAGTAAAAGAACCAGGCAAACTTACTTTTGAAACTTGTTCAAAATATGTTGATGAAATTGTTACTGTCAGCGAAGACGAGATATGTGCAGCAATATTGAAACTCATTGAATCAGAAAAGATGATAGCTGAGGGTGCAGGTGCCGCAAGTGTTGCCGCAGTCATGTTCAACAAAGTTCCTGTTAAAGGTAAGAAGACCGTGTGTATTGTGAGTGGAGGAAACATCGACGTTACAATTCTCAACAGGGTTATCAACAGAGGTCTTGCCAAAAGCGGTCGTCTGTGTACTCTTGATATGCAACTTGATGACCAACCTGGTAAATTAGTAGAGGTTTGTACAGTTATAGCTAACAAGGGCGCAAACATCACAAGTGTACATCATGACAGAACAGGAAACCGTAATAAGGTTAATGCATGTATACTACGAGTTACCATGGAGACAAAGAACCAGGAGCATATTGATGAAATTCGTAAGGCTCTTGAGGAAAAAGGAATAACAATAACGAATAATTCAAATCTAAAAGTATAATATTAATTATGAAAGCTATTCACACAAACAACGCGCCTGCAGCTATAGGTCCTTATAGCCAGGCTATCGAGGTAAACGGTTTTGTATTTGCTTCAGGTCAGATTCCAATAAATCCAGCAACAGGAGATTTCGTTGAAGGTGGTATAAAGGAACAGACAAAGCAGGCACTTACGAATGCAAGTAACATTCTAAAAGAAGCCGGAACTGATTTGAGCCATGTTGTAAAAACAACAGTCTACATGGCAGATATGGGTGACTTCGCTGCGATGAACGAGATCTACGCTCAATTCTTCAATGAGCCTTATCCTGCTCGCTCAGCCGTTGCAGTTAAAGCTTTGCCAAAGGGTGCGCTAGTAGAAGTTGAAGTATTGGCTGCAAAATAAATACAAAAAGCTCTGGAATATATGTTCCAGAGCTTCTTTATTTTCTTTTCATCAAGATAAAGAAACTCTTCAAATGCCGATTATATAATTAGATTAGCTACGTGCAACATCTTAATTATATTCTTAGACAGAATAATATTTGTATGTTAATAATTACGTTTGCATCAGCATATTAATTATAACAAATGGCTATTAAGAAGAAATACAAATGCATTAAGTGCGGATATGAAGCTGACATTTACGAAGGCGTAGGCTTTATGGGACAGCATATTGTCACCATGTCTTGTCCAGACTGCCATACACTGCAACCTCTTGTTGTAGGAGGTGCAATAGGAGATGCTGCTCCATCATTCCAATCAGAGGCTGGACGCCTGTGCCTAAATTGCGGAAGCGACAAAATATATAATTGGGACGGGAAAACGTGTCCGCAATGTGGCGCAACAATGACCGATTCCCAGCAAGATGAGTTCTGGACTTGAAAGCATTTAACTCTCCACCAGAAAAAGTTTTTTTAATGTCACTAATGTCACTTTGTCACAAACGCCCTGTTTATCGGGCTTTAGCGAGTGACATTAAGTGACATTATCGGGGTAAAAGTGACATTAAAGTCGAAAACACTCCTATTTTTAGCGTTTTATTTCAAATTATTAAGTTACCTGATTTCTTACATGAAATATCCTTCAGATATTCTATTAAATAGTGATTAGGGCCTAATCACTCAATAATGTATCACAAAGTGCAGAGTGATTAGGCCCTAATCACTTAATGGTATGTCGTAGAAACTAATTTTATCATCGTTGCGCATATACGCTTTACTGCTAGTAATAAATCCGTTTCACGATACAGAGTTTTTGCTATAGTGTAGGATGTCTCTGATTTATCGTTACTAAGTTTCTATTATTAATCGTCCATCACCCCGTTCTATCGATCAAACGTTTGCGTTATGTCGTTATAAAGTTTCTGATTCTACGATCAAACGTTTCCATTATATCGTTATAAAGTTTCCATTCCATTGATCAAACGTTTTCGTTTTGTCGTTACTAATATTTTAGTTGTATCAACGATATGTTTATTGATTATAATATAGTAAATAAATTTCCATTTTATTCTTTTAGTGTTACCGAACTTTCAAAGTAGTGGTCTAGGTATATCATCTATTTTATCGTAGAAAACAGCAAATTTTAGTGGAGGACAGTGGATGATAGTGGAGGTATACCTCCACTAGATAACAGGCTACAGGATAGCAACTTACGTTTAAAGTGGAGGTTATTTATAATTTTTGAAACTTTTTTAGTTTTTCTCTTATTAAGCACTGATGCAAATATAATAAAAAATCACAACTATACAATAGTTATAGAACATATAAAATATCACTAGTGATTCTTTTTTTTATATATCTTATATATCTTATATATCTTTGGTAATGAAATAGCCAAAGACAGCGCCAAACCAAATATAAATGAAGCAACAAGTATTCTACTTGACTGCTTAAACGGCATTTTAGTAGCCACTAAGCTCATGGTCCAGATGCCAGAAAACATCACAAACAACCTTAACCAACTCATAACAGAGCTATATATATATTTCTTATTCATAACTAATTAAAGTATAAGGAACTTTTAAAACAACGCCGCATCAACAGAACCTGCTATGCCACCAGCTGCCCATCCCCAAGGGGAAAAGCCACAAAGTAAAGAATATCCACATCCCCTACAGTCCGCTCCTAAAATTTTCTGAAAGGCTGGATTATTTATTTGTTTCCGAGTCAACCAGTATCTTCCTGCAGGTCCAGCTACACTTCTTGTTGTAGTAATAGGTGAGTTGGTCTTAAGTGACATCCACTTGTCCAAATTATAAGGATTAGACCAATACTCTGCAGAATCTATTCCTATGTACATCATAAAGGTTAAAAAGTTTTGCTCACCACTATCAAGTGACATAAAAGTTTCTTCCCTCAACAAAGACTCAACATAAGACAACATACTTTCCTTACTTGAAGACTTTACAAGATTAGTAAAATATTCATTAAATAAACTATCTGCTTTAGGTGATAATTGACGAACTATTGTATCTGAAATTTGTTCAGAAGGACTCAAAGAGCGGGTTTTAAAATTTTCCAGTTTAGATTGACTATAAATATAATCTGATGCCAACCTAATTATATCTTTTCTGGTAACATTAGAACTTATTGAGCGTGTAGAAGAACCTGCTAACTGAGTATAAATTGCATCAAGTCCACTAGAGTGATACTCACTTATTTTTTTCAATTCTTCTACTTTACTTTTGGAGGTTAAACAAATGTTTTCATTTTCACACGAAGATATAAAAACACACATCAAAAAAGATAAAACAAAACAATATTTTTTCATAATTATTAAATATAATAATTTACACCTACTCTCATAAGACTTTTCGGTTTCTGCCTTTTACAAAAAAAAATAATTTATTAGATTAGTACAAAAATATAGAAAAAAAAGAGAGATTATGTTTTTTTTAAAAAAAGATAACTTTTAATCATTTTTTTTATCTTATAAAAATGATAGCGGAAAATGCATATTAGTCTAATCATTTCCTATCAATTAATGTAATAACTATAAAATACAACTGTTATGCAAAAACTTAAATATACAACATTCTGTACAAATATATGCGTATACCAAAAAGGACTTAGCTTTATAAACATATAAAACTAAGTCCTTTTTTGTTTGTATCCTCATTATTTTGGAAGGTTAAAGGCAACAGACATTTCTTTCATCTGTGCTTCGCTCATTCCTTCAGGTTCAAATCCCATGCAACGTGAATTGATATATATCTTGGCACTCTTTGAAAGGACATCAATCTGATCGAAAGCATCCATTACATCAAGTCCCTTTGCAAATACACCATGCTTTTCCCACATAACTACATCATAGTTTTCAAGTTCATTCAATGTAGCCTGAGCCAAATTGTTTGAGCCTGGCAGTTCGTAAGGTACAATACCCAATCCAAGTGGACAGAAAGCCTTTGTTTCAGGAATCATGCTCCACAATAAATTCGAAAGCACATCCTTGCCCATCATCTTAGGGTTGTGACTCATTGCAATAAGTTCAATAGGATGTGTATGTACAGTGGCACGATATGGAGAACCAGTTTCTATAAGATGTGCATGAACTGTAAGGTGTGAAGGAAGTTCACTTGTAGGCATAACAGCATTGTCGGCAATGATTACATAACTTGCGCAATCGTCTAATATGCGAATGATACTTCCGTTGTCCATTGGCTCACGTGCAAGATCACGCATACGCTTGCCAGTTCCCTTGCAAAAGAAGTAGCAACCTTTCAAAGCAGGCAAAGTAACACCAATCTGCTTAACATCACTAATTGCAGGAAGACTCTTAATTTTGTCATCCACCAATTCTGTAATATTTACTGTGATATTACCACCGTTGCGCTCTGCCCATCCGTTCTGCCACAGATAACCGGCAACCTCTGCAATCTTATCAATTTCTTTCTTTAAGGCTTCACGGCCTTCCAAAACTGTTTGTTTCATATTTTTGTTGATTTGTTTTTTCTTTCGGCAAAAATAGCCTTATTTTACGGTTAACGGCTTTGAATTATGATTTTTAAGCCTCAATAATTGATATTTCAATTATCATATAATGAATATATCATCTTTCATTACCACGGAACTCACTCGGCTTTAGTCCTGTCTTCAGTCGGAACTTTGAAGAAAAATAATCAGGCGACTCAAAATTAAGTTGATAAGCAATTTCCTTTATAGTCATATCTGTAGTCGCCAATAGATCCTTGGCACGCTGCAATTTTAAATCCTGCTGATACATAGACGGAGAAAAACCAGTGAACTCCTTGAATATTTTTCTGAAATTAGAATAGCTCATTCCTAACCGCATTGCAATCTCCTGAATAGTCGTTCCATCTTCCAACGTCTCACGTATCATCTGGCGAGCACGATTTACTATATCTGTATGCACGAAATTCTGTTGCAACTGATTGCAGCTTTCAAGAGAATACATCAGTCCGATAAGATAGTTTGTTATTCCGGCAAGCACCTGTTGGGAATGTATAGCCTCCTCGTCTGCTACATGCAAAGCCATATCAAGCATGCGGATAATCTCACTTGAATAGCCCACGTGATATATAGGATGTTCTGGTGACAAGAAATCTGCATTTACACGATCGTCCATGTTGCGCCCCTTAAATCCAAGCCAATAACATTTCCAACCAGTATTATCATTAGGATGATAACTATGCCATTCATCAGGGAAAAGAAGGAAGATATCACCACTACACAATTCTACTTCTCCCAAACTCTGCGACTTGAACACCCCACCACCATCTTTCACATAAAGCATCTGATATTCATGCAATATGCGTCCTTTGGCTACATTGAAGTAGAAGCCATCGGCATGACCATGGGTAGGATAATCCTCACCAGGAAGATTCTCCTCATAACCAACAGTGTCGACATTTAATCCCCACTGCAAATCCTTGGTATCAGTAACCAGATACTTAAACTTTTTCATGTTACCAAATTGTATTGTGCAAAGTTATCAAAAAACATGGTAATGACAAAAATTATGGGTTTAAAATCAAAAAATCTAGTCTGTCACATCACCGATTTACTATCTTTGCCACCATAATAAACACTAATCTACAAACAATGGAAAATCTAAAACACTTCTTTGCCGTTGACCTTGGAGCAACAAGCGGACGCACAATCGTTGGCTTTCTGAAAGACGGAAAGGTGAAAATGGATGAGCTAACACGTTTCGACAACAATCTGATTTCTACAGGCGGACATGTGTATTGGGATATATTCGCCCTATATAATGAGATTATAAAGAGTCTTAAAATCGTAGCTGAGCGAAATATAAAGATTGAAAGTATCGGTATTGACACCTGGGGATGTGACTTCGTATGCACGGGTAAAGACGGAAACATTCTTCGCAATCCACTAGCCTATCGTGACCCTCACACAATGAACACGATGGAGGAATACTTCGGTGAGCAGATGTCTAAAAAAGACGTTTATGGAATAACAGGAATACAATTGATGAACTTCAATTCCATATTCCAGCTTTACGCTATGAAGAAAGCTAAGAATGATGCTCTTGCTGGTGCAGACAAGATTATGTTCATACCTGACGCATTGAGTTACATGCTTACAGGAAAAGCTATCTGCGAATACACTGTATGCTCTACATCACAACTGCTTAATCCAAAAGAAGGCGATATTTCAGAAGAACTGCTTGATACGCTTGGACTGAAACGTGAGCAATTTGGTAAAATGACAGCTCCTGGAACTGTAATAGGAAACCTAAGCGATGAGGTAAAAAATATTACAGGACTTGGTGATATACCTGTTGTAGCTGTAGCTGGACACGACACAGCAAGTGCTGTAGCTGCCGTACCTGCTGAAGACGAGCACTTTGCTTATCTTAGTTCGGGTACTTGGAGCCTTATGGGTATAGAAACAAAGGACGCTATCATAAATGAAGAAAGCTATAAACTTAACTTCACCAACGAAGGCGGTATTGAGGGAACAACAAGATTCCTAAAGAACATCTGCGGTATGTGGTTGTATGAAAGTTGCAGAAAAGAATGGCACGAGACTAAGGATATGGGACATGCCGAACTACTTAACGAGGCCATGAAGGTGGAAGGATTCAAAAGTCTTATTAATCCTGATGACGCAGTATTCGCTAATCCTACTTCTATGGTTGAAGCAATAAAGAAATATTGTGCCGATCACGGTGAACACGTACCTGAAGGATATGCCGAGATATGCCGTTGCATATTCGATTCACTTGCACTGCGATATAGACAGGTATTGGAATGGCTGAAAGACTTTGCTGATTTCGACATCAAGGCTTTACATATCATCGGCGGAGGTTCACTTAATAAATACC